>CADCTQ010000275.1 GCA_902805615.1 uncultured Cytophagales bacterium
CTTTCAAGCGTCCGCTTGCTTTCATCCACCTCCTCTTGCGTTAAGTGCCAAACGGCTCAAGTGCGTAATTTTGAATCACACCCATTGTAAAGAAAGTAAGTTGTTATTTAGGGTTAGCTCCCCCTCGCTGTCATTCCCGAAGGGAATCTTTTGTAGTATCAGTCTGATTCCCCGTATCTACAGAAGATTCCCTTCGGGAATGACAGCGAGGGGATGATGTGCCGAAATACCCATTTATTTACTTTACAATGCAATCAATTTCAAAGACGAAGTATTTCTGCAAGCCATCCGGAAAGCCGAACTTGCCGATCTGGGACCAGCCGAACGGGACCACTACGAAAACAGCCTGAAAGTCTACCGCGACCTGCAAGGCGTGATTGACACCGCTTTCGACGAAGGCAAACTGGAAGGCAAAGTAGAAGTAGCGAAGGCGGCTAAACAAATGGGGCTGTCCATCCCCGACATTGCCAAATTGACCGGGCTTACCGAAGACGAGATCAGCAAACTGTAGCCGCAGCCTTTCTCCGCTTCCGGCAACGACCCAAACGATACATACAATCCCATGGCAACCGACATTCGATACGTACAAGGAGACGCAACCAGCCCGGCCGGGCCGGGCAACAAGATCATCGTCCACATCTGCAACGACGTGGGCGGCTGGGGCAAAGGCTTCGTCATGGCGATTTCGGCCCGGTGGCCCGAACCCGAACGGCAGTACCGGGAATGGTTTGCCTCGAAGGAAAACTTCGCCCTCGGCCAGGTGCAGTTCGTGCCCGTAGAAGAACACACCTGGGTCGCCAACCTCATCGGCCAGCGCGACACCCGCAAGGACGCCGCCGGCAACCCGCCCATCCGCTACGACGCCGTGGCGGCCGGCCTCGCCAAGGTAGGGCAGTTTGCGCAAGAAAGGGGCGCTGCCGTGCACATGCCCCGCATCGGCTGCGGCCTCGCCGGGGGCACGTGGGACCGGATCGAACCGCTGATCCAGGCCCAACTGTCGGCCAAAGACATCCCCGTGACCGTCTACGACTTCGCGTAACGGCCCGTTGCAAGGGGCTGGTATTCGTCTTCGTATTCCTTTTGCATCAGTCCTAATTTAAAAATTGCCCGCGGTGACCAATTCTAGAAAAATGGACGCAGCGGATATTGTGTTCGTGAGCAAACCGGTGAATGATGGCGCAGAAAAAGCGTTGCGTGGTTGCTTACATGCACGGGAGGAAAGCAGCGGGTGGGTTTAGTCTTTTTCCGCCGGTTGGCTCCGTTTTCCAGTCCGGTAGCCGAGCAGGAAAAGCCCCGCTGCGATCAGGAGTTCCAGGCCTAAAAGAATCACGTTCCAGAATTCAAGGTAAGAACCGGGCGCCGGTTCAACCAGTCCCGGTAAGGCGTCCAAAGGTGGATACGTAACCCACCCGCCCCGGCGATGGAGCAAGGCGTACAGCAGCAAATGCCAGCCGAGCAAGTGAAACAGCAAGCCCATCAGCAGCAGAGCCAGGATGACGTTGGGCAACGCCGCCCGGAAGCCGTGCCTGGCTTCTTTGACCAGGTAAACGGGCACAGCGACCAGGAGGAAAAGGGTCAACACCCGGTCAGAGCCGCCAATCACGTAATACGTATCGTGCACCTGGATGTCAATGGTGCCCGGAGCCAACAAATAATGCTTGGAGATCAAAAAGTTGGCTCCCAGCGCAAGCGTAAAAAGCGCAGCGATCCAGATCATTTCCCTGGTCCAGGCCTTGGCAGTGGCGTTCATGTTACGGCAGCAAAGTTACCGGTACGCCGGCCCGCATAATGTTTTGAATTCCATCCACCCCGCCGGCGTGCCCCACCATCCCGGGCATCGAACATCGAGCATCGCTACTCTCCCAGCGGAAAGGACACCGTAAACCGCGTTTGGCCCGGTTCGGACTGGACGTTGATGGCGGCCTGGTGGTTTTGCAACAGCCGGTTCACCACGTCGAGGCCCAGGCCGGTGCCCTTGCCCACGGGCTTGGTGGTGAAGAACGGGTCGTAGATTTTGGGCAGGATTTCCGCCGGAATGCCCGTGCCGTTGTCAATGATGTGCACCAGGAAGAAGTTGCCCATGGGCTCCGTCCTGATGCGCAGCGTGCCCCCGTCGGGCATGGCGTCCACGGCGTTGTCAATGAGGTGCGTCCACACCTGGTTGAGTTCCGACACGTGCGCCAGCAGCACGGGCGGGTCGGCCATGAATTGGGTTTCCACCCGGATGTGCTTTTCGCTCAGCTTGTGTCCCAGGACCGTCAGCGTGCTTTCGAGGCCCCGGTGCGGGTCCACCGGCTGCTTGTCCACGGCCTGGTCCATGTGCGTGTAGATTTTCACGCTTTCCACCAGTTGCGAAATCCGGCGGGAGGCCGCTTCGATCTCGGCCACCAGCCGCGCCATCACCAGGGTGCTTTCGATCCATTCCAGCAGGGGCGGCAGGGCCGACGGCGGCACCTGGGCGGCCAGGTTTTCGAGGTCTTCCACCCCGAAGCCGCCCCGCACGAACGATTCGGCCAGGATAAAGCTGTCGGGTACCTGCCGGTCGTCCATCCAGCCGGTCAGCGTCTCCTCCAGGTCGCTCTGGGCCAGGGCCGAAAACGACGGGACATCCACCGCCGCCCTTTCCTGCAGCATCGCCGTGATGGCTTCGATCTGGCGGGGCGTGATCTGCCGTTTGACCAGTTCGTTCATCTGTTCAGGCAGGCGGTCCACCCGCTTTTTGAGTTCGGCGGTGGTGCGGGCAATGGCGGCCACCGGGTTGTTGAACTCGTGGGCCAGGCCCGCCGACAGCTTACCCAGCGAGAGCATCTTGTCGCGTTGTTCCTGGGCCTTGGTAAACTCGCGGATGCGCGAAGTCATCACCATCACCAGCCGCCGCACCAGTTCGGGACATTCCCGTTCCAGCTCGCGGAAGTTGCGGCGGTGCAGGGCCAGCACGACGGTGCGCTGGAGGGCAATGCCCGAGCCGGCGGCCAGCTTGAGCTGCGAGAAGGGAAGCAGGCCGGTAATG
>CADCTQ010000276.1 GCA_902805615.1 uncultured Cytophagales bacterium
ATAAAGTCGGGCACTGACGTGGGGCAGATCAAAGTAATGCGGTGATCCCCGGGCAACTTGTCTCCTGGAGGCAAACCCACCCCCGACCCCTCCGAGGCTAATTGGGTTTCCCCCAAAAGGGTGGAGGAGAGAAAAAGATTAAGCGGCCATCGGGTGGTGCCCATTATTTTCGAATTCGAGTGGGCTCAAGTAGCCCAGCGAAGAATGGATTCGCTTGCGATTGTAGAACACTTGGATGTACTCGAAGATGTCCTGCTTGGTCTGCTGGTGGCTCTGATAGGGCAGCCGGTAAATTAACTCCTGCTTGAGAGTGGCAAAGAAGCTCTCCATGACGGCGTTGTCGTAACAGTTGCCTTTTCGGCTCATTGAGCAGGTGATGCGATAGTCCTTGAGTAATTGCTGGTAGTCATTACTGGCATACTGGCTTCCCCGGTCAGAGTGGTGAAGCAGTCCTTGTGGCGGTTTTCTGTTGAGTAAGGCCATCTTTAAGGCCTTGATTACTAATTCTTTCTCCATATTGTCGTCCATTGCCCAGCCAACTACCTTTCTGGAATACAAGTCCAGCACCACGGCCAGATACAACCAGCCCTCTTTGGTCCAGATATAGGTCATGTCAGTGACCCACTTCTCATTGGGCTTTTTGGCCTTAAACTCCTGATTGAGTTTGTTTTCGGCCACTGGCAAGCCATGTTTAGAGTCAGTAGTAACCATATACTTCTTCTTTCGACGGGCGGCAATCTGGTTAACCTGCATGAGGCGGGCTACCCGATTTTGTGAACAGGACACGCCCTGTTTCTTCAAGTCCACGTACACCCGGGGACTCCCATAAGTCTGCCGGCTCTGCTGATGAACGTGCTTAATTTGTTCCAACAACTGCTTATTGGCCTGTCTTCTAGTGCTTTCCGGTCTTTTCAGCCAGGCGTAGTAGCCACTCACCGATACTTCCATTGCCCTACACAAACGTTCCACCACGTGCTGCTGAGTGTGCTCCCGGATGAAGAGGTATCTTACTGGGAGCTCTTGCTGAAGATACCTACTGCCTTTTTTAGGATCTCGACGGTCTCCTTCAAGCGTTGATTCTCCCGTTGCAACTGGCGTAGTTCTTCTTCTTTGCTGTGCCCCTTGCCGGGAAAGGCCTTTTCCGGGTCCTCTTTGAGTTCTTTCATCCACCGGCCCAGCACACTACTGGGCACTCCCAGATCACGCGCCGTCTGACTTTGGTTGCCGTGCTGGTGAGCCAACCGGATGGCCTCCTCTTTAAACTCCTTCGAATAATTCTTCCTGATACTCATGATACGACTGGTTTGGTGGTACGAGTGGTTTGGGGCGCTAAAGTTATGCTTTTCCGCTCCTCCACTCTTACGGGGGAATACCATTCTTCCTGCGTCATCCGCGAGAAACCCTTCCCAGCCCATGAATGCAACATTTGGCCTCCCTCAAAGAACGATTCGCGTACCCCCCGACGGCGCTCAAAAGGGTATTTTTGGGATATAAGTTTCCCAGGATACACCTTAATTTTTGAGCGGTGAAACGCGATTACAAAAGAGCCAACAAACTTTTCCTGCTGATTGAAATCTTCATTTACATCCTCGTGATCGGGAGCCTGGCTTTCGTGTTTACGCTGTAGGATGGGGATGGTACACTGAGATGGTACACTGATTCATTATGATGATTATGATGGGGACTGATTGATAAAGGATTCCGGAAGAAATCATAACAGATCATAATCATCATACTCAATCAGTGTACCATCTCAGTGTACCATCCCTGCTTCCATACGAAACACCCGGTTCGAAAACGACCCGCGGGGTTTGTATAAAGCCAAATAATTGCGTTCTTTAGGAATTGGTGTAAAGTCAGTAAAAGTATGCATCCACGCCTCATTCTGCTGCCCGTCGTTTTATTGCTGCTGTCTTTCCGGTTGCCAGACGCGACCACGGGCATTTGTAATGATTTGCAGGAACGGTATTTGGGCAAAAGCGAACAAAAGGTGAATGCTTATTTCAAGGCGAATCCCCCCGTGCCCGAAGATCCAGGAACAGATGAGCATTACTTCAGGGTAGTGGACACATTCTTGGAGAAACTGGAAAAGGAGCCTTGCATTGAATCGGCTTTCTACTCGATGGAAAGGGGGGGTACCATGAGGTCAATGCCCGCACAAATTGATCTCACGGTAAAGCTGCAAACGGGAGAAGGAAAAAAACGAAACCTGCAAATGAGATTGCTTTTCACCAACCCGATCATGGTAGTGTCGATTGGAGAAAAGGACCAGTAAAAACAGGCGGATGCTTGAAGAACTGCTGTCAGCTTAGCTTGCCCGGCCCGGAGCGGCGCACAGAAAGGGCGCACGGAAAAGATGAAAAAAACCGCACATTTCTTAACTGCCGTTATCCTGACCATCGGTTCACTCTACGCGGTAGCCGACCTGTTTCCGCTGCCGCATTCTAACGGTGTATTCGTGATGCTCCTTTTCCTGTTGGTGTTGGCAGTACTGTTCTTCAGGGTTGAAAGCCGGGCAATTGCGTTTGGCATCCTGAGCGGGCTTGGCCTGGTATTCACAATAGCGGTATACGTGCTGGTACAAGTCTCTGGAATGCATTAAAGCTACCGGGCAAGGAACGGAAGTTGCGCTACCCGAGAAATCATTTGGATCAAATTACTTTCTACCTATACAAACAACCCCAATGCAAAGACGCGTAGCGCTTAAAAATATGGCGGCGGCCGTGGGCCTGATGAGCCTGCCGGCCTGGGCCAGCGGCTGGAGCAAAACCACCGTGGCAACCGCCCCGACCGTGCTGAGCCCCAACCAGGAGGCCCTGCTGGCCGAGATCGTCGAAACCATCATTCCCGCCACCGACACCCCGGGGGCCAAGGAATTGGGCATCCACCAGTTCGTGCAGAAGATGGTGGCCGACTGCTTCGACAAGAAAGTGCAGGAAGTATTTGCCCGCGGTCTCACGAACGTGGAAGCGACCGCCAGAAAGAACGGCGCCGCCTCGTTCGCGGCACTCGACCCGGCCGGCCGCACGGCGTTGCTCCAGGGCCTCGAAGCCGGCGGTGGCGAAGGCAAAGAATGCTTCGGCCTGGTCAAGGGCCTCACCATCCGCGGCTACCTGACCTCCGAATACGTGATGACCAACCTCACCAAGTACGAAATGATGCCGGGCCGCTACCACGGCTGCGTACCCGTGGCGGCCAGGTAGGACCTTGATGCACAGGATGAAATGATTGCCCTGATGAGGAGACGGAGGGAGCGGGGACGGATCATGTGCCGACGCTTGAACTCTCCAATTCTCTAATTCTTAAACTCCCCAACTCTCAAATTTCCTCTTCCCCGAATATGTCAAATTTTGCCATTGACGCCAAGAAATCAGTCACCTACGATGCCATTGTGATCGGCTCCGGCATCAGCGGGGGCTGGGCCGCCAAAGAACTCACCGGCAAGGGCCTCCGCACGCTGGTGCTCGAACGCGGCCGCGACGTAAAGCACGTCACCGACTACCCCACCGGCGTGAGCAACCCCTGGGAGTTTGAACACCGGGGCCAGTTGCCCCTGGAAATCAAACAACAGAACCCCATCATCAGCAAATGCTACGCGTTCTACGAAGGCACCACGCACTTTTTCGTGAAGGATAATGAGCACCCCTACGTGCAGGAAAAGCCCTTCGACTGGATCAGGGGCTACCAGGTGGGCGGCAAGTCACTGATGTGGGCCCGCCAGACGCAGCGGTGGAGCCAGTTTGACTTCGACGGTCCCGCCCGCGACGGCTTTGCCGTGGAGTGGCCCATCAGCTATAAGGACATTGCCCCCTGGTACAGCTACGTGGAGAAGTTTGCCGGCATCTCCGGCAACAAGGACGGCCTCGACACCCTGCCGGACGGCGAATTCCTGCCGCCCCACGAGTGGAACTGCCTCGAAAAGCACTTTAAGGAAAAGGTGGCCGGCAAGTACAAAGACCGCCACGTGATCATGGGCCGCGCCGCCCACATCACCAAACCCAACGCCATCCACACCGAGCAGGGCCGGGCGCAGTGCCAGCACCGCACCATCTGCGAACGGGGCTGCCCCTTCGGCGCCTACTTCAGCGCCAACGCCTCCACGCTGCCCTGGGCCGCCAAAACCGGCAAAATGACCCTGCGTCCCCACTCGGTGGTGCACTCCATCATCTACGACGAGGCCAAGGGCCGGGCTACCGGCGTGCGGGTGATTGACGCCAACACGAAGGAGACGATGGAGTTCTACGCCAGGATCATCTTCGTGAACGCCGCCGCGCTGAACACCAACCTGATCCTGCTCAACTCCAGGTCGAACCGCTTCCCCAACGGCCTGGGCAACGACAACGGGCTGCTGGGCAAGTACGTGGCCTTCCACAACTACCGGGCGGGCGTATCGGCCGAGTACGACGGCTTCCCTGACGTGACCACCGAAGGCCGCCGGCCCAACTCCCCGTACATGCCCCGCTTCCGCAACGTGTACAAGCAGGAAACCGGCTTTTTACGCGGCTACGCGGCCGGCATCTACAGCGGCCGTTCCGCGCAGTCCGACGAGAGCAGCCTCGGCGCCAGCCTCAAGCAAAGCCTGCTCAACCCCAAGCTGGGCGGCTGGCACGTTAGTTCGCACATGATGGGCGAAACCATTCCGAAGGAAACCAATTACGTGGCCCTCGACCCGAACCTGAAAGACCCGTTCGGCATGCCGCAACTGAAGATTTCGGTGGCCTACGACGACAACGACGAGAAGATGGTGAAGGACTACGTGGAGCAGTTCACCGAGATGTTTACCGAAGCCGGCTTCCAGAACATCCGGAGCCGCGACGACAAGCGCAACCCCGGCCTCGACATCCACGAGATGGGCGGCGTACGCATGGGCAAAGACCCCAAAACGTCGCTGCTCAACAAGTGGAACCAACTGCACGCCTGCAAAAACGTGTTCGTGACCGACGGCGCTTCCATGACCAGCACCTCCACCCAAAACCCGTCGCTGACCTACATGGCCTTCACGGCCCGCGCCGTTGATTTTGCCGTGGGGGAAATGAAGAAGACCAACCTGTAAGGAGGGTTTCACGCAAAGACCGCAAAGGGAAAAATGCGAAGGGCGCAAAGGAGGACACATTCCCCTTGCGCCCTTTGCATTTTTTTCGGCACCTGGCAAGCTTTCCTCCCTGACCCCCGCCGGGACCGCACCGCGTACGGGCCGCACGGTAAAGGCGTCGCGGTATAGACCGCGTGGCGGGAAGGCGTCGCATGGCGGAAAGGGGGCGCATCGCGGCTCCCCTCCTCGGAGGGGCCGGGGGTGGGTTTACTTATATGCCTCGCATCGTCAAGGGATCACCATAATACGGTAGTTTCCTTTACGCAGTTCCAAATGCTCTGTGTACGCAGTGCAAATGCTTCGCGGATTCACCGCTTGCGGTGATCCCCGGGTAACTCGTCTCCTGGTGGTAAACCCACCCCCGGCCCCTCCGAGGAGGGGAGCCGCGATGCGACGCTTTCCCGCGATGCGACGCTTTCCCGCCATGCAATCGGTACCGCGACGCGACACCTTTCTCCCGTTTCTGTTACAACCCTCATTTTCAATGCCGCCAATCGCCGGGAAGTCTTCTGCATCCTCCCGGTTCCGCAAAAAGTCCTCTTGCCGGTATTCCCAATCGCCAAAGCCTTCCCGCGCTATTTGGGCACGGACAGAACTGTTTTCCGCGCTTCCGTGTTAAGGAGGCAGCAGGCGGGGATAGGGCTTATCCAACAAATTATATAAACGTGGAAAGTTTTCCCGGACCGCACGCACTTATTTACGTAAAAACCCGGCTAAACCATCCGAGAATCGAACATGACAAAGGACGCACCGAACAGATCAATCCTGAGAAGAACGGCCGCAATTTTTCTTCCTTTCGCGTTTCTATTCCTTTTCCTCTCCTTGCACTTCAAAAAAGAGATCAAGGCCAACCGCATTTACCAGGCCGGCCAGCGGTGGGTGAGCGGCGTGCTGGGCATTCCCGCAGGCGACGAAGACGTCCCCCGCATCTTCCGGGCGGCCACCGGCGACCTTTACGCCTCCGAAAACGTCCTCTGGCAACTCCTGTTCCCGGGCCGGGAAATCTCGGAAACCCCCATTCCGTACCGCCCCGATTACCTGGCGCAGGGCGCATCGGGCAACAAAGCCCCGCAGCAATCGGTGCTCAAGCGGCTGCGCATTCCCGTGCTGGCCCAGGAAATCACCGACCCGCGGCTGCTCGCCCTTGAGTACGCCCGGCACGAAGAAGCCCTGACCGTGCTGCAAAACAAGGGCGGCCTCATTCCCTTCCGCGACCTCGACACGCTGACCTTCGCCTCGGTGGCCATCGGCCATACCCGCGACAATACCTTCCAGGATTACCTGGGCAAATACACCCGCTTCCGCCACTTCACCGTGCCCCAGAAGGACAACGAAAGCGCCTACAACGGGCTGGTAAGCAAGCTCAAAGACTACAAGGTGGTGGTGGTGAGCCTGCACGACCTGTCCGATTCGCCCTTGCAGGCCTACGGCATTCCGCAGGCGGCCCGTACGTTCATCGAACGCCTCCGGAGCCGCACCCAGGTGGCCGTGGTGGTATTCGGTTCGCCCTACAGCCTCAAGTACTTCGACCGCGCCGACTACCTGGTGTGCGCCTACGAGGACACCCGCGTGACCCAGCAACTGGTGCCCCAACTGTTGTTCGGGGCCATTCCGGCGGTCGGCAAGCTGCCCGTGACCGTGACGGCGGGTCTGAAGGCGGGCAGCGGCCTCCACACGCCCTCCCTGCGGCGGCTGGGCTACACCGTGCCCGAACGGGCCGGCCTCCAGTCGGCCACGCTGGCCCGCATTGACCGGGTGATGGAAAACTGCATCCGCGACAGCGTCATGCCCGGCGGGCAGGTGCTGGTTGCCAAGAAGGGCAAAGTGGTGTTTGAAAAGGCGTACGGGCACCAGACCTACGACCGGGACCGCCGCGTGACCACGAGCACCCTCTACGACCTGGCGTCGGTGACCAAGGTGGCCGCCACGCTGCAAGCCGTGATGTCGTTGCAGGCGCAGGGCCGCATTGACCTGCACCGCCGCGCTTCCGACTACCTGCCCGAACTGCGCAACACCAATAAGGAAAACATCCTGATCCAGGATTTGCTCCTGCACCAGGCCGGGCTCATTGCCTTCCAGGACCACTGGACCCGCACCCGCACCGAGAGCAGCCTCGACTCGGCCTTTTTCAGCGCCGCCCCCGACGAGCAGCACCCGCTGGAAGTGGCGCCGGGCATCTACGGCATCGCCACGCTGAAAGATTCGCTCTGGCACTGGACCATCCAGTCGCAACTGCTCAAAAAGCCCCGGGCGCAGAAAAAGTACGCCTTTAAGTACAGCGACGTGGGTTTCGGCATCCTGCAACAGGTGGTGGAACGCGTGACGGACCAGCCCCTGGACGTGTACCTGAACGCGGCCTTCTACGGGCCGCTGGGCCTCGACGAACTGACGTTCAACCCCCTGCGCCGCTTTTCGGAAAGCCGCATCGCCCCGACCGAACTCGACAACCAGTTCCGGGGCATGCTGGTGCGCGGCACGGTGCACGACCAGGAGGCGGCCCTGATGGGCGGCGTGGCGGGGCACGCGGGCCTGTTCGGCACGGCCAACGACCTGGCCGTACTCATGCAGATGAACCTCCAGAAGGGCTACTACGGCGGCAAGCAATACCTGGGCGAGAACACGATCCCATTTTTTACGCGCACCTACCAGGAGAGCAACCCCCGCGGGCTGGGCTGGGACCGGCCGGCGCCCAAAACGAGCAGCAACGTATCGGAGTTGGCCTCGCGCAACTCGTTCGGCCACACGGGCTTTACGGGTACCTGCGTGTGGGTGGACCCCGACGAGGAACTGGTGTACATCTTCCTGTCCAACCGGGTGTACCCGGACGTGAACAACACCAAGCTGGCCCGTTACCGGGTGCGGCAGAAAATCCAGACGGTGGTGTACGAGGCCCTGCACCCGGCCGGTTCGCTGATGGCGGGCATCGAGTAGCGTTTTGATGCTGCGGCATTCGAATTTCGTAAAATCAATTCCATTCATCGGAGGCAACGGGCATGATGGCTTTTCGGCTAACGACGAGTTTCCCGGAAGGACCGTCGAGCAGGGGAGGAGGAATGTCGAATGAGAATCGAGCCATGCAGGTACGGGTGAGGTAAATTTTCTACCTTACCCGTACCTGCATTTTTATTTTCCCGTCCATCCACTTCTACCCCCAAGCGCATGAAATCAAACAGACGAAACTTCCTGCAAACGCTGGGCACCGGCACGGCTGGCCTCGGGCTGGCCGCCCTGCCCGGCACCGCGACGGCCGCCCCGCTCCCCCTGACGGCGGAAGACGGCCAAGTGCTTTTCATCGGCGACAACATCGCCGTGGCCGACACCCGGCACGGCAAGGTGCGGGGCTTCCTCCTGCGGGACATCTACACCTACCTGGGCATTCCCTACGGCGCCGACACGTCGGGCGAAAACCGCTTCATGCCGCCCAAAAAACCGGCTCCCTGGAAAGACGTGAAGCCGGTCATCTGGTGGGGCAACTCGGCCCCGCAGAACATGGACAAACGCTACGCCAACGACCACTACGCCTTTTCCGACCACTGGAACTACGACGACGTGAGCGAAGACTGCCTGCGCCTCAACGTGTGGACGCCCGGGGTCAACGACAACAAGAAGCGGCCGGTGGTGGTGTGGCTGCACGGCGGCGGCTTCGTGAACGGCAACGGCATCGAGCAGGACGGCTACAGCGGCGAGAACCTGAGCCGCCGGGGCGACGTGGTCTTTGTTTCGCTCAACCACCGCCTGGGCCCGCTGGGCTTTGCCAACCTGGCAGCGGCTGGCGAAAAGTACGCCGCGTCGGGCAACGTGGGCATGCTCGACATCGTGGCGGCCCTGGAGTGGGTGCGTGACAACGTGGCGGGCTTCGGCGGCGACCCGGGCAACGTGACGATCATCGGGCAGTCGGGCGGCGGGGTAAAGGTGAGTACGCTGACGGCCATGCCCGCGGCGAAGGGCCTGTTCCACAAGGCGGTGGTGCTCAGCGGGGCTTCCCTGCGGGCCGCCGACAAGGAAACGTCCCAACAACTGGGTGCCTACATCCTCAAGGAAGCCGGCCTCTCCGCCGGCCAGGCCGACAACCTGCAACAACTCCCCTGGAAGGAGTACTACGACCTTGCCACCCGGGCCAGTAAGAAACTCTCCGACGAGCTGCGGGCCGCCGGGAAGCGGGGCGGGAACTGGGGACCGGTGGCCGATGGCGTGTACCTGCCGCAGCATCCCTACGACCCGGCGCCGACGCCCCTGGCTGCCGACGTGCCCATGCTGATTTGCAGCACGTTCCACGAATTTTCGCCCAGCCGGGCCGACGCCGCCCTCGAAAGCATCACCCTCGACGGGGTAAAGGAGAAGTTGAAAGAGCGGTTCGGCGACAACGCCGGCCCGGTAGCCGATGCCTACGCGGCGGCATTCCCCGGCAAGAAGCCGGTGGAAATCTGGTCCATGGCCCTCAGCAACCGGCAGAACTCGGTGGCTCTGGCTACGGCCAAGGCCAAACAGGCGGCCCCCGTGTACCTGGCCTGGTTCGGCTGGCAGCCGCCCTTGTTCGACAACCGGATGCGGGCCTTCCACTGCGCCGACATCTGCTTTTGGTTCTACAATACGGACCTGATGCTCACCCACACCGGCGGCGGGGCCCGGCCCCGGAAATTGGCCGCTAAAATGGCCGACTCGTTCCTCAAGTTCATGCGCACGGGAAATCCCAACGGTGGCAGCCTGCCGGACTGGCCGCGGTACTCGGCGGAAAAAGGCGAAACGATGATCCTGGATGATGCGCCGGTAGTCAAAAACGACCCCGACCGGGCGGCCCGCAAGGCGTTGCCGGTGTAGTTCAAAAGGGGCTTTTCGGGGATTGCGCAGGGCAGAGGTTTCCCGCTGATCTCGGAAAAAAAGGGGTTCTTGGTGATTTCGGGGAAAGAAGGGTTTCTCGCAGATTGCCGCGGATAAGGGCGCAGATTTGCGCAGGTTCTGGTTGGCGGGAGGTTGGTAAACGCGGTAGGGTTTCGATCCCGCAGATGGGGTGCGTACCGGTTTTGCTCGAATGATTTTCAGTGGGTGCATCCGGGTGGATTGCGCAGATTTGAAATGCATTTGATCATGCCTGATGTACGAATACCATCTGCGGAATCGAATGGTACGGCCCCTCCTGAAAATCATTGAAACAAAACCGGTATGCATTCCATCTGCGGAATAACAGCCGCGGCCCCTCCTGAAAATCATTTGAGCAAATACGCTTCGCACCCCATCTGCGGGATCGGATGGTACCACACCTATTGACTCACTTTCGAGCAAATGCGCTTCGCACTCCATCTGCGGGATCGAAACCCTACCGCGTTTACCAACCTCCCGCCAACCAGAATCTGCGCAAATCTGCGCCCTTATCCGCGGCAATCTGCGAGAAACCCTTCTTTCCCCGAAATCACCAAAAACCCCTTTTTTTCCCGAGATCAGCGGGAAACCTCTGCCCTGCGCAATCCCCGAAAAGCCCCACTGAGCACCGAAACAACCTCTAAAACCAGAACAACCGCAGCACCCGCCGGGGCCGGTGGCGAAAGCGCGTGGCCTTGAACCGGTCGTGGCGCTTCTGGTAACGGTAGTACCGCGAGCCGACCCGAATCCAGGTGCCGGCCCGGATGGTGCCGGGCGTAAAGTCGTCTTCCAGCGTGTGCAGGCTGCCCCCCGTCCGCCGGGCAATGGCGTAGTAGTCCGGCCAGAAAGGCTTGGTACTGTCGCCCGGAGCGCCGCAGAGCACCACGTGTACGGGCCGGTTCACCCCGCCGAGCCGGGCCATGTCCTTCACCGGGCTGCGGTTGTCGGCCAGCAGCACCAAGTGCCGGGCCGCCGGAAACCGTTGCTGGGCGAACAGCAGCGCCTCCACGTCGTTTTCCGCCGACCGGGCGTTGGCAACTGTGTTGCGGGCCGCCGCCAGCATGACGGGCAGCGTCAGGCCCACGTCCCCCGGCCCGGTCACGAACATCTGCCCCGGCGGGCCCCCGGGCACCGTCTCGCGGCCCAGGCTGTCGCAATCCGTGAAAAAGACAATGCCCTGCACGGGCAGGTGCTTGCGGTTTTTGCGGAACCAGGCAAACAGTTGCGTACCGTACGGGTACATGCTCGTGGTCAGGTCGCACACGATCACTGCATCGGGCCAGCGGCGCAGGTTGCGGGCCAGTACCCGGTACGACGTGGAATCGGGGCCGAACGTGCCCGTAAGCAGCTGGTGGGTGATGGCCGCCTCTTCCGGGGAGGGCAGGCGCAGCGGCGGTGCCCAGGCCGCGGGCCGTTCGGGCAGGGACGGGGCTTCCGGGCGCAGCCGGGGCAGGGCCACGCCGGGGAAGTTCCGCTGCCGGAACGCACGCGCCGGTTCGTAAGTACCCGGCCGGCCCGGCGCAACGGGATTCCCGGACTCCCCAGGCGGCTCCTCCGGGAGCGGCCGCGTTTCCATTTCCAACCCGGACTCCGTTTCTTCCGGCGTGGGCGGGGCGGAGGGCGCAGCCGCAGTATCGGTGGTCGCAACGCCGGGCGCCGGCTGCGACCCGGTTTCGGCCAGCCACTTGCCCGCCAGCAGGCCCGACACCACGCAGAGCACGCCCACGATGCCCAGGCGCAGCCACTGCCGGCGGCGCAGGGCCCGGCGCATCCGCTGCCAGTCTTCCGGGCGGGGCTCCGGCCGGTACGCCCCCAGCGCCTCCCGCACGCGGTCGTGGAATTCCGCTTCATTTGGTTCTTGCATAGTCTTCCTCTTTTTGGGCCAGCAGCGCCTGCCGCATGAGCCGGTTGGCTTCGGCCAGGTGCGACCGGGAGGTACTCTCGGCCAGGTTCAGCCGGGCGGCAATCTCGGCGTGGGGGTAGCCTTCCAGCACGTATAAACTGAACACCACCCGGTACGGGACGGGCAGCCGGTGCAATATCGCCAGAATATGCTCGGCCGAAAACTGCGCAAACACCGCTTCGTCGTTCAGGTACGGCTCCCGCAGCCGCCCGGCCACCGCCTCCGCGGGAACGGCCACGCCCCTTTTCAGGCTTTTGCGGTGGTAGTCAATGGCCGTGTTGACCATGATGCGCCGGAGCCAGGGCAGCAGGGCCGCCTCGTCCTTGAGTTCTTTCAAACTCCGGAACGCCTTCAGGAACCCGTCGTTCATCATCTCGCCGGCATCCTCCCGATTGTCGGCGTAGGCCACGCATACCGACAGGGCATAGCCGTAGTACCGTTCGTAGAACGCTTTCCGGGCTGCTTCCCGCCCCTGGCGGCAACCGGCAATCATGTCGCTTAACGAAGAGTTTGTCAATGGGTTAAGAAGGATTACGCCACGTGATCCTGGAGAGCCCGGCGGCGGTGGCGTCCGGGTAAAATACCCATTTCCCGCCACTCCTGCCCGTCGGTCCCTGCATGCTGCAACCTTTTGCTGTTGGGGCTTTCCGGGCCCGGCTTTCCCGGCTACCGGCAGCGGTACGTGAATACGGTCGGTTCGGGCGTCCCCTCGCTTTGGTACGCATTGCGGCCGGGGTCCACGAGGCGCCGGCCTTCGGAAGTAACGGCCGTTACGAAGCCCTGCGCGTTGAACTGGTGAAAGTAGGTGAATTCCGCGTCAGACCGGATGCCGCTGCCCGGCACGCCCCAGGTGGCGTGCTGCCTCCGCAACACGCCGCGCCGGCCGTACGCCGGCTTGGGGTCCGGAAACCCCTTGTACCCGGGCAGGGCGTCGGAGGCCGGTCGCCCGTCGGCCCACTCCTGGACGTTCGTGGCGATGAGCTGGTCGTCCTGGTACTCCTCCGAGCGAATCAGCCGGTCCCGGCCGTCGTATTCGTTGCGGCAATACCCGCCGTACGCATTCATCCGGGTCACCAGCCCATTTACAATCGTGGCCGGACGGGTTTCGATGCCCCCGGTTTTTTGGATAACGTCTGCGAGCTGGTCGTTGCGGTACACCCACGTCATTTCGGTTCCTTCCGCGTCGAGGGGGCGTCCATCCCCGGCGGGGGGGAGATCGTCGTACGTCCGGCGGGTTGTGTACGTAAGCAGGTTGCCCGTCGCATCGTACGCGTAACTGCCTTGCACGCGGGTGGTGGCCCCTTTTTTGACGCCCGTGCCGTCCAGGCTGATGTTGCGGGACAGCGAATGCAGCGACACGTAGCCCGAAAGCCGGCCGTCGGCGTACGTGTACGCAATGTTCAGTGACTGCTGCAAGGTTTCGGTGTTGCCGTCCGAATGCGTATACCGCTGGTTCCGGGCCGAGACGTGGCTGGACAGGAAGCCTTCGGCGTCGTACGTATACCGGCTCGTCATCTGCCGCTGGTAGGTGTACGAGGCTTCCCCACCGTGCACGACCGTGTCGGCCCGAAGCAGGTTGCCCCGGGCGTCGTAGGTGTAGGTGGCCTGTTCGTTGACGTAGGACCCACCCGAACCGGGCTGGCCGCGGGCAAAGGTGTAATTCTCCAGCCGGCAACCCGACGCGGGAATCACTTCTTCGGTGGTGCGCCCGTCGCAGCCGGCGAGCAGCCATCCGGCGGCCATTGCGCAGCGGGCAGCAATGCGTTTTAGAGGACCTGGGGTGTACATGGGAAAAAGGGTTGAGGGTAACACCGGACCCGCAGTTGGACCGGTATACTCCTCCGGACGAAGGGACGGGCGAAAACGCTGGCGACAAACCCGGCCCAACGAAAAATTCTTTCGGCAAAACCTCCCCGCAACCCCAAGCGATTCGCGAACCAGGACTCCGCGGCGCCATGGGCCTCGTCGCCTGCACGCAATCAGCGGAAAACGGTTGTGGCTACCCGGCTTCCCAAACGCCAGCAATTGCCGGTTTGGCATTTGGACGTGTGAAGAAGGGGTACGTTTTGAGAAAAGAGAAATGCCATGGGTGGAAGCGTTGTCGAAAGCCCCGGAGGGGCGTGCCTTTGCTGGA
>CADCTQ010000277.1 GCA_902805615.1 uncultured Cytophagales bacterium
CGTGAATCTTCCCCCCGAAGTTGGCGTAGGACGGAATCATCAGCTCCGTGAGGGTGGTACGGGAGAAGCTGGCGGGGCGGTAGTCGGTCGGCGGCGTCAAGGTCGAAGGGATGAATGAAAAGTGTATGCGTTGGGGCGTCCACCCGTAAATGCCCTATTCGTCCGGGTCGGAGTAGTTGCCGGCCAGTTGCTTCATGCCGAAATACTGCGCAATGACGAACTGGATGGACCGGTACGAGGTTGCCACGAGGCTCTCGGCCTGGAGCGGGTCGGCCCACAGAATCTGGTCAATGTCTTCCTCGGCCTGCGGGTGCATGAGCCGGTCGTCGAGGCAGGTCATGGCGTACCACTTGGTTTGCTTGAGAATGCGGTTGCGGTTCTGGGTGTAGGTGTGCCAGGTAGAACAGATTTTCTCGCCGAGCTTCACCTTGATGTTGCACTCCTCCTCCACTTCGCGCACGGCGGCCTCCTTGAATTTTTCGTTCTTGTCGAGTTTGCCCTTGGGGAAGTCCCACTTGCCCAGGCGGTGGATGAGCAGGATCTTGTCGCCCTTGCTCACAATGCCGCCGGCCGCTTCAATGATCTTGTACTGTTCCTTGATGGCGTTGGCGAGCAGCTTTTTGCTCGGGGCGGCCAGGGTGAGGGTGCGCAGTTTTTTGAGTTTTTTATCCCGCAGCATGGCAAACAGCTTGTACAGCAGCACTGCCGAGGGATTGTTGACGGCTACGTCGCCCACCAGATCGTTGGTACGCACGTCGGAATCCTGCCCGTTGATGACCAAATGGAACCGGTCGCGGGACGACTGGAATTCCTCTATTTTAATGATCGTAACGGGCTTATCGTTGACAAAAAGGTTCATGAACAATCAGTGGGAAAGGCCGGAACGGGACGCTTAGCGGCGCTTGCTGGTGCGTAACATGTCCCCCGTGCTGACGGCCGTGCAAAACAAGGTAAAATAGTCCACAGGTACAAACGCGGTTTCGTCCGGAAGCGTTTCATTAATACCGCCTTTGCGCCTACCCGGGGAAACCTTATTTTCGCGGCATGACCGACCTCACTTCGTCGCCGGACGTTGCCCGCCGGGTAGCCAAGGCCCTCCTCGAAATCGGCGCCATCCAATTGCGCACCGACTCGCCGTTCCGGTGGAGTTCGGGCTGGAACTCACCCATTTACTGCGACAACCGCCTGTCGCTGTCGTACCCGGCCGTGCGTACGTTCATCAAAAACGCCCTGGCGGACGTGATCCGGAGGCAGTTTCCCGATGCGGAAGCGGTTGCGGGCGTCGCCACGGCCGGCATCCCGCAGGGGGCCCTGGTGGCCGACGTGCTGGGCCTGCCTTTCCTGTACGTGCGTTCCAAACCCAAGGAACACGGCATGACCAACATGATCGAAGGCCGGACCACGCCCCGCCAGCGCATCGTGGTGCTCGAAGATTTGATTTCCACCGGCGGTAGTTCCCTCAAAGTGGTTGACGCCCTCCGCGCCGCCGACTGCGACGTGCTGGGCATGGTGGCGATCTTCACGTACGGCTTCGACGTGGCCATGCAGCATTTTGCCGACAAAAAGGTGCCCCTCTACTGCCTCAGCGACTACGCCCACCTGCTCGACGAAGCCGTCCGCACCGGCCTCCTCACCCCCGACCAGCACGCCTCCCTGCAAGCCTGGCGCGAAGACCCGGGGAATTGGGGAGTGTAGGAGTTTGAGAATTAGGGAGTTTGAGAGTTAGGCGTGGCCTTGCCCAGCGCCGACGGAGAAAAGAATAACCACGGAGAACTGAAGAGAAACTTAACCGCAAGGGGCGCAAAGGAAAAGCAAGGATCGCAAGGCGTACGCGTACCTCTTTGCGGTCTTTGCGCATTCTCCTTGCGATCCTTGCGGTTAAGT
The DNA here is from genome assembly GCA_902805615.1 of uncultured Cytophagales bacterium. Taxonomy (GTDB): domain Bacteria; phylum Bacteroidota; class Bacteroidia; order Cytophagales; family 172606-1; genus CADCTQ01. Next base: position 1,885 of record CADCTQ010000277.1, read on the forward strand.
TTTTCCTCTTTTTCCAACATACCCTTGCTTGTCAGTACTCACCAACTCCCAAACTCTTAAATTCCCCAGTTCCCTAACTCCCAAACTCCCGGATCACGTCCGAATCGTAGGCGTGGCGACCGGGCAGGTTGCGTTTGGCCGTCCGGAGCATGGCCTGCGCGACGGTGCGGGCCTCGATGCCGCGGTATTTTTTGAGCGGGCCGGCCAGCAGGAAGCCCAGCGGCTTCATGACGGCAATGGCAATCTTCTCGCCGGGGCGCGACTCCTGGCGGTTGCCGAGCAGCAGGGAGGGCCGGAAAATGTGCAAGCTCTTGATTGGCAATTTGCTGATGGCTTCTTCCACTTCGCCCTTCACGCGGTTGTAGAACACCGACGATCTGGCGTTGGCCCCCAGCGCCGTGATGATCAGGTACTGCCCCGCGCCCTGCCGGGCGGCCAGCTTCGCACTTTCCAGCGGGTACGCGTAATCCACCACCCGGAACGCTTCCTGCGAACCCGCTTTCTTGATGGTCGTGCCCAGGCAGCAAAACACGTCGTCCACCGAAAAGGCGTCGGCGGCCTTGCCCAAGTCCTTGAAATCCACCACCCGCTGCACGAGTTTGGGGTGCGCCTGGGGCAGGTTGCGGCGCACCAGCACGGTCACCTGCCGGTATTCCGGGTCAGCCAGCAGCAGGGCTAACAGTTCGCCGCCTACCAGTCCGGTGGCGCCAAGGATGAGTGCGGTTCGGGGCATTGGTTTGGTATTGAGTAATGAGTATCAGGGATGGGGTACTGCTCGCAGCGTATCACCCGCCGGATATCGGGTAGGTGATTTCTGACTTATACGGACGGGAATCGGATTCGAAGGGAAAAGACTACGCCGTTGTCAGAAGCGGGCGGGGTCGCTGGCCGCGGGGCGGGCATTGACGTCATTGAGCAGGAGGGTCAGTTCGTGCTGCAGGCTGGCGCTTTTGTCCTTGGCGTACCAGCGTTGTACGTCGGCCAGGAAATCGTCGTGGCTCACGCCCTGCGGGTCCCGCTTGTGGTCCATCACCATCATTTGCAGTTCGGCGGGGCGCGGTCCCCAGGTGCCCAGTTCTTCGCCGGTCTCGGCGTCCAGGCAGATCAGCTTGGGAATGGAACGGCTGCCGTTGGTGAGGAAATGGTCCATCAGGTCGGCGTTCTCGTCGCGCATCAGCAGCTTGAGCGACACGCGGGGCGACAGTTCCTCGATCTTGGCCAGCACCGGCACGGCGTGGGCGGAGTCGGGGCACCACGCCTCGGTAAGCACCAGCCAGCGCAGGGACCTCCGCAACGCGTCGAGGGCCTGCCGCAGGTCGGCTTGCAGCACCGTGGTCTTGTCCAGCCGGTTCATGCGCACCACGTTGAGGGTGGTGTACTCAACCAGCACCGGCTTCTGGATGAGGCCGGTGGTTTTGCCCTCGGCCACCAGGGTATCAATCAGGGAGCGGTACTGCCCGTACGAGAGGGCCTTGGCGAGGTGAACGGGGGTGATGACGGGGTGCATGGCGTAGTGGTTAGCGGAACGGCTTTAGACCAGGATGACCATGATTAAACGGATAAAATGGAGGATACTTTTTTTGATGATCAAGCTGATCAAATGGTTGTACCCCGCCATATCCGTGGTCTCCGGTTCGTGTTTGTATAATAAATACCTTCGGGCTAAAAACAAAAGTTCCGGGCAAAATTGAATTGCCCGGAACTTCGCAATATTCCGTAATGCCCGTTAGCGTTTGAGCACGTTCATCAGTTGGAACCGGTCGCCGCGGACTACCTGGATGATGTAGAAGCCGGGCAGGTTGCCCCCCAGCGCGCCACTTACCGCGGTACTCAGTTGCTCCAGGGTGCCTTTGCCGGTGTACAGCACTTCGCCCGAGCCCGATAGCAGGGTCACGTCGAATAGCTGGCCGCTGTCTTCGAGCAGCGAGGAGCCCAGCGTGATGTTGCCGCCCGTCGGGTTGGGCCACACCGAGAAGGCGGTCGTCTTCACCTTGTCGGTCTTGGCGTCAATGATGCCGAAGGAGAAGGTGCTCTGGCCTTTCACCACGTACGGCGCGTCCGCACCGGGCGCGGCGAGGGTAAAGGCAACGGTCTCGGGCGTTTTTTCTTTGAGGTTGTCCTGCAGGGGCGTTACCGCAAAGGAAGCACTGCGCTGGCCGGCGGGAATCGTAAAGGTCAGCGTGCGGCTCAGGCCGGCGGGGCTGGTCACGTAGTCGCGGCCGGGGCCGTAGGTTACGTTTACGCCCTCAGTGATGGTCACTTGCACCGACAGGTTGGCGGCCGGCGCCACGTCGGCGTTCACCGTCACGGCGTAGGCGCCCGTGCCTTCTTCGCGGGTCACCCCGGCGGCGGCAAAGCTGAGAGCCGGTACGTCGTTGTCACCGATGGTCAGGGCAAACGCATCGGGCGTGCCGGTCCGGAGGCCGCTGCTCGTCCCGGTCAGGGTCAGCGTCAGCACTTCATTCAGTTCGTCGGCGGCGTCGTCTTTCACGTTCACCACGAAAGCAGCGGAAGTGCTGCCGGCCGGAACCGCCACCGTAAGCGGGTTCGACCCGGAAGCCTGGCCGTTTACCGTGTAATCAGCCCCGTAGGCCAGGCCGGCGCCGTTTTGCAGCGATACGCTTACCTCTTCGTCCTTGTCCACGGCAGCCGAGAAGGTGAGTTCCACGGTGTAGTTGCCGCTGCCCTCACCCACCGACGCGGAGGCGCTGCTGAACTGCACGGACGTCTTCTGCCGCACGGTGATGGTGATCGTTTCCTGGTCCGACTTGCCGGGCGTACCGTTGTCGGTCACGCGGAAGGTCACGTCAAACGTACCCGTCTGCGCATCCGTGGGCGTCCAGGTGTATTTGCCCGTTTCCGCATCGAGGTTCATGCCGTCCTGGAGACCGCCCGTGATGCTGTAGCGCAGGGACTGCCCCTCGGGGTCGGTGGCCGAAAGCGTGAAGGTGAGCAGGTCGCCGGCCGTTACCGTAGTGTCGCCGATGGATCCCAGCGTGGGAGGGGCGTTGAAGCGGAAACCCACCAGCACGGGGTCGTGGTCGGAGGAGCGGAACGGGTTGGTTTGGTAGAAGCCCGTAACCTGCGCGGACGTTTTAAACTCGGTGTTGTAGTCGAGGAAGATCGGCTCGTCGGCGTTGATGTGCCACTTGCCGCCCCCCGTAAACTGCGCCCGGAGGCTGGACGTCACCAGGGCGTGGTCGAGGGAGCCCGACTGCCGGTCGAACACGTAGGAGTAGCTTTCCGGCCCGAACAGGTTGATGAAGCCGGCGGCCCGCAGCACGTCAATCGGGTCTTCTTCGGCGTAGGCGTTCAGGTCGCCCAGCACGATCACGTCGCCGTCGCCGGTGGCCGGGATCACAGTGCTGTTGATGAAACTGGCCAGGGCCTGGGCCTGCTGCACGCGGGTAAAGTTAAAGGCGCCCTGCCCGTCGCCCTGGTCGGCGTCGGCCCCGGTGCCCGTGCCACCCTTCGACTTGAAGTGGTTGATGACCGCCGTCAGGACTTCACCCGTCGCGGTCACGGTAAAGGTCTGGGCCAGGGGCGGACGGTTGTGCACGGCGTCCATATCCGCCCGGGCGTTGCCCAGCGGCGTTATGGTCCCGGGCTTGTAAATGAAGGCCACCTTGATTTGGTCGGTGCCCGTGCCGCCGTTGGCCGGGTCGCGGATGTAGTCGTACGTGCCGGCGGCGGTTGCCTCGTTGAGGCCCCGCACCAGGTCGGCAATGGCCGAGTTGGCCCCGTCGCCGTCATTTTCCATTTCGAGCAGGCCCACCACGTCGGCGTTCAAGGCCTTGATGGCCGCAATGATCTTGGTCCGCTGGCGCGCGAACTCGGTGGCGTTGGTAGCGCCGCGGGGCGTGGGGAAGCCGCCGCCGTTGCCGTCGCCGTTGAAGTAATTGAGTACGTTGAAGCTGGCAATTTTCACGTTGGCCTCACCGGTCGAGGGCGGGGTAACGGGCCGCGGGGCGTAGGTGAAAGCCGGCGCCTGGGTGGGCTGCACGCGGTAGGCGCTGAAGCCAAAGTTGAGGACGCCAATCAGGTTGTTGACCGTGCTGCCCACGCGCAGGGTGTTGTCCGGGCCCAGGTAGGGTACGGTGGCCGGGTTCTGCACCGTGCTGGCGTCGTCGAGAAGGATTTGCGAACGGTTGTTCAGGTCCTGCTGGGCCGTCACGGCCGCTTTGTTGTTGGCGTTATTGCTAACGCCCGTAGCCGGGTTGTCGGTCGGGTCAATGAAGTTCGTGGGGTTGAAGAGGCGGCCGTCCGGTTCGTTGAAGGGTTCGTCGAGGTCGGCCGAGAGCCACACTTCGCCGAAGCGGGCCAGCGTAAAGTTCTGCGTTACGGTAAGCACCTGCGGGAAGCTCACCAGCATGCCTTCGTACTGTTCCAGCACGCCGGTGCTCGACACGGGCAGGCTCAGGTTGACGGGCATAACGGTACCGGTGCCCTCGACCGTGAGGTTGGTGAGGGTGCTCAGTTGGGTCTGGCCCGAAAACTCCTGCACGGTAGCCGTGATCTGCACGGTTTGCCCCACGCTTACGTCCTGGCTATTGGGAGCGAACACGAAAATGCCATCGGACGTGGCGGAATTGTTGTCGCCGGTGGCGTCCTGGATGAAGAACCCGTTGAGGCTGGTGCTGCCCTGGAAATCGCCCACGACCACGCCGCGGGTGGTTACGGTTTGCCCGGCCAGCGGACTGGCGGCGCCGTCGCCCTGGATGGTGTAGATGGCCGTGATGACGTCATTGTTCTGCACGTTCACGCTGGCGGAGGCGTTGCCGGAGCGGTTCTGCGCGTCGGTTACGGTCACCGGGATGGTTTTGGCACCGTTGGTGGTTCCGGCGGCCACGGTGGCGGCGTAGGAGTAGATGTTGTCGCCGGACGTCACGTCGCCGTTGGTGCCGTCGTCGAAGAATGGTTGGGCAGCCGCGCCGCCGATGGCGGTCAGGTCGCCGCGCACGGCAAGGCCGGTGCTGGTGGGGTTGGCGCCGGGGGCTACGGTGGCCGTAAGGAGCACGGTGGCGCCGGGGGCTGCCGTGGCCGGGCTGGCGCTGGCCGTTGCCGACGGGTTGGTCGGTTCGGTCGTGGTGCAGGGCTTCGCGGCGGTGCCGGTGTTGCGCGGGGTGGGGGCCAGAGCCACGAAGTCGGCGCCGTTGTTTTGCGTATCCGTGCAACCATCTCCTTTGCGTAAAACGGCGGTGGTATTGCTCGGAGCCGGGGCGGGGGCGCCTTCAAAGTAGTTGGCGCCCCCGTAGCCGACCAGGTCAATGATGCGGGCCTGCGACTCGGTGCCGCAAGCCGTGGAGCTGCCGTTGCAGGCCAGGGTGGTGATGCCGGTTACCAGGGCTACTTTGCCGCCTGTACCGCTCAGGTTGATGGGCGTAGCGTCGGTGAAGTCGGGGGCGGGCAGTGCCGCACCGTTCAGGCCGCTGGCCTGCTGCACGAGGAAATACTGGCCCGGTTGCAGGGTTACGTCGGGGAGTTCGGTCAGTTGCGAGGCGCTGGCGCCGAAGTTGCCGGTGCCGGTGGCGCTGGTGTATTGCAGCGACAGTCCGTTGAGGGAGGCGGGGGTTGTACCGGCGTTGAAAAGTTCAATAAAATCGTGGGTGTAAGGGGCACCGGCGTTGCCGCCGCCGCCGTACACCTGGCTGATCACTACCTGGGCGTTTGCGTTCAGCGCCGGCACAAGCAGCATTACGATCCAAAAAAGTAAAATTCTTTTCATTAGTAGTTAGAACATTAAAAGATGAGTAAACATTACATTCCAAAGATACCCAAGCAATGTTAATAAACCGTTGCCCAGAGGTTATCTCACTGATAGAATGTTGGATTTAAAGGCCCGCCGGATTTGGGCGTACCGGCCGCCATCGAATGATTGTGCAATTCCATCAATGCATTATTTTTTTGCACCACCCGCCGGGTTACTTGCTTACCTTTGCGCCACTAACCTGCACTACAACCTATGGTCGATCAGCACGTAATTGCCCGCATCCGCAACGGTGACGAACAGCCTCTCACGGAGGTGTACCGGGCCTATCGCAATGATTTCATCTACTGGGCCGTGCGCAACTACGGCATCCTGGAAGAAACGGCCCGTGACGTTTACCAGATGTCGGTGGTGATCCTGTACGAAAACATCCGGAACGGCAAGCTGACGCAGTTGCAGAGTTCGCTGAAAACGTACCTCTTCGGCATTGGCAAGAACAAGATCATGGAGGAACTGGCCGCCCAGCGCAAGGCGCAGAAAATCCAGGAGAACTTCCGCCATGAGCCGCTCCCGGCCGATTCGCCCGAAGACAAGGAAGAGTTGTTCAAAATGCTGGAGTCGGCCCTGCAGGAACTGGGGGAACCCTGCCGCACGGTGCTGGACTTGTACTACTACCAGAATTACGGCATTGACCAGATCGCCGAGGCGCTCAATTACAAGGGCAACGACTCGGCCAAAACCCAGAAGTACAAGTGCCTGGTGCGGCTCAAGAAACTATTTGCCAAACATAAGGAATCGAAGGAAGGGTAATGGTACACGGATCGGTTATGATGGTTATGATTGAAACTGATTAGAAGAAGGATTTCGAAAAGAATCATAACCCATCATAATCATCCTAACCCATCCGTGTACCATCGAAATGTCTGACTTAAAAAGGAAACGTTTGATACAAGCGACAATACAGTTATGAACGAGAATATTGCCCAAACGGAGCTCATCGAAAGATACCTCGACAATGAGCTTTCCCCCGATGAAAAGGTCCGGTTCGAGAGCCGGCTGCGCGCGGAAGCCGGCCTGGCCGAGGAACTGCACCTGCAACGGCAACTGCGCGAGGGCCTGCGGGCCGCGGGCCGCAGCCGCCTGCTCGATGTGCTGGCCGCCGAAGACCGCCAGATGGACGAATACCACCCGCCAGCCCAGGTGATCCGGTTCGACGATGCCACGCGCCAACGCTTTTACTGGGCGGCGGCCGCCATTCTGCTGCTGCTCATCCCGCTGTACCTGATCCTCGGCCCGGGCCGCCGCGACGACAAGCTGTTTGCCACCTACTTCAAACCCTACCAGGGCGTGTCGGTGCAGGCCGGCGCCCCGCTGGACCGGGCCATGCAGGAATACCGGCAACGCGACTACGCCCAGGCCCTGCCCATCCTCGAAAGGCTGCTCGGCGAAGGCTCGGCGGAGGACACGACGCTGTTCTTCAAGGGCAACGCCTCGCTGGCCCTGGAGCAGACGCCCGATGCCATCTCTTCCTTCCGGCAAATCGTTGCCAACCCCAGGCACCCCTTCTACCGGGAGGCGCAGTGGTACCTGGCCCTGGCCCACTTGCAGGACGGCGCCACGGACGAAGCCAAAACGCAGTTGCAATCCTTCGTCTCGGACACTTCCCACCCGCACCACCAGGAGGCAACGGAACTGCTGAAAAAACTGAAGTAGCGGAGACCGAAGACGGGAGGAAGGGAGACCGGAGGAGGCGTAACGAACTTTGACAGGGCTCCGGGACGGGTTTAGATTCTTTCCCCGTATCGTCCAAAAAGCGGAAAGGCCGGCGTAACTGCCGGCCTTTCCATGTATAATTGATTTTGAATTCTTTAAGAACGAATCGCTATCTCCTATTTTTGCCTTCCTGATCCGTTCCGCATCCTCACATTGCGTGAGCACGCCTCCGGTCTCCTTTCCTCCGGTCTGCGGGTTTCCTTTATCAAGCCGTTTTCAGCACCTGCGAAACCAGGGCCGCGGCATCTTTGAGCAGTACGGCCGAGAATACTTTCAGGCCGGACTCGTTGATGATGCGGGCTCCTTCTTCGGCGTTGGTACCCTGGAGGCGCACGATGATGGGCACCTTGATGTCGCCGATCTTTTTGTACGCTTCCACAACCCCGTTGGCAACGCGGTCGCCGCGGACGATGCCGCCGAAGATGTTAATCAGAATCGCCTTTACGTTGGGGTCTTTGAGGATGATCCGGAAGCCGGCTTCTACCGTCTGGGCGTTGGCGCCGCCGCCCACGTCGAGGAAGTTGGCCGGTTCGCCACCCGAAAGCTTGATGATGTCCATCGTAGCCATGGCCAGGCCGGCGCCGTTCACCATGCAGCCCACGTTGCCGTCGAGCTTTACGTAGTTGAGGCCCGACTTGCTGGCTTCCACTTCCAGGGGGTCTTCCTCGGTGATGTCGCGCAGCTCGGCGTAATTGGTGTGGCGGTACAGGGCGTTCTCGTCGAGGTTCACCTTGGCGTCCACGGCCAGGATTTTGTTGTCGGAGGTTTTGAGCACCGGGTTGATCTCGAACATGGAGGAGTCCGTCTCCACGTAGGCGCGGTACAGGGCCTGGATGAAGCGCACCATCTCCTTGTGGGCGTCGCCTTCGAGGCCGAGTTTGAAGGCAATGTTGCGGGCCTGGAAGGGCTGCATGCCCACCATCGGGTCAATCCATTCCTTGATGATCTTCTCGGGCGAATGTTCGGCCACCTCTTCAATGTCCATGCCGCCTTCGGTGGAGGCCATGATGACGTTGCGGCCCTTGCCGCGGTCGAGCAGGATGCCCAGGTAGTATTCTTTCGGCTCGGCCGGACCCGGGTAGTAGACGTCCTGCGAAACGAGTATTTTGTTTACTTTCTTGCCCTCCGGCCCCGTCTGGTGCGTTACGAGTTGCATACCAAGGATGCGCTTGGACAGGTCGCGCACTTCCTCGAAATTCTTGGCCACCTTCACGCCGCCGCCTTTGCCGCGGCCCCCGGCGTGGATCTGCGCCTTGATGACGTAGAATTTGGTACCGGTCCGGTCGTGCAACTGGCGGGCTGCCTCTACGGCCTCCTCGGGCGTGTTGGCCACGATGCCCTCCTGGATGCGGACTCCGTAACTCTTCAGAATGTCCTTGCCTTGATATTCATGAATGTTCATGTAAACGTTAACAGTTAGGTTTGGAGGTAATAAAACTGGGCGTGCCCGGCCACGATGCGCGCAAAGGGCCGGCAATGCGGTTGCCAAATTAACCAATAAAGTGCGGAACGCACAAAGCGTCACGCACTTTCGGCGGGTAAATTGTACATCCCCGGTTCGCCTGCTGCCACAAAAAACGCACGTCCCACCCTCCTCAATCTCCGTTTCCGCATAACTTAGGGGCTTTATTTCCCTACGTCCATGCGTATTCGCCGTACTTCTTCCTTCCTGCTGCTCCTGTGCCTCTGGCTGGTTGCCTGCGCCCCGAACCCCTCCTCTTCCCGGCGGTCGGCCCCCCGGCCGCCCAAGGCCCGGGGCAACACGGCCAACGTGCCGGCCCCCGAGCCTAAAACCAACGACCCGGCTCCCGGCGTCCCCACCCCCCCTCCGGCCCCGGCCGCGCTGGCGGTAGGCGCCGAAAGACTCGATACGTACCTGCCCGGCCTGCGCGGCAAACGGGTGGCCATGGTGGTCAACCACACGTCTACGGTGGGCCGCACGCACCTGGTGGACACGCTGCTCGCCAGCGGCATTGCCGTCAAAAAGATATTCGCCCCCGAACACGGTTTCCGCGGGGAGGCCGACGCCGGCGAACACGTGAGCAACGCCACCGACAAAAAGACGGGCCTGCCGCTGATCTCCCTCTACGGCAGCAACAAAAAGCCCTCCGCCGAACAACTCGCCGACGTGGACGTGGTGGTCTTCGACATCCAGGACGTAGGCGTGCGGTTCTACACCTACATCAGCACGATGCACTACGTAATGGAGGCTTGCGCCGAACACGGCAAGAAACTGCTGGTGCTCGACCGCCCCAACCCCAACGGCCACTATTTCGACGGGCCGGTGCTCCAGCCGGCGTTCCGCTCCTTCGTGGGCATGCACCCGATCCCGGTGGTGCACGGCCTGACGGTGGGCGAACTGGCGAACATGATCAACGGGGAAGGCTGGCTGCCGGGTGGCGCCAGGTGCGACGTGGAGGTGGTGAAGGCGGCCAACTACACGCACCGGACCAAGTACGTGGTGCCCGTCCGCCCGTCGCCGAACCTGCCCAACGAAGCATCCATCCGGCTCTACCCGTCCATCTGTTTCTTCGAGGCGGCTCCCGTCAGCGTCGGCCGCGGCACGCCCTACCCGTTCCAGGTGATTGGCGGGCCAAACCCGCGGTTCGGCAGCTTTTTGTTTACGCCGGTGCCCACGCCGGGAGCCAAGAACCCGCCGTTGCAGGGGCAGCAGTGCTACGGCCTCGACCTGCGCAACGATACGCTCAACAGCTTCACGCTCCGCTACGTGCTTGACTTCTACCGCAAGGCCGACAACAAGGAGAAGTTTTTCACCAACTTTTTCGACAAACTGGCCGGCACCGACGTCCTCCGCAAGCAGATCGCCGCCGGCCTCGACGAAGCCGCCATCCGCAAATCGTGGCAGCCCGGCCTGGACGCGTACCGGGCCACCCGGCAGAAGTACCTGCTGTACGCCGAATAGGGGCCCCTGGAAGTTGAAGGCAATAAAATTTACGACGGAGACACGGAGGGCACCGAGGTACACGGAGACCGGAGGAACTGAACCGCGCTGAGGCACAGAGAACACGGTGGAAAAAGGAAGAAGAAACTCAACCGCAAAGGGCGCAAAGGAGACGCAAAGATCGCAAGGTGAACGCGTACCTCTTTGCGCCCTTTGCGTCTTTGCGTGAAACTCACCTTTGCGCGAAACGCTTTTCTCCGTGGTGAATTTCCTCTAAAAAGACGCTATACATGGCGTCTCTACCGTACGCCTCGTTGTCGATACAACCCAATTCCCCAACTCCCTTGGAAATCATTTACCTCTGCTTTTTTGCCTTTCTGGCGGGATTCATTGACTCCATCGTGGGGGGTGGCGGGTTGATCCAGTTGCCGGCGCTGCTCGTCTTCCTGCCGGGCACGCCCATCCCGACGCTGCTCGGGACGGGCAAGGTGTCGTCGCTGGCCGGCACGTCGGTGGCGATTTTCCGCTACGCCCGCAACGTGGCAATTCCCTGGTCGGCCGTGCTGCCGGCGGCCCTTTCGGCTTTCGCGTTTTCCTTCCTCGGCGCCCGGGCCGTCTCGCTGCTCGACCCGGCGTTGCTGCGCCCCCTCATCCTGGCGCTGCTGGTGGGGGTATTCGGGTATACGCTGACCAAAAAGGACCTGGGCGCCCTCCACGCCCCGCGCCTTACCGGCCGGGCCGAAACCGGGTACGCCCTCCTGGTGGGCACGCTGATCGGTTTTTACGACGGATTTTTCGGCCCCGGCACGGGCAGCTTCCTGATCTTTGCGTTCGTGGGACTGTTCGGGTTCAACTTCCTGGCGGCGTCGGCGTCGGCCAAGACGGTCAACCTGGCGACCAACCTGTCGGCGTTGCTCTACTTTGCCGCCACCGGCAACATTCTCTACCGGGTGGCCCTGCCGATGGCCGCGTGCAGCGTAATCGGGTCGTTTGCCGGCACCCGCCTCGCCATTGCCCGGGGCAGCGGCTTCGTGCGGGTCCTGTTCCTGGTGGTCGTCTCGGGCATCATCTGCAAGCTGGCGTACGACTACTTCCGGGGCTAGAAGCATTCACGAAAGGTCAACCGATCCCGGCGCCGCCAGGCTCACTTGTCGTTTTTGGCAAGCAAGGCGAAGCTCATTCCCGCCTGCAACGCGTGGTTGCGGAAGCCGCTGCCGATCAGGTCGCGGGAATAGCGTACGTCGGCGCCGAGCCGGTTGGTGATGCGGAACCCCAGGCCAGCCACGGCGCCCACCAGCAGCCGGCTCCCGCCGCTGTACGTGGCGTAGTCGGTCCGGAAGCCCTGCACGCCGGCGTTTCGCCGGATCAGTACGCTTGCCTGCGGACCCACGTACGGCGTAAACCGGTTGAGCACGCGGCAGTTGAGTACCAGCGGAATGTCCAGGTGCTCAGTGTAGAACCGGAATCTGGCCGAATAGCTGCTTCCCGTGGGGGGCTCGATGGTTACGTAGCTGCGGAACCCTTTCTGGGAATACAGGACTTCGGCTTGCAGCGAAAGCCGCTTTGCAGGATTGCTGGCGGCAAATACGCCGGCGTGAAAGCCCACGCGGGGGGAAAAATAGCCGTAAGAGCCATTGATGTTTGCCACGTTGAGTCCGCCTTTTACGCCGAGGACGGGTTGGGCGGCTGCGGGC
>CADCTQ010000278.1 GCA_902805615.1 uncultured Cytophagales bacterium
CGGTGTTCGAGCAGTTCGACACCAACCGGTACACCATTCAGAACCGGCTGGAACGCACCAACACGGGCGGCGGGTCGTTCAATGAAAACTCGCAGGACGTGCTCATTCCGGCCTTCCTGGCGGCCTACAGCGGCAAGGACCCCAACAAGGTGGGTCTGACGCCGTTCCCGAAAATTCCCCTGCCCAACTGGCGGGTGGACTACGCCGGCCTGTCGCGGCTGGAAGCGTTCCGGAAGATATTCTCTTCGTTCAACCTCCAGCACAGCTACTCGTCGAACTACTCGGTGCGCAACTTCATCTCGTCGCTCGAATACACCGACCCCGCCGACGTGGGCCTCAACCGCCGCCTGCGCAACCCCACGCCCAGCATCGTCAGTGATACCGGCCAGGTAGCCGGGAGCTACGTGCCGGTGTACGTGATGAGCCAGGTGGTGATTTCGGAACGGTTCGCCCCGCTGATCGGCGTGGAGGCCCGCACACTGAGCCGGATCACGGCCCGCCTCCAGTACAACGCCGAGCGGATCGTGGCCCTCAACCTGAGCAACCGCCAGGTGCAGGAACTCCGGAGCCGCGACGTGACGGCCAGCATCGGGTTTACGCGCAACAACACGCGGCTGCCGTTCAAGACGCAGGGCCGCAACATCGTGCTCAAGAACGACCTGCAATTCCGGTGCGACGCCACCATCCGCGACACCCGGACGGTGCAGCGCAAGCTCGAAGGCGCCAATGCCAACACGAGCACGGCCGGGGGACTCAATTTCCAGTTCAAGCCGACGGTCAACTACGTGGTGAACCAGCGGCTGAACGTGCAGGGCTACTTCGAACGGACGGTAAACACGCCTCACATCACCAGTTCGTTCCCTAACAGCACGACCCGCTTCGGCTTCAACCTGCGCTACAGCCTGAGCGAATAGGATCAGGATTGGCAGGATGGACGGGATGAGCAGGATTAGAAAGGAAAGCTTGCCAATCCGGTTTGCATAATGGTAAAGACAAATGACCAATGACCCGCTTTTACGTAAGCGTCATTGGTCATTTGTCTTTTAAGGGTATGAGCTATTTCATGGTGGACGTGGAGGCGGATGGGCCGGTGCCGGGGGCCTATTCGATGGTATCGCTGGCGGCGGTGCTGGTGAAGCCGGGCCTGGAGGAGCGGTTTTACGCCGAAATGCGGCCCATCTCCGACCGGTTTGACCCGGAGGCGCTGGCCGTGCCGGGCTTTACCCGGGAGCAGACGCTGACTTTTGCCGACCCTGGCCCGGTGATGGCCGATTTTGAAAAGTGGGTGACGGCGCACAGCAAGGGGCGGGCCTTTTTCATTTCCGACAACAACGGCTTCGACTACATGTTCGTGTGCTGGTACCTGCACCACTTCCTCGACCGCAATCCCTTCGACCACAGTTCGCAGAACCTGGGCAGCCTCTACAAGGGGCTGGTGGGCGACATGTTCCGGAACTTCAAGCACCTGCGCCAGACGGCCTACACCCACAACGCCCTCGACGACGCCCTGGGCAATGCCGAGGCGTTACTTGCCATCAAGGAGCAGTACGAGTTGAAGATTGCGTTGGAGTAGGGAAGTTGCGCGCAAAGGCGGGGTTCGCGCAAAGGCGCTTCAGCAGCGCAAAGGATGGAAAGAGAGGAACTGAATCGCAAGGGTGCAATAGGGAGGCAAGGGGCGCAAGGGGTGGTACCCGGTTGGGCGGCTAGAGGTACAGGTAGTACGGTTTGAGCAGGCGCACGAAGTCATCTGTGTAGGCTCCCGTCGCATCGCGGATAAACAGTTCCGTTTCGCGGCAGGGGTCAGGGGACGTAGAGGTGTAGGTGGTGATGCGGCGGATGGGTGGGGCGCCGGGCCGGTCGTGGAGGTGCAGGTGGTCGGCGGGAAAGAGATGGAAGGCAAACAGCAACGCTTCGAGGCGGCCTGCCTGGTAGGGCGGCAGCAGCACCACGAACCGCCCCGCCGGACCCAGCAGCCGGTGCACGGCCGCGGCCAGTTCAGGGAGTGACAAGGCTTCGCCGTGCAGGGCCACGTTCTGCGCCGCCGCGGGTCGCTTGAGGTGGTTCTCGTAGAACGGCGGGTTGCTGAGGATCAGGTCGTAGCGGATGCCGGGGTCGTAGTCCTGGATGCGGCCCCGGATGACGCGGATGCGGCCGGCCCAGGGGCTGGCGTTTGCGTTGTCGGTCGCCTGTGCGCAGGCTCCTTCGTCCACCTCCACCGCGTCAATGCGGGCCTCCGCGTTTCGCTGGGCGACCATCAGGGCCAGCAGCCCGGTGCCCGTGCCCACGTCGAGGATGCGGGCTGCGCCGTCCACCCCGGCGTACGCCCCCAGCACGCAGGCATCCGTACACACCTTCATGGCCGCCCGGCCCTGCTCCACGCGAAACTGCTTGAACTGGAAGTACGAATTAGGCATGGGCGGTGGGGAGATTGGGAGTTTGAGCGTTGGAGTTGGCATCTGTGGTTCATTGTACATCAAGGGGTGGTCATAAAAAGGCATGAAACGCAAGTCATCCCCCTACCCCCTTCCCTCATCCACGGGCAAACCCACAAGGGGGACAGCGTACTGGGCGGTGCCGCCACCCGGCAACGATGCGTACCCATGCAACCTATTGTGTCCAATGGGTACGAACGGTTCCTTGTTACCGGGCCGCCGGGTACGGGTCCCCCTTGTGGGTATGCCCGTGGGTGAGGGAAGGGGGTAGGGGGATGACTCCGGCGAATCAGACCTATTCTTTCCTGTTTTCAATCGTGTCCATCCCTCCGTTTATTGCATCCCGTTGTATCACGGATTATCGGAATAGATTGTAGCCGGATACAGCCCCAAGGGACGCTCTGTTCCTGGCAAACCGGCAATGGCTGATAAACAACCCGCGTTTCCTCCAATCGCCCAACTCTCAAACTCCCTGACTCCCCAATTCCCTAACGCCAATGCCTGGTGGCGTACGCTACGCCGAAGCCTTCCGGCAGGGAGAGGGGCGGGCTGAGGGTGCCCAGGGCGATGCGGATGATGGCCATGTGGTGGATGGCGTGTTCGAGGTTGTAGAGCAACTCGCGGCGGTAGTTGGACGGCACCCGTTCCCACGCATCGGCGCCGGGGGAGAGCCGGGTTTCGAGCACCAGCGGCCCGTCGGGGGGCAGCGCATCGAGGCCGGCCAGGATGGTTTCCAGCTTCCGGGCGGCCCGGTCGGTGCACGTCTCCAGTTGCCGGTCGTGGGGGCGGCGGTCGTAGCTGAGCGTGCCGGTGCCCCCGCTTTGCAGCAGCAGATCGTAGAATTCGAGGATGTGCCGTACGTGCGTGCCTACGGCGTGCCCCGACAACACAGGCAGCGGCCGGGCGTAATCACCCGGGTCGAGCCGGCGCAAGAGGTCAAGTAACTGGCCGAGTACTGCTTTACTGGCGTTTTGCAAATGCATGGGCAAACAGGAGAGGAGCGGACCGGCAAATTAAGGCAAGTTGGGCAAATACCCGGTACCCACATTCCCAAAAAGGTCCAATACGTCCAGGGTTGTTACACCCCGAAGCGGCAGCGTAGCGATCTGCCCGGTGGATGCACTTCCGGCGGGAAGGCCATCATTGGAACCGCAAGAGGGAGTGGAGGCGGTTTAATTGGCGCGAAGCTGCCCCCAACTTTTGGTCGCCCCGCGCAGGTGCCCTATCTTTCACCCTGGCAAAGCGCCGCTCCAACGTCATGTGTACCGTTACGTACCTGCCCCTCGGCGGGCAGGCGTTTGTCCTTACCTCCAGCCGCGACGAAGACCCCGGCCGGCAGACCTCCGCCCGGCCCCAGCGGCAGCAACTGGGCGAACACGCCGTGCTGTTCCCCCGCGACGGGCAGGCCGGCGGCACCTGGATTGCCGCTTCCGAGAGGGCAACCCTGTGCCTGCTCAACGGCGCCTTCACCGTACACCCCCATCAGCCGCCCTACCGCCACAGCCGCGGGCTGGTCATCCTGCATTACTTTGGCTTCCCCGCCACCGGCGACTTCATCCGCCACTACCCGCTGGCCGGGCTGGAGCCCTTTACCCTCGTGATCCGCGACGGGGACGGCCTCTGCGAACTGCGCTGGGACGGCACCCGATCCTTTACCCGCCAATTGGACCCCGCCGTGCCGCACCTGTGGGCCTCGGCCACGCTCTACCCGCCGGCCGTGGTCGAAAAGCGGCAGCGGTGGTTTGACGGGTGGCTGGCCGGCCACCCCGACCCGGACCCCGCCGCCATCCGGCACTTTCACCGCACGGCCGGCGACGGCGACCCCCGCAACGACCTGCTCATGCGCCGCGAACACGTACGGACCGTCAGCCTCACCAGCGTGATCCACCGGGGCGCCACCCCCGAAATGTGGTACGAAACGGTGGGGGCGGAAATCGAAGCACTGCGTGACAAAATCACCGAATGAAAGAAGACGCGTACCATTTTCAATTTCCCATTTTCAATTTCCCATTTCCCATCATCCCTTGTTTTCCCTTCGTCTGCGCAACTTCCTGACCCGGCTGCGGCACTGGGAATACTGGCCGATGCACGTGGTGTACCTGCCCATTTACGGCTATTGGCTGCTGCTGGCGGCCCGGGCCCGGTCGCTGTTCTACTTTTCGGCCGCCAACCCCGGCATTCCTTCCGGGGGAATGCTCGGCGAATCGAAATTCGACATCCTCGAAAAAATACCTGCCGCCTACAAGCCCGCAACCATCCGCCTGCCGCCGTCCGTGACGACCGGCGAGGCCCTGGAACGGATGGCCCGGGCCGGCATCCGTTTCCCCATCATTGCCAAGCCCGACGTGGGCGAAAGGGGCTGGATGGTCGAAAAAATCGGGGACGAGGCCGGGCTCGCGGCGTACCTGCGGCGCATCCGGGTGGATTTCCTGGTGCAGACCTACGTGGAAGGCCCCCTCGAATTCGGCGTGTTCTACTACCGCCTGCCCGGCGCGGCGCGGGGGGAAGTGACCTCGGTGGTGGTGAAGGAATTCCTCAGCGTCACCGGCGACGGACGGTCCACGGTGGGGGCGTTGGTGCGGCGCAACCCCCGGGCCGCCTTGCAGCACGAACGGCTGCGGGAGCAGTACCCCGAAGCTTGGGACCGGGTGTTGCCGCCCGGCCGCCAAATGCCGCTCGAACCCATCGGCAACCACTGCCGGGGCACGGCTTTCCTCGACGGCACCCACCTGGTGGACGACCGGCTGCACGACGTGTTCGACCGCATCAGCCGGGCGGTGGATGGCTTTTACTACGGCCGCTACGACCTGCGCTGCGCCAGCCTGGAAGGACTGTACGATGGGGAGGGCATCCGGATCGTGGAACTCAACGGCGTGGGCGCCGAGCCGGGGCACATCTATCAGCCGGGATTTCCGTTATGGGAGGGGTACCGGGTGTTGTTCCGGCACTGGACGGCCATGTACCGCATTGCCCGGCTCAACCACCGGCGGGGCGTGCCCTACCTGCGGTTCGGGGAAGTGCGGCAAACCCTCCGGCGCATCCGCCTCGCCCGGGCGTTGCAGGAAGGGGAGGGGTCAATACAACCGGCGCCGGAACGGGTGGATGCCGGGTAGTCTTTCATTTTCAATTGCCCGTTTTCAATTTTCAATTTACCTAACGATCTTCTCTTTTGTACGCACTCCTCCAAAATGCCGCCGTTGGTCTGATCATCAGCTTCCTGGGTTCGCTGCCCCTGGGCGTGCAGAACCTTACTTCCGTAAAAGTGGCCCTGGAGCGGGGCTTCCGGCCGGCCCTGGCGTTTGCGGCGGGCTGCGCCTCGGTGGAAATGCTCTACAGCACCATTGCCGTCAAGCTCACGCAGTTCCTGCTCAAGGCCGACACCCTGCGCATGGCCTTCCAGGGCGTTTCGACGGGGTTGTTCATGATCATCGGGCTCCTGTTCCTGACCAGCAAGTCGAAGCAGACCGCCCTGCCGCTCAAAGCGAATACGTACTACCTGGGCCTGGCCATGAGCCTGGTCAACATGGCGTCCATTCCCTTCTGGCTGGTGACCACCACCGTGATGTCGGGCAACGGCTGGATCAACATCGGCGAAGACCTGCCGCTGCTGGGCTACATCATCGGCATCCCGGTGGGCACGACCCTGGCCCTGGGCACGTACGCCGCCATGGGGGAACGCCTCGACCGCCGCTTCGACCTGCAACGCCTGCCCGTCAACCGCGTCATCGGCGCGGTATTGTTGTGCCTGGGCCTCTACGGCGCCGTGCGGATGATCTGGTTTATGTAAAAGGAGGCCGGAGACCGGAGGAAAGGAGACCGGGGGATCGGGAAGGAGGCGCACGCGGCAACCTTCACTTACTACCAACCACTAACTACTTATCGCTTACCACTCATCACTTACTACTCATTCGGATGACTGACAAGAAAAAAAACCGGGAGGGCGTGGTGTATTCTACGGACCCCAATTTCCAGTACCAGCAGTCGGGGGAGGAGCCCGCGCAGACGTTGCCGCCCGGCGGGCAGCAACTTCGGGTCATGCTCGACAAAAAGGCCCGCGCCGGCAAGCAGGTGACGCTGATCACGGGCTTCGTGGGCACCGACGACGACCTGCAAACCCTCACCAAAAAGCTCAAGACCAAGTGCGGCGTGGGCGGCAGCGCCAAGGACGGCGAAATCCTGCTGCAAGGCGACTTCCGCGACAAGGCGCTGGCCGTACTGCTGGCCGAAGGCTACAAGGCCAAGAAGGTAGGAGGGTAGGAGGCGCCAGGGGTGGCTTGCCAATACCCTGCGTTTGGGACACATTTCGGGATGGGCTAAAAAGTGGTCAGTGGGACACGGACCACGGCAGCACGATACACCAACAACGGTCCTTCACTACCTCGATAAAGGTCATCGCGCCGCCGTCAGTGTCTCACTGACGGCTCTGTAGCCTTTTATGAATCTTTTGCAAAAGTGTCCTCATCGTAGGCTTTTTTAGAGGAGGGGCTGAGGGCTTTTGCTAATTCGTTCAACACCCACAACAAACGCTTCTGTTTCAAGATCAGGAATGACTCTTTACGAACGGTACCAAAACGGGGAAACTACTGCGGTATACGCCGATATTGCGGAGTTGGGGCAAAAAGCCTTTGGTGCTCCGTATCATGCTGACGTGAATCACGTACTCAAGGAAACTTTCAGCCGGGTTGCTTATAACCTGAACGTGATCCACAAAGGGTTAACCGGAATAGGTTATCTTTTTAAGAGAGAATTTCCCTACAACTCGGATAGGCCCCTGCTAAAGCCTTTTCTCCAGACGGAACGGCTCCTGCAAAGGCTGGAGACGACCGTAAAGCCGTTCGGTTACGTACCCGAATCCCTTAAAATGTTTTACCGGGCAGTTGGAGGGTGTAACTTCGCTTGGGACTATGAAACCAACGAAGACTATATTTGGGTGTACGCGGACCCGGTGCAAATCATTGCACTTGACGACCTGGTTTCAATCGTCTGTGAGGAAGAAGAAAACTGGAAGGAGGATATGAGGCAGTACTTTGAAGAAGACCATATCGCTTTCCTGGAACTATCAGCCGACTACTACCATAAGGATAATACCAGTGGCGGTGCGCCCTACGCGATTCAAATAACACCCCTACCAAGTATAGACAGTGCCTTTCTCAATGAGGAGCACAATACTACTTTTATCGACTACCTGAGGATTACGTTTGAGAATTGTGGTTTTTCTAGAATAACCGAGCCTGAGTACGATAATGACTATGAGGAGTTCTTTAGCAGGGTAAAGCCTCAGTTGAAGAAAATCTAATCCCTGACAATAAGACAACGAAATACCCATGCTACCCAAACCCAAACACTGCGGCGAGAACTGGGCGGCCATGCAGCCGGCCGAGGGCGGACGGATTTGCGGCACGTGCACCAAGCTGATCCGCGACTTTTCCGGGTGCAGCTGGGAGGAAATCGAACGCGTGCAGCGCGAAAACAACTACGCCGTGTGCGGCATGTATTCCCGCCGGCAACTGGCGCACTGGGGACAAACGCCGGCCCCCCGCAAATTCGGGTACGCCGCCCCGCTGGTGGTGGCGACCGCGGCCGCGGTTTCGCTGCTGCACCCCGGTCCGGGGAAAGCCCACGCCCGGGTGCCTGCCCCCCAGTTTGCCCGGCAACCCGCCCGCCAGGCCGCCGTCCCCGAATCCGCCGCCGATCCGCGCGATTCGGCCCGGACCGTGGTCCTTTCCGGCAAGGTGATTGACGCAGGGAGCAAACAACCCCTGCCGGGCGTCAACGTCCTCCTCAAAGGGACCACCACCGGCACGGTCGCCGGGCACCAAGGCGAGTTTCAACTGGAAGCAGATGCGGCGGAACTTAGTGCTGCTGATACACTGGTGTTTTCGTTTATCGGCTTCAGAACGCAGGAGGTGGCCGTCTCCCCGGCCACGCCTGGCCCGTTCACCCTCCAAATGGTCGAGGACCTGACCGGACTCAATGTTTTCTACGTGGTCCAGCCGTCCTGGCCCAAACGCGTCTGGTGGAAAGTAAAAGGGGTGTTTGGCGGGAAGCCCCGTTGATGGCCAGGGCAGCCGTGCAGGCAACGACTGCGCCGGCAGCATCTCCCGGGTTATTAACTCCGATGAAGAGATGGTGCAGTTTTGGAAAATGAAGGAATGCACTTGATTACAGTGAGGCCAAAGGTGGAAGCGACGTCATAGAAGTGTGGCCGTTAATGAAGTAACACGATTGATGGGCGTAGCGGGCAAACCTCCGGAGGAGCGTCCTGTTCTTAGCGAATGCATACGGTTATACAAATGGTGGAAGCGTTGTTGAAAGCCCCGTAGGGGCGTGCTGTTCCTAGCAAGGGCCACCCAGTAATGCACAAGCTCCGTAGGAGCGTCCTGTTCAAATGTTCAATTCAAATGCTGGCAGCGAACAGGTCGCTCCTACGGAGCTCATGCGTGAGGGGGCGAAGACGTATCTAGGAACAGGGCGTCCCTCCGGGACTTTCACCAACGACAACTCGCTTACCCATAATCAACCATTTATGACTCACTTGTCATCACCTGCAATGCCAAACCGGGAATTGCTGCTGCGCCGGTACTGGCCCGGTCAGGATGCCGGCCGGGCGTGACCGGGAAGAATGCAGGCGTACGGGAGGCTTGCAACCAAAGACCCGGTTCCCGGGTCAATGCGAATACGCCAACCTTCAGGGGCTCGTAAAGGCCCTTTTTCCGGCGCTTCCATGAAAAAACACATAAAACACATCTTACTGCTGCTGGCCTGCCTGGGCCTGACCGCCTGCGACGACTTCATTCTGACCGATGGCCGGACGCTTGCCCGGGGCTACGTGACCGACAGCCTGACCGGGCAGCCGGTTGCGGGAGCCAGACTGCTCTTGTTTACGTGCAATGCTTCGGTGGTATTCTTCGGCGACCGGTGCCGGACGATCCTCGACACCGCCGTTACGGACGCCAATGGGTACTACCAGTTCAAGTTCCGCGACCAGCGCCGGACCAACTACGCCGTCGGGATCAGCATCTACCGCAAGGGCGATGCCTTTGTGCCATTGGACATATACGACCAGCCCAACCCCGACGCGGAGATCGTGCAGGAGGAATTGTACCGGGTCACGGAGGGGAAAAAGAACCAGTTCAACTTCCTGGTCAAATCGCTCAAAACGGTTAGCGCCGACCTGCGGATCAACTCCCCGGCCTATAAAAGATTTATCATCAATTCCCGGTATGATCTCATTGATTTCAAAGCCCCGGCCACTTCCCGCGACACCACCGTGTACCTGAAGGCCCTTCCGCTGGAGCCAATCGGCGTGTACGGGATCCCGGACGACAATAGCTTCTCCCGACTCCTGCTCGAAAAGCGGGTCCCCGCGGATGCCGCCGACACGATCAGGATGGAGTTCGCTTTCTAAGGGAGCATACACCTTTTCCGCTTTGTATCAACAGCCCGGCGGCGGGGTGCTGGTGACGATCATACGAAAAAAGCCTTTCCCGCGGGAAAGGCTTTTTCATGCAAATACAACAAGGTGCTACCGCCGCGTGACCAGCTTCCGGGTCAGCGTGCCGGTGCCGGTGGTGACCTGGAGGAAGTACAGGCCGTCTTCCAGCGTACCGGTGGCAAGTTCCAGCTTGTTCTCGCCGCGCACTGCCAACGTTTTTACGGAGAGCTTGCGCCGCCCCAGGCCGTCGTACACCTGCACCGTGGCTTCGCCCGCCACCTCGGCCCGGAACACGACCGTCACCTTGTCGCGGGCCGGCACCGGGAACACGCGCAGCCGCTCGTCCGGCGACTCGGCCGGGGCATCGGTTGCCTGCCGGGCGGCGTTCACCCACGGCGACAGCCGGTCACCCGGAATGGGCCGTTCGAGGGTACCCGAGGGCAACTGCCAGCCCACCGAAACGTGGTCGCCGCCCCCGCCGTCCTTCTGCAGCGCCTCAACGTAGTACCGCTGCCCGGCCGTGAGCGGAATGGTGACCGACTGCTGCGAGGCCAGTTGCGTCCACGCCCGTACGCCGGTCCAGCCGTTGACGGAGGCAATGAGCACCTTGTTGGCCGGGTTGTCGGACGTGCTCAGCCACAGTTCCGAGTTGTCGTCGCTGGCGATCCAGAAGGTGTAGTTGCCCGTTTCGGGGGCGCACACGTAGCCCCGGATGCGGGAGCCGTACGCATCGGCAAAGTTGGTCGGCCCTTCGAAGATCGTAAGCTGCGAACTGCTCGACGGGCTGTTGGGATAGTTGGGGCTTTGCGTCAGGTTGTGCACCGCCCCGCCCGTGAGGCCGTCCCACTGTTCGCGCAGGATCGTACCGCTGGCCGTGCAGCCCGTGGCCGACGTGTAGGCAAAAGCGTCCAGGACCAGCTCCGTGCCGAGGCTGGCGGCGTTTTTGGTGCCTTTTACCCGTACTTTCAGCGTGTGCGGGCCCACCGGCAGGGCTTCCGTCTCGTACAGGAGTTGGTCCACGAGGCGGCCGGCGTTGTAGCAGTCCACCGTTGCCTTGAGCACGTTGTCCACCAGGATTTCGGCGAAGCCCAGGTCGTCGCGCCTGAAGCCGTAGAAGCGGGCCTTGGTGCCGGTAAAGCTGAAAGTAGCTACCGCGCCGGTGGTTTCACTGAAGTGTTCCGAGTTCAGGTAGCCCCCGTTGCCGTTCCACGAACCCCAGTCGGTGCCGCTGTAGGTTACAGCCGCGTCACCGTCGTCCACCTTGGTCCAGGTAGCGGGGGGGAGGGTGCCCGCGCCGGCCAGCGTCAGGTCACCGAAGGCAATGGTGTTGAACCAGTTGTCGGCCGTGCCGTTCCAGACCGTCTGCACCGTGCGGCCGCCGCCGGTGTCGTCGTCGTTGTTGGCGACGTCAAAGCCGATGACCATGTTTTCGCCCGGCGTAATGCCCAGGTTGGTCCAGGGAATCGCCATTTCCACCGAGTAGCCGCCCGTGATGGCCGTCACCGCTTGCCGCACCCCGGTTTTGGCCTGGCTGCTGTAGAGCGTGGTATCCCCGAACACCTTGATGTACTGCCGGTCCTTGGTGTCGTAGGCGGTACCCCCGTTGTTGTCGGCGTCCACGTACACCTCCACGGCGTCCGTGTTCCAGTACTGCGCCGAGCCGTGCAGGTTGGCGTCGAGCACCTTCACGCCCACGTAGAGGTAGGTCGCGTCCCACAGCGTGCCGAAGGTCGTGGTGTTGTTGTTGGTACCCGACACGGCTTTCGCCGCCGGGGTTGCCAGGTTCCAGTCGGCTTCCGCCAGGGCGCCGTTCACCGTGATCGTCGAGGCAATGCGTTTGGCCGAAACCGAGGCGGGGGCGGCGGTGCGGACACCCACCGCGTTGCTGGCCGCCGATTCGTTGCTGCCGTTGTCGAGGGCTTTCACCGTGAAGCTGTAGTTGGTGGCCGGGCTCAGGCCGGTGACGGTGGTGCTGGTGGTGCTGGAGAATTTGAGCAGCGTGGTGCCGTTGTACACGTTGTAGCCCGTCACGCCCACGTTGTCGGTGGCAGCCGACCAGGTGAGGTTCACGCTGTTCTGGCCCGGCGTGCCCGACACGGCCAGGTTGGCGGGGGCCGTGGGCGCCTGCGTATCCGTGTTGAGGATCAGCGCCCCGAAGTTGGCGGTGGTCTGCCAGTTGTTGTCGGGGCCGTGCCACATGAGCTGGCTGCTGCGGAGGGTGCCCGCGTCGTCGTCGTTGTTGCCCACGTCGAAGCCCAGCGTCATGCCGTTCGCGGGCGAGGTCACGCCGAGGGTGCTCCAGGGAATGCGGAACTCCACCGAGTAGCCGCCCGTGATGAGGGCCGACTGCACCACCACACCCGTGCGGTTGGTGGACCCGTAGAAGCCCGTGCCGTTGTAGACCTTGCCGTACGTCACGTCGTAGGGGGCTTCGTACTCGATGCGGTTGTGGTTGCCGTCCACGTAGATCTCGATGCCGTCGTTGTTGTGGTTGCGCCAGTCGGTGCTGTAGAGGTTGGCGTCGAGCACCTTCACGGCCACGTACAGGTAGGTCGCGTCCCACAGCGTGCCGAAAGTGGTCGTGTTGTTGGCGCCGCTGCCGACCACCGTGCGGGTCACGTTGTGCTTGAGTTGCCAGTTGGCCTCGTTGAGCAGGCCGTCAATCGTAACGGCCGTGGTGGTCAGGCCCGACGCCACGGGCACGGGGGCGGTTTTGAGGTTTGCCACGTTGCTGGCGTCCGATTCGCGGTTCCCCACGTCAATGGCTTTCACGGTAAAGGAGTACGGCGTGACCGGCTCCAGGCCCGTGATGGTGGCCGTGGTCACGTTGCCCACGGTGGCCGCCAGCGTGGAGCCGTTGTAGATGCGGTAGCCGGTTACGGCCACGTCGTCGGTGGCCGCGTTCCAGGCCAGCGGAATGGTGGTGGCGCCGAGCCGGCCGCCCAGGCGCAGGTTGCCCGGCGGGGTGGGGACGGCGGGGTCTACCACCTTCAGGAAGGCGTGCAGGGCGTTGTTGGCCTCGTTGCGTTCGGCAATGGTGCCGGCGGGGTCCGCCACGGCCCGCAGCGTGTGGGTGCCCACCGTGGCCGTCCAGTTGCCGCCATTGGCCGTGACGGTCACTTCGCCGCCGGCGGGAATGGCGGTGGTGTAGTTGTCGGAATAAGTCACCAGCGTGCCGTTCACCAGGAAGTTGACCCGCACGGCCGTACCGGCGGGGGTGGCGGCGTTGCCCTTGTTGCGCACGGTGGCCTTGAAGGTGACGGCCGTGCCCAGCACCGGCGCGGCCGGGGTGTAGGTGAGGTTGGTCACCACCAGGTCGGCGCCGGAGCCCGTGGCGGCGGGCGGACCGATCTTCCACATGCCGTAGCAGTTGGTGCCCACGTGCAGGTCGCGGTTCCAGGGGTTGACGCGCATGGCCTCGGCCTCCCGGCCGCCGTCGTTGCCGAACTGCGGGTTGTTGTGCCGCGGGCTGCGCGTGAGCGGAATCCAGGTCACGCCGCCGTCGGTGGAGCGGGCCACCGACACGTCGGTGTTGTAGATGTGCCGCGCCCCGCCGGTGTACACGACGTTGGGCTCGGTGGGGTCTACGGCCACGGTGAAAAAGCGGCGGTTGCCGAACTGGTCGGCGGGAATGCGGGTGGAAATGTCGGTGACCGTGCCGGGGGTGACGTCGAGCTGGAAGAGGCCGTTGTCGCCGCAGGCCACGTACACGCGGTTGTTGCCCGGGTCGTAGGCCAGGTCCGCAATGTCGTGGAGCACCGCCCCGAGGGTCGTCCAGGTGGCGCCGCGGTCGAGGGAACGGATGACGTTGCGCCCCTTGCGGCCGTAGAGTTCCTTCGCGCCGGCGGGGTTGGAGATGAACACGCCGTCGCAGGCCGTCATGGGGGACCAGCTCAGCCCTTCGTCCACGCTCCGCTGGTTGCCCATGAAAAAGACCTTCGAATCGTTGGGGTCGCCGTAGCCCACCATGCTGCCGCCCACGACCACGCCCGTGCGGGTACTGGAGGTGCCGCCGTCGCGGGTGATGGCGAGTCTGCGGGTGCCGTTTTCGTCGCTGGCCCCG
>CADCTQ010000279.1 GCA_902805615.1 uncultured Cytophagales bacterium
GGCCAACTGGCCCAGCTCTGGCAGGGGGTGCTGGGCCGTGAGCGGGTGGGCATGCAGGACAACTTCTTCGAACTGGGCGGCCACAGCCTGCGGGCCGTGCAGATATTGAGCCGGCTGCGCCAGCAGTGGGGCGTGGAGGTGGGCCTGCACGAGTTGTTCAGCCATCCCACCCTGGCGGCCCTGAGCCGCCTCGTGGAAGAACGGCTGGGGCAAAGCGGAGGACCAGGCGTGCAGAGCCCGTCCATCCCCGTGACGGCTCGGGCGGATCACTACCCCGTCTCGCACGCCCAGCGGCGGCTGTGGATTCTCAGCCAGCGGGCCGAAGGCTCGCTGGCCTACAACATCAGCGGGCTCTACCGCTTGCAGGGCGAACTCGATGAGGGGAGCTTGCGCGGGGCCTTTGACGCCCTGCTGGCCCGCCACGAGAGCCTGCGGACGGTGTTTGGGGTGGTGGAGGGCGTGCCCGTCCAGCGCGTGGTGGCAGCCGGTTCGGCCGGCTGGGCGCTGGCCGTCGAGGACCTGCGCGGAGTGAGCCGGGCCGGGGAAGTGATCGGGGAGCGGGCCCGGCTAGAGCTCGAGAAGGTCTTCGAGCTAGAGAAGGGACCGCTGGTGCGGGCCAGCCTGCTGCGGACGGGCCCCCAGACCTACTACCTGCTGCTCACGCTGCACCACATCATCACCGACGGCTGGTCGATGGAAGTGATGGTCAGGGAACTCATCGCCTTCTACAACGCCGGCCGGCGGGGCCAGGGGCCCGGTTTGCCACCTTTGCGCATCCAGTACCGCGACTACGCCCACTGGCAGAACCAGCAGTTGGAAGGCGACCAGGCAGGCGAACACCGGGCCTACTGGCTGGGGCGGCTGGGCGACACGCCGGTGCCCCGGCTCAACCTGCCCACCGACTTTCCCCGCCCCGACGTACTCTCCCACCGGGGCGGCTTGGTGAGCGGAACCATTGACCGGGAGTCATACCTGCGCCTGACGCAACTGGCCAACCAGCATGACAGCAGCCTGTACACCGTGCTCATGGGGCTGGCAAAGGTGTTGTTGTTCAGCCTCACCGGCCAGCCCGACATCATCGTCGGGTACCCGGTCTCACTGAGGGACCACCTGGAACTGGAAAACCAGATCGGGTTTTACCTCAATACCGTTGCGCTGCGAACCACCGTAACCAGTGCGGACACGTTCGCCGGCCTCCTGCAGCGCGTCCGGGAGGGAATGCTCGCCAACCACCAGCACTTGTTGTACCCGTTCGATAAAGTCGTTGCCGACCTGGGCCTCGCCCGGAGTACGGCCCGGGCCCCCCTGTTCGACGTCGTGGTGGTGTTGCAGAATTTACAAGTTCACAAGGAGAACATCGGCGGCACGGCTGACCTGCTGGTAGAACACTGCCCGCTGGAAATGACGCCCTCTTCCGTTGACCTGAGGTTCGAATTCATCGAAAGGGAAGATTGGATCGACGTGAATTTTGACTACAACAAAGGGTTGTTCAAGGCGGAAACCGTCCGGGTATTCCTCGACCGGTTTTTAGCGCTGGTCAGCCAGGTGCCCAACGACCCGGCCGCCGGGATCGGAGACATCCTGTACGGCAACGACAAAGCGAGGGCATTTGCCAGCACACTGGATAATCATTTCAATGTAAGTTTTTAATAATCAGAATATAAGATGCAAACAGCAACACAGGAGAAAAAGGGCTACGAGCTGGATTCCGCGTTTTGGGAGAAGCGCCTTACGGGTGAATACGAAGAAGTGCTGCCCGGCAAGGCGGCAACCGGCGGGCAAACCACAGCCCGCTACGCGCATTCCCTGCGCGGCCAGGGCGGGGAGGCACTCCTTGCCCTCACCAAAGGCGATGACTCGGCGCTTTTCGTGTGCGTACTGGCTTCCCTGGCGGTGGTCCTCAAAAAATACGCCGGCCGCGACAAGCTGATCGTGCATTCGCCGGCCTTCGGCAACCCCGCCACGCCGGCACTGCAAAACGTCCCTTTGTGCCTGGACGTGGACAGCCATGCCACCCTGCGGGAGTACCTGAATGCCGTCAGCAAAACCGTCAAGGAGAGTTACCTGCACCAGGACCTGCCCGCCTACGGGACGGCCGCCGGCCAGCAAGGGCACGGGCCGGAACTGCTGTTGAAATACCCCGCGATCCACGCCCGGGAAACCCCGCGCCGGTATTCCCTGGTCATCGAACTGCAACGCGGCGGGGAAGGCGTCGGCCTGCTGTTCCAGTACGATGCCGGCGTATTCTCCCAGGCCTTCATCGGCAACCTGGCGGTGCACCTCTCGCGGGTGGCCTCGTGCCTGACCAACCTGAACCAGACCATCCGGGACGTTGACCTGCTCGACGAGGCGGAAAAGAAACGGCTGCTCAGCCAGTCGGGCAACGCGGGCCCGGCGCGCGCCTCCGACCAGACGGTCGTCCAGTTGATCGAGGCCCGCGCCGCGCAGACGCCCGACGCGGTGGCCGTGCAATACGGCGACCGGCAGCTGACGTACGCCGAACTTAACCGGAACGCCAACCACCTGGCCGGGCAACTGGCCGAACGGTTTGCCGTGGGCGAAGAAGACATTGTCGGGCTGATGGCCGAAAACTCCGGGCAGCTCATTGTCGCCATCCTGGCCGTCTGGAAGACGGGGGCCGCCTACCTGCCCATTGACCCTGCGTTACCCGATGAAAGAAAGCAGTTCTTTCTCACCAATGCCGACGTGAAACTGCTCATCACTGAGTCGTGGTTGTACTTCCGGCAGGATTACTACGGCGGCGACGTATTCCTGCTCGACATGGAGCCGGGCGGCGGCACGGACGACCTGCCCAACCCCGCCGCGGCCGGCAAGGCGTCCCGGCTGGCCTACGTCATCTACACGTCAGGTTCTACCGGGCAGCCCAAAGGCGTGATGCTCGAACACGGCGGACTGGTGAACATGGTGCTCGACCAGGTGGGCCAGTTCGGGATCAGGGAAACTGACGCGGTGCTCCTGTTTGCTTCCATTTCCTTCGATGCGTCAGTGTCGGAAATGTGCATGGCGCTGTGCGCCGGCGCCCGACTGGTCGTGCCCGACCGGGCCGTGATCAAGGACGACCGGCTTTTTCTCCAGGGGCTGCGCGACGCCGGAGTCACGGTACTGACCCTGCCGCCTTCCTACCTGGGTGCCATCGCCTGGCAGGCGTTCAGCTTTCTCCGGGTCATCATCAGCGCCGGGGAAAAGCTCAATGCCGAAGCCGCGCTGGCGCTGAGCCGGCACGCCGATTATTTCAACGCGTACGGGCCTACCGAATGCACCGTGTGCGCAACCATCCACAAGATAACGCCCGGCATGGACCCCGCAGTGGCCGAAAGCATCGGTTTTCCCATTGCCAACGCCCAGGTGCTGATCATGAACGCCGACGGACAGTTGATGCCCGAAGGACTGCCCGGTGAAATGTACGTGGGCGGCGCCGGCGTCGCCCGGGGCTACCTCAAACAACCCGACCTGACGGCCGCCAGGTTCGTGCCCCATCCTTTCGGCGGCCGGCCCGGCGAGAAGGTGTACCGCACCGGGGATTTGGGCAAGTGGCTGCCCGACGGAAGCATTGCATTCGGGGGCCGCAACGACGAACAGGTGAAACTGAGGGGTTTCCGGGTGGAACTGGCGGAAATCGAACACGTGATCAGCCAGCATGACGGGGTGAAACAATGCACCGTGCTGGTGAAGGATAACGCCCCGGGAAACCGGCAACTCATCGCTTTTGTAGCATCCGAAGGCGAATTTGACCCGGCGCAAATGACCAAGTACCTGTCGGCAAAGCTGCCCGAGTACATGGTGCCCTCCGCCTGGACGGTGCTGCCGGCTTTCCCCCTGACCCACAACAAGAAAGTGGACAAAAAGAAGCTCCTCGCATTGCACGGGACCGGCACCGGCGGGGCCGCGTACGCCCCGCCCCGCAACGAAGTGGAAGAAAAGCTGGCAAATGGCTGGCAGGAACTGATGGGGATTCCGCGGGTGGGCATCTACGACGATTTTTTCAAGCTGGGCGGCGACTCCCTGCTGGCGATCCGGGTCGTGGCCCTCATCAAGGAGGAGTTTGGGTTACAGGTCCCGATGGACGTACTTTTTCAATTCACCAACATTGCCGGCCTGGCCGACTACCTGTCCGTGGTTGCGGCAGGTGCCCGCCCGGCGGGCGGCGAAGAATCCGAAACGATTCTGTTATAGCAGGCTTTTTACCTAACGTTATGAGGATGACAACCGGGCTCAACAAGGTTATTGAGGTGCTGGCAAAGGCCAGGAAGCGGGGCGTGCAGGTGGCCCTGCAAGGCGATCAGCTTTCCGTCAGGGCCGAAAACGGGGGGAAGATAGACCCGGCCGTGATCGAAGAAGTCAAAAGCATACGGGATGAGATCGTCGCTTTCCTCCGCAATGAGGCCTTCGGCGCCAGTACCGCCCGGCCCGAGCCGCTCGTCTCCGGAACGCGGGCGGCCGGCGACCGGGTGCCCCTGTCGCACGCCCAGAAGCGCCTCTGGATCATTGACAAGGTGGGAGGCAGCGTGCAGTACCACCTGCCGCTGGCGCTCCGCCTGACCGGCGACGTGGATGCCGCGCTGGTCGGGTTCATCTTCGGCCAGATCGTCGCCCGGCACGAAGCCCTCCGGACCGTCGTGCGGGAAGCGGACGGCACGGCTTTCCAGCAAGTGCGGCCGGCCGGGGACTGGGCGCTCGAATACCACGAAGCGGCCGGCAGCGGCAACCTGCCGGACGAGTACCTGCAGGAATACCTGCGCCGGCCGTTTGACCTGTCGAAGGATTACCTGCTCCGGGCGGGCCTGCATAAAGTTGGCCCGCAGGAATGCATCCTGCTGGTGGTCGTGCACCACATTGCCTCCGACGGGCTCTCCATGCAGATCATGGTGAAGGAGTTCGTCGAACTGTACTGGTCGCGGAAAGAAAACCGGCCGGCCCACCTGCCGCCCCTGGCGGTCCAGTACGCCGATTACGCCCTCTGGCAGCAACGGCACCTCGACGAACGCCTGGTGAACGGGCAACTGGCCTACTGGGAAGAACAGCTGCGGGGGGCGGCTCCGCTCGAGTTGCCGCTCGACTACCCCCGCCCGGCCGTCCAGCCGACGAAAGGGAACGTGCTGCACGCGGCCCCCGACGCGGCGCTTGCCGGGCAACTGCGCCTGCTCGCCCAGCAGGAAGGCGTAACGCCGTACGTGGCGCTCCTGGCAGCGTTCAACGTGCTCCTGTACCGCTATACCGGCCAGGAGGACGTCTGCATCGGCACGCCAGCGACCAACCGCACCCAGCGGGCCACCGAAAACCTGATCGGCTTCTTCGTCAATACCCTCGTGCTGCGCAACCACGTAGACGGCGGGGTCACGTTCCGGGAACTGCTGCAACGGGTAAAGCAAACCACCCTCCGGGCCTTTGCCCACCAGGACGTGCCCTTCGAGCAGATCGTGGAACGCCTGGTCACCAAACGCGACCTGAGCCGTTCGCCCCTGTTCCAGGTCATGTTTGCGGTCCAGCAGGCACCCTCCCTCGAAAGCATTGACCTGGGAGAGGTGCACTTGTCGCTGCTCGAAGCAGAGACGCAAACGGCAAAGTTCGACCTGAGCTTCGAGATCACCGCCACCGAAGCCGGGCTCGGGCTCCGGGTGGAGTATTGCAGTGACCTGTTCAGCGACGACACGATGCGCCGGATGATGGCGCACTACCGCAACCTGCTCCGGGAGGTGGTCGCCGACCCCGGCAAACCGGCGGCGGCGCTTGCCATGCTGAACCCCGCCGAACAACGGCAACTCCTGGCGCTGGGGCACACGGCCAGCCCCTATCCCGCCGACCAGACGATTCCCGGCCTGTTTGCCGCGGCAGCCGCCCGCACCCCCGACGCGGTGGCGCTCATTTTCGGCGACCAGCGCGTCTCCTACCGGCAACTCGACGAACGTTCAAACCAACTGGCCCATTTTCTGCTGCAACACGGTGCCGTGCCCGGGGGGCGCGTGCCGCTGATGATGGAAAAGTGCCCCGAAATGATCATCGCCATGCTCGCCGTGCTCAAGGCCGGGTGTGCGTACGTGCCGGTAGACTTGACTTATCCCGCGCACCGCGTGGCCTACCTCCTCGAGAACACAGCCGCCCGCCTGGTGGTGGTGCAGCACCTGCCCGAAGAAACCGTCGCGCAACTGGAGGGCATCCGCGTGGTGGATGCAGCGGCCGAAGCCGCCCGGGTGGATGCCTGCCCGAAGACCCCGGTTGACGTCGCCCCCGGACCCGCCTCGGCCGCTTACGTGATCTATACTTCCGGCTCTACGGGGCAGCCCAAGGGCGTAGTGGTGGAGCACCGGTCGGTGCTGAACCTGCTCTGTTACCAGGCCGGCGTGTACCAGATCGGGCCCCACGACAAAATTCTCCTTTTTTTCAGTTACAGTTTCGATCCATCGGTCGAGCAGATCTGGCTGGCCCTGTTCAACGGCGCGGCCTCGGTGATTCTCCGGGATGAGCAGCGGCTCGAACCCCGGGCCCTCGAAGCCCTGCTGCACCGGGAGGGCATCACCCACCTGCACGTAACGCCGGGCTACCTCGAACAACTCACCCCGGGCCCTTACAACGGGTTGAAGCGGGTGGTGGTGGGCGGCGATGCCTGCAAGCGGAACCTGGCCGAAAAATGGAAGGACTACGCCGCGTTCTACAACGAATACGGCCCCACCGAAACCACAATCACTTCCCTGGCCTACCGCTACGACGGCAGCCCGGCGGACGGCACCGGCAACCTGCCCATCGGGCGGCCCGTGGGCAATACCCGGGTGTACGTGCTGGACAAAAGCCGGAACCTGCTCCCCCGCGGCGCAACGGGAGAAATCTACATCGCCGGCGACGGGCTGGCCCGGGAATACCTCAGCAACGACCGCCTGACCAAGGCCAGTTTCGTGGCCGACCCGTTCCACGAAGGCGCCCGGATGTACAAGACCGGGGACCTGGGCAAATGGCTGCCCGACGGCACGATGGCCTTTCTCGGCCGCGGCGACAACCAGGTGAAAGTCCGCGGCTACCGGGTAGAACCCGGGGAGGTAGAGACCCGCCTGCTGGCGCACCCGGACGTGGAGGCGGCCGTGGTGGTGGCAAAGGGCGACGGCCAGGGCGGCCACGAACTGGCCGCCTACCTGACGGGCAAAACACCGCTGCGGGCCGCCGACGTCCGGGCGTACCTGGGCGAGCACCTGCCGTCGTTCATGCTGCCGGCTTACTACGTCCAGCTGGACGCCATGCCGCTGACGGCCAACGGCAAAATTGACCTCCGGGCCCTGCCCGCGCCGCAGGAGGCGTCGCTGCCGGCCGGTGACCAGTACGTGGCGCCCCGCAATGCACTCGAAGCCCAACTGGTGCAGGTCTGGCAGGAGGTGCTGGGCAATCCCAACGTCGGGGTGTACGATAACTTTTTTGACGTGGGCGGCAACTCCGTGAAGCTGATCCGGATGGTGAGCCTGGTCAACGAACGGCTGGGTATCCCCATCGCCGCCGTAACAGCCTTTAAATTACCCAACATCCATGCCCTTGCCGGCCACCTGGGTGCCGAACCCGCCGAGCCGGTCGCCGAAACGGCCGAAGACCTCCGGGAATCGGTAGGCATCATGGAGCACACAATCGGTTTGTTGATGTTAAACAGAAGCGCAGATGAAGAATAACCAAAAATATACGGGCCTGGAAGTGGCAATCGTAGGCATGGCTTGCCGTTTTCCGGGAGCCCCCGACTGGCGGGCCTTCTGGAACAACCTGGTGCAGGGCACGGAGTCGGTCCGGTTTTTTTCCGCCGACGAACTGGCGGCCTTAGGCATGCCCAAATCCGAGGTAGAGCGGCCCGGCTACGTGCGGGCCGGGGCCTACCTGGACGACAAAGATGCCTTTGATGCCCCCTTTTTCGATTACCGGCCGCACGAAGCAAAAGCCATGCACCCCGAACACCGGGTGTTCCACGAATGCGTCTGGGAAGCGCTGGAAGACGCCGGCTACGTACCCGGGGAAAGCAAGGGATTGACCGGGCTCTTTGCGGGAGCCGGGCAGGACCTCAACTGGAAAGTATACTCGATGCTCCAGAATGCATCGGGCGAAATGGACGAATTTACCCTGAGCCACCTGAACAACAAAGACTACCTGGCCTCATTGGTTGCTTACAAACTCAACCTGGCGGGGCCCGCCTTTTCGGTGAATACGGCCTGCTCCACCTCGCTGGTGGCCGTAAACCTGGCCTGCAAGAGCCTGCTCTTCGGGGAAGTGAAAATGGCGGTTGCCGGGGGCGTAACCCTCAATACGCAGAAACAGAAAGGGTACCAGTACCAGGAGGGCATGATTGATTCCGCCGACGGGCATTGCCGGGCCTTCGACAAAGACGCCAGCGGTTGCGTAGGCGGGGAAGGCGCCGGCGTGGTGGTGCTCAAAAGGTTGGCCGACGCCATCAAGGATGAAGACCAGATCTACGCAGTGATCCGCGGCAGCGCAATCAACAGCGACGGCAACCGCAAGGTCGGCTTTACGGCTCCGAGCATCGAAGGGCAGGCCGACTGCATTCGCAAAGCCCTCGTCATGGCGGCCGTTGAGCCCGAAACGGTCAGCTACGTGGAGGCGCACGGCACCGGCACCCGGTTGGGCGACCCCATTGAACTGGCGGCCCTCAACCTGGCTTTCAACCACAACCGCAACCACCGTTGCGCCATCGGGTCGGTCAAGACCAACATTGGCCACCTCGATACGGCCGCCGGGATTGCCGGCCTCATCAAGACCGCGTTGTGCCTGAAGTTCAAGCAATTGCCTGCCACGCTGCATTTTAAGGAACCCAACCCCGAGGTAGACTTCGCGGCGGGGCCGTTCTACGTGAATGCCGCGCTCAGTCCCTGGGCCCCGCCCGAAGGCGTTCTCCGGCGGGCCGGCGTCAGCTCATTCGGCATCGGGGGCACCAACGCCCACGTGGTACTGGAAGAGGCCCCGCCGGCAACACCCGCAGCCGCGGCGGGCCCGGAAAGACCGTTCAGGGTATTGACCTTGTCGGCAAAGTCGGAACAAGCCCTGCGGCGGTACGCGGACCGGGTCAGGGAATTCGTCCGCCAGACGCCCGGCGTGCACCTCCCCGACGTGTCGTATACCCTGGCAACCGGGCGCCGGCACTTCAAGTACCGTTCGGCGATCGTGTACCGCGACGCGGCCGACCTGTTGCCCGCCCTGGAGCACCCGCAGCCGGGGGCGCACAAAACCCCGCCGCCCGCCGGGCCCCTGGTGTTCATGTTTCCCGGGCAGGGCAGCCAGTACACCCGCATGGGCCTCGGGCTGTACCGCACCGAACCCGCTTTCCGCCAGACGATGGACGAAGGTTTCGGCCTCATCGAACAATTGACCGGCGAACGCTACCAGCAGGTGCTGTTTCCCCCGGAGGGAGAAAACGCGTCCATCGCGGATACCAAATACACCCAGCCGCTGGTTTTCCTGGTGGAATACGCCCTGGCCCGCTTGGTAATGTCGTGGGGGCTGGCCCCCGCGGGCATGATCGGGCACAGCATCGGCGAGTATACGGCCGCGTGCCTGGCCGGCGTGTTCAGCTTCCCGGATGCCCTGCGCCTGCTCGTGGCGCGGGCAAACCTCATCAGCCGGCTGCCGCCGGGCGGAATGGTCAGCGCTTCCCTCAACGCCGCGGACGCGGGCGATTACCTGTCGGCCGGCCTGTCGCTGGCCGCTGTGAACGGTCCCCGGCAGGTTGTTTTCTCCGGCGACGGCGCCGCCATTGCCGGGCTGACCGAAAGGTTGAACCAGGCCGGCGTCCCCTTCGTCCGGCTCAGCACTTCCCACGCTTTTCATTCCGCCATGCTCGACGAGGTCCTGCCCGCCTTCGCCGCCGAACTGGGCAAGATCACGCTGCACCGCCCCCAGCTTTCCTTCGTCTCGAACGTAACGGGTGATTTTGCCGGCGAGGAAGTAAGCACGGCCGCCTACTGGGTACGACACCTGCGCGAGACGGTCCGGTTCTCGGAAGGAATGGGCAAACTACTGCGCCTGCACCCCGCCCCGGCTTTCGTGGAAGTGGGGCCCGGACATACCCTGGTGGGGCTGCTCCGGCAACTCGCCCCCGGCCCGGAAACCGCGGGCGTCAACCTGATGCGCACCGGCAAGGAAAGCGGCGACGATGCGGAATATTTGCTGAAGCGGATCGGACAGTTGTGGCAATCGGGTGGAACCATTGATTGGCAAGGCTATTACAAACCGGAGCGACGCCGGAAGGTTTCCCTGCCCACGTATCCCTTCGAACAGGGGCGCTTCCCGACCACGGTCAACCCGCTTGAGCAAAGCGACCTGGGCGGCGGCCTCCTGCCACGGAACGAACTGAAAGACTCGGTGTACTACCCCGTCTGGAAAAACCAGGTGGCAATGCCGGCGGCACCCCGGCCCGGCCGGAAAGTATACGTCCTGTTTGCCGACAACCAGGCGCTGGAAGCCGCCTTCGAGCAGGCGGTTTCCCCGGAGGCCGGGGAAGTTGTACGGGTGCGCCCGGGCGAAACGTACGCCCGGCGCTCGAGGCTCAGCTACACGGTACCCTACGCGGATGCGGAAAGCTACCGGGCATTGTTCGAGACACTCACACGGGACGGGCTCGGCGCCACCGATCTTGTGTACTGCTGGACGATGCTGCTGGGCCAGGGGTCCGTACCGTTGCACCCCGGGAGCCGGGAACTCCACCTGGCTTACCTGGCCGTGGCGAACATCCTGAAGGCCCTGCTGGCAGAGGCCGGGGACCGGGAAGAAAAGCGGATCGCCCTCGTCACCGACGGGTTGCACCCGGTTACGGGGCTTGAAAAAGGTTCATACGCCGCCTCGCTGGCCCTGGGCCTGGTAAACGTAATTTCCCAGGAACACGGCTCAATCGCCTGCCGCCACATTGACGTGTGCCAGGATGACCAACCCGGGGTGCTGGCCCGGCAACTGCTGGCCGAACTGTCGGTGCCCGACCCCGCCGCGCGGATCGTCGCGCTGCGCAACGGGCGGCGCTGGGTGCCCGACTTTCAGCGCAATACGCAGGAACTGGAAGGTGCCAACCCCCCGCTGAAAAAAGGCGGCGTGTACCTGGTCACCGGTGGGCTCGGCAACCTGGGCTACGTCCTGAGCCGCCACCTGGCCGCCAGATACGGGGCGAAGCTGGTGCTCACGGGCCGGACCCGGCTGGACGACGGCCGGGAGCACCCCGTACTCCTGCACCGGCTGCACGAATTGCGGGAGCTGGGTTCGGACGTAACGTATTACCCCGTGGACGTTGCCGATGCGGCTGCGCTCCGGCAAATGGCCGTCGAAGTGGCCCGGCAGCTGGGACCCATCCGGGGCATCATCCACGCGGCCGGCAACATCAACCGGCGGGATTTTGAACTGAGCGAAGACATCACCGCGGCGAAAACGCTGTCGGTATTTGCCGCCAAAGTCGGGGGCGTCGCCGCACTGCACGAAGTCTTCAAAGACGCGGCCCTGGATTTCGTCTGGCTGGCCTCCAGCCTGTCGGCCACGCTGGGGGGCATCAGCTATGCTGCCTACGCGGCTGCCAACGCCTACATGGACCACTTCGTGACGGCCCTCACGGCGCAGCTGCCCCACTGGAAAAGCGTGCAACTTTCCGAACTGGCGTTTGCCGGGGAGGGCAACGCGGCCGGGCCGCGGCAGCCGGCCAATGGCCTGATACCCGAAGAGATCACGGCCCTGTTTGAGTGGAGCCTGACGGTGCAGGGGGCTCCCGTACTCCTGCAAACCAGGGAGGATTTGCGCGCCAGGCTGCACCGGGCCTACCAGGCGCCCGCTGCCGGCGACGCGCCCGGCGCGAATCAGCCGGCCGCCGGGGCAAGCCCGGCCGAGCGGCCCAACGTGAGCACGACCTACTCGGCCCCGCAAACCGACACGGAAATACGGCTGGCCGGCCTGATCGAAGCATTTTTCGGCATCGAGGGCGTTGGTGCTGAAGACAGCTTCTTTGAACTCGGCGGCGATTCGCTGAAGGCAATGATCCTGCTCAAGAAAATTAAAGAAACTTTCCAGATCAACATGGGACTTGAAGATTTCTTTAATTTACAGAACGTTAAGCAAATAGCGGCACTTATTGACGAGAGAATGTGGCTCGGTAATAAATCAGAAAGTGAATTTGTGTCGATAATTTAACGTGAAAACTAGGCTATTCAATTTGTTCTCGTTAATTTTAAGCTCAGATTCGTAAAAGGGTGCCATGCGCAGTAGGGTGAATACAGCTGGGCAAATGTTCGTAAAAAAGTGAATTTAATGTAAAAATTGGATCCTGGTGCTGAGTGACCCTTCTTTTGAGGGTGTTTTATGATTTAATGCAAAATTAACGTTGGCTGACTGCCTTTTTTGTGATTTACCAAACCATCTATTTAACCTTAATATGTCGATTTTATTTCCTGCTTACCCCGTCATCCCCGGTACTGCACTCCTTTTTGAGGCATCGGAAGGATAATTCTTCCTTTCCATAACACCGTAATTCTACGCCGTAATTTCTAACGCCGGGTCTTTTTCAAAAAATAGCAGGAGGCAGAAAATAAATTCTGCACCCGCATCCGGAGAAAAAATTACGTTTATTTTCCTGAAGTTAGATCCGTTAGAATCTAATCCGCCGTGCGTACGGGGGGTGCTCTGCTTTTTTTCTTTTCTCACCAAAAACCTTTGGAATAGCCGGCCCTGTGGCGCATCCAACCATCCTACTGCTGCCCCTGTGCACCAGTAGCGGCTGTTTCATTGCCCTTTATTCTTATTGTCTCTGCAAGGTATTGCCGGGAACTGAGCGCCGGGCAGGAACTGCCTTCCGGCACGGGCCTTTGTTGTATGTTTTCTATTGATACTCGCGGAATGAAAGACCTGTTAAAACGACTGAGAGAAAATAACATCCGGATTTCTTTGAGCGGCCAGAATTTACGGGTTGGCGCTTCCACTGCCGTGATTCCGCCGGATTTGCTGGCGGAAATCAGGCAGTATAAAGCGGCGTTGATCGCATTTTTAGAAAACAATGCAGCCGAAGACACGGCAACCAGGCCAGTCATTTCCCGGGCAGGAGTGCAGGCGTCCTACCCGTTGTCCTCGTCCCAGCGGCGGTTGTGGGTGCTCAGCCAGATGGGGGAGGGCAACCAGGCCTACACCATGGCCGATGTCTACCGGCTGGAAGGCCCCCTCGACCGGCAGGCCCTTGAGTACGCCTTCCAGGCCCTCATTGAGCGCCACGAGGTGCTGCGCACGGTCTTCCGCGAGGACGAGCAGGGGGACGTGCACCAGTTTGTGCTGCCCCGGGTGGACTTTGCCATTGACTACCACCAACTCCACGGCCAGCAAGACCCCCTGGCGGCCGTTGACGCGTTGGTGAGCCGTCAGCTGAGCCAGCCCTTCGACCTGGCCGCAGGCCCGCTGCTGCGCAGCGGCCTCTACCGCACCGGTCCTGAGCAGTGGGTGTTGGTCTACCTGATGCACCACATCATCTCCGACGGCTGGTCGATGGAAGTGCTGCTGGGGGAGGTGCTCACCCTCTACCACCGCCGCCGCACGGGCCAGCCGGCCGGCCTGCCCGAGCTGTCCTTGCAGTACAAGGACTACGCCCTCTGGCAGCAGCAGCAACTGGCCGGGGCGGCCCTTTCGGCTGAGCGCGCCTACTGGCTGGGTCAGCTTTCGGGTGAGTTGCCCGTGCTGGAGTTGCCCGCTGACCGGCCGCGGCCGGCGGTGAAGACCTACCGGGGCGGCAGCGTGAGCCGTTCTTTAGAGGGAGGGCTCACGGGCCGGCTCAAAGCCCTGTTCCAGGGGGAGGGAGCCACCCTGTTCATGGGCCTTCTGGCGGGGGTGAACGCTTTGCTCTACCGCTACAGCGGGCAGGGCGAACAGATCATCGGCAGCCCGGTAGCCGGCCGC
>CADCTQ010000280.1:0-31789 GCA_902805615.1 uncultured Cytophagales bacterium
GTTCAACATGCCCAGCGACCAGCCGGTGTGCAGCGGGCTGGTGGAACGCATCGGCCTGGAGGGCGCCGTCATTACCCACAAGGTGTACCGCGACGGGGGGGAGGAAACCGTGAAGCGCAACGTGGACATTCCCGACCACCGGGCCGGCCTGGTGGAGGTCAACAAGCTGCTCACCGACCCCGTCCTCGGCGTCATCGGCGACCCGGGCCAGATTGACGTGGTGGGCCACCGGGTGGTGCACGGCGGGGAAAGCTTCGCGGCCACGGCCGAAATCACGGACGCGGTGAAGGCGGAGATCGAAAAGCTCTTTTCGCTGGCCCCGCTCCACAACCCGCCCAACCTGCTGGGCATCGGGGTGGCCGAAAAAATCTTTCCGCGGGCCCGGCAGGTGGCCGTCTTCGACACGGCCTTTCACCAGACCATGCCCGAAAAAGCCTTCCGCTACGCCGTGCCCCGCGACTTCTACGCCGCCCACCGCCTCCGGGCGTACGGCTTCCACGGCACGAGCCACAAGTACGTGGCCGGGCTGGCCGCCGAACACCTGGCCCGCCCGGGGGCCAAGCTCATCACCGTGCACCTGGGCAACGGGTGCAGCATCACGGCCGTGGACGGCGGCCGGTCGGTGGATACCAGCATGGGCTTTGGCCCCCTGAGCGGCCTGGTCATGGGCACCCGCAGCGGCGACATTGACCCCTCGGTGATCTTCTACCTGGTCAACCAACTGGGCTACCGGGTGGACGAAGTGAACACGATCCTCAACAAGCGGAGCGGGATGCTGGGCCTGACGGGCTTCAGCGACATGCGCGACATCGGCAAGGCCCTCGAAGGCGGCAACCCCGACGCCCGGCTGGCCTACGACCTGTACGCCTACCGGATCAAAAAGTACATCGGCGCCTACGCGGCCGTGCTCAACGGCCTCGACGCGGTGGTGTTTA
Source organism: uncultured Cytophagales bacterium (assembly GCA_902805615.1). Lineage (GTDB taxonomy): Bacteria > Bacteroidota > Bacteroidia > Cytophagales > 172606-1 > CADCTQ01. The sequence goes on from CADCTQ010000280.1 coordinate 936, forward strand.
CGGCCGGGGTGGGGGAGAACGACGCCCGCACCCGCGAGCTGGTCTGCACCGGCATGGACTTCCTGGGCATCCGCCTGGACCCGGCAAAGAACGCGGCCCGGGGCGGCGGCCTCCGCGACATCAGCACCGCCGATTCCCGCGTGAAGGTGCTGGTGGTGCCCACCAACGAGGAACTGGAGATTGCCCGGCAGTGCTACGAATTGCTGGGGTGAGAAGTAAATGGATGGCGGTAAATTGAGCGGTTAAAAAAAACGAAGGGCGCCGAAAAATACCTAGAAGTAGGTATTGGTTGCCTGATGACCCTTCGCCAATTTGGGAGGTAACATATGGGTAACCGGGGAGTGCCTGGAAGAGGCGGACGGGGAAAGGGGCGTCAAGGATAGGCGAATGCGTTGGTGGTGCGTTAATGAATGAAGCATTTATAAATGATTGGCTTGATGGCGAACGATGAGCACTTGGCTATTCTTCAAAAAGGCGTACCAGCGTGGAATCAGTGGCGTAAAGACCAGCCTGAGGTAATTCCCGACCTGAGAAGGGCCTATTTGAGAAAGCTGGATTTAAGCGGAGCAAATTTTGCGGGTGCGGATCTGGGTAAAGCGACCCTTAGTAAAGCGAACCTTTCCAATGCTATATTAAACAACGCCAGTTTATACGGAGCTTACCTGCGCGAGGCGAACCTGAGCAATGCAAGCCTGCGGAATGCCAAATTGCGGCACGCCAACTTTGCCGATGTAAACATCGAAGGAGCCGATTTGTCGGGAAGCAGCGTGTACGGAATCTCGGTCTGGGGCTTGCAGGGAACGCCTGCCGGGCAATCAAATCTGGTCGTAAGCCGCCAGCGTGAGTCACGCATTACGGTAGATAACCTGGAAGTGGCTCAATTCGTCTACCTGCTGCTCAACAATGAGAAGGTCCGGGATGTAATCAATACGATTGGAAAAAAAGCCGTTCTGATTCTGGGCCGGTTTACGCCGGAGAGAAAAGTGATCCTGAAGGCAATTTCTGAAGAGCTGCGTTCGCTGGATCTGGTGCCGATCATTTTTGACTTCGAAAAGTCGCAGGAACGGGACTTCACGGAAACCATAAAAATTCTCGCCGGCTTATCCCTTTTCATCATCGCAGACATTACCAACCCAAAATCGGCGCCGCTGGAACTACAGGCAGTCGTTCCGGACTACAGCATTCCGCTGGTACCCATTCTGCAAATGGACGAACGCCCGTTCTCAATGTTTGCAGACTTGTACCAGAAATACCATTGGGTACTGCCGGTGGTCGGGTACACTGCCGGGAACATCGTAGCGGGGCTGTCAGCGTACGTGATTCAACCCGCCCTTGCCAAGCATAAGGAGTTGGTAGCGCGCAGAACAGTGCCCGTACAGATCATCAATATAAGCAATATAAGCATGTAGGGATGCACCGTTGGGTTCCGGCCGCCTGCCGTGCCGAAGGAAGGATTTCTTTACGGACCGGCTTTTGACGTGAAGAAAATCCATACCGGTCCGGGCCCCGAAGACATGGCTCTCGACGCGTCTGCCGGTACGCCGCGACTGCTTATTTCCCGCATGCAGCGCCGCCAAGGGCGAACCCGCGTAAAAGCCAGGCCCCCGCAACGCAATGGTGTGCAAGGGCCTGGCTTTGGAATGAATCAGGGAGACGAGGGGGCGCTTACATCCGCTAGCCGCCCTGCACCCCCAGTTCGGGGAACGGACGGGGGAACTGCTGGTGCACCACGTCGCCGGGCCGGTCAATGGGCAACTCACCCAGGCGGTTGTAGCGGCGCAGGTCAATCCAGCGGTGGCCCTGGAAAAAGAGCGAATACCGCCGCTGCCGGAGCATTTCGTTGATCAGCGCCTCTCTTTCCAGCGGCCCGGTGTACGCCCCGAGCCCGGCGTTGCTGCGGATCCGGTTCAGCGCCGATGCGCCTTCCCCCAGGTTACCCGTCTGGATCTGCGCTTCGGCGTAAATGAGCACCAGCTCTTCGTTGGTGATCACCGGCGTGGGGTCCAGGTTGCTCTTGTACACGTACACGTCGTGCGTACCGCTGAGGTTGGCCTGCGAGGCGGGCTGGTTGCGCAGCACTACCTTCGAGAGGCGCAGGTCGCCCGGCTCGGCGCCCGCAACCCAGCTTGGGTGCGCCACCCGGATGTCGCCCGTGGCATTGGGGGCCAGGAACAGCGCATTGAGCCGGTCGCCCGACCCCGCCGAGTAATTCAGGTACACGCCGGCGTTGTAGTCGCCGTCCAGGTCCAGGAAAGACTCCCCCAGGAAGGCCAGGGCGGCGGCGTACCGGCCCGCGTACACGGCCACCCGGGCGGCCAGTGCCCGGTTGAACTGCCGGAAAGTGGCCGGCGTGCCAAACCCGGAAAAGCCGGCCGGCAGCGCAAACGGAAGTCTCGTTCCGGCACTCGTCAGGTGCGCCGCCGCTTCGTCGAGCAGCGCGGCAATGGCGTTGAATGATTCCTCCCGGCTCAGGAAAGGCCCCAGCCGGGTCGGGTCGCCTACGTCTACCCGGATGCCGTTGTTGTACTGCATGTTGAGCACCATCAGCAGCTCGTGGGCCTTCAGGGTTTTGGCCACGCCCAGGTAGGCCTGCTTGGCCGTGTCGGCCGGAATGGCAGTGTTGGCCACGGCATCAATGAGGATGTTGAGCGTTTTTACGGCCGAGTAGCGGGCCGCGTAGGGATTGGACGTGTAGAAGGCGTTGTTGTCGAGTTGCACGCCGTTGGCCCCGGGGAGTTCGGACGTGTACCGGGGATCAGAACCCGTGAACCGGTAGGCTTCCCGCCCGATGATGGACAGGTTGTCAATGTACAGGTCGTAGTCGTCGCGCATCTGGGCAATGGAGCCGATGACCAGCGTATTGAGTTCCGGAATGGAAGCATTGCGGAGGAACTGGTCGGGCGTCGGCTGGTTGAGGTTCTCCAGTTCATCCAGTTTACAGGCGTTGAGCCCGAGCAGCGCCAGGAAAAGAAATATATAAAGTGGTTTTTTCATGTTTCGGTGAAAGTGATGATGGACGGGTTAGAAATTGACGGCCAGGTGGAAGAACAATCTTTTGGAAGACGGGAAGGGCGTTACTTCCACGCCGGTGGAAATGCCGTTGTTGCCGAAGTTGGACACTTCCGGGTCGTAACTCTTGTAGTCCGAAAACAGCAGCACGTTGTTGCCCGACACACCCACCCGGATGCTTTCGAGGGCTCCCTTGGCGAAGCCTTTGGTGAGTGAACCCGGGATGGTGTAGTAGAGGGCCACCTCGCGGAGCTTGACGTAGCTCGAATTCTGCACCCACACCCGGGTATCGGCGCCCAGCAGGCTGGTGCGTTCCAGGCCGTTGACGATGCCGTTGCCGTTGTCGTCGTCGTCGAAGTCGTAGCTGGTCTGGCCCAGGTCGGTCAGCAGCTGGGTGAGGTTGATGTTCTCGCCGCCTTGTTTCCAGTGCCAGAGCATCGAAAACTGGAAGTTTTTGAGGAACGTAACGTCGTTGAAGAACGACAACTGGAACTTGGGCGTCGCATCCCCGATCTGCACCAGGCCCCGGTCGGGCACCAGCCCTACGATCTGGGTGGCGGATTTGCCTTGTTCGATCCGGAACGTACCCAGGCCGTTCGAGAAACCACCGAGGTTGAACGGGAGGCCCTCGAGGCTGGTGATTTCAGCCCGGTTCAGCCAGAAATTCGTGCGGGTATTCCACTGCACGGCCGGGGTGTTCAGGGGCGATATTCCCAGGGTGAGTTCTACGCCCCGGTTGCGCAGGGTGGCCGCGTTCCGGTATTCATTGGTAAAACCGGTGGAAGTAGGAATGTTGGGTTGCAGGATCAGGTTCTCCACGGTTTTGATGTAGTACGTGGCTTCCAGCGACAGCTTGTTGTCGAACAGCCCCACGTCGAGGCCCGCTTCCAGTTCTTTCGACCGTTCGGGCAGAATGTCGGGCTGGCCCCGGGTGGCGCCGATGACCAGGCCCGTCAGCCCGCCGGTGTTGGCCGGGGTCATGATCGTGAATTTAGGGGCTTGCAGCGTGTTGGGATTGGCACTGGGGATGCCCCCCGCTTCGCCGTACGCCACCCGCGCCTTCAATTGATTCACCGCGTTCAGGGTCCAGAAACCGAAGTTGGCGAGGTTGACGGCGACGGAAGCCTTGGGGAAGGCAAAAAGCTGGTTGGGGTCACCGATCATGTTCGACTTGTCGAGCCGGATGCCGGCCGTGGCGATGATCTTGTCTTCGTAGTTGGCTTCCTGCTGGAACAGGTACCCCACGTCCTGGCTGCGCAGCTGCCGGTCGAACACCTGGGTGGCGCCGGCCTGCTCCAGGTTGGATTGCCCCGGGATCAACTGGGTAGCGAACGTGTTGGTCCGTTCGTTGCGGAACGTGAGGCTCGTCGTACCGAGCTGGGAGGTAAGGTTGAGTTTGCCCACGTTGGTGTTGAACACCAGGAACGCCGAGGTGTTGGTGTTGAGCGACAACCCGCTGCCGCGCGAGTAAAAGCCGTTGGTCGCCGTGGGCCCGGCCTGCTGCCACTGCAATTCCTCGGGGAAGTAGAGCGTGGAAGAGAGGTTGTAGTAGTCGAAGCCGCCCCGCAGCAGCAGCCGCAGCAGCGAATTGCCCCGCCGCAACACGTTCACGTTGAGGCTGCCGCCGCCCAGAAAGCGGTTGTTCTCCTCGCTGATCGTGGACAGGTCGCGGGTTTGCAGGAAGTTGGAGCTGGCGTAGGGGTTGGCCGGGTACACGCCGTTGGCGTCGGGAAACAGATCGGCCCACGGCACCGTGGAACTGAGCGCCACGCCGTACGAAATGCCCGCGTTGTCGTTGTTGGTCACGCCCCGTTCGGTGACCGAGTTGATGTAGCCGGCGTTGAGGGAGAAGTCGAACACGTCGGAGATCTTGTGGTCCACGTTGGCGCGGACCGTCTTTCTTTCGAAGCCCGTATTCTTGATGATGCCTTCCTCATCCTGCAACGCGCCGGACACGAAGAACTTGGTTTTTTCGGTTCCGCCCGACAGGCTGATGCGGCTGTTGGTGATCAGGCCCCGTTCGCCGTAGATTTCCTTTTCGTAGTCCACGAGCCGTCCGGCGGCGCGGGCGGCCTGGTAGCGGGCCAGTTCGGCTTCCCCGAAGGAGGCCCGTACGCGTTCGTCGTTGTAGTCGCGCATGCCCAGCAGGTTGAGGGCGGAGGCCACGCCGATGTCCTGGTTGAAGGAGATGTTGGTTTTGCCGCCTTTGCCCCGCTTGGTGGTGATGATGACCACGCCGGCGTTGGCCCGGGCGCCGTAGATGGCGGCGGCCGAAGGCCCTTTGAGCACTTCAATGTTTTCGATGTCGGCCGGGTTGAGGTCGGCGATCCGGTTGGAAGGGTTGTCCTGCGTGGACGTGGCCCCCGAGGCCCGGGAAGCGGCCGTCACCAGGTTGATGCCCGAGGGAATGGCCGAATTGTCCATGTACACGCCATCCACGATGTAGAGGGGTTCGGAAGAGCCCGTGATGGTGGTAATGCCCCGCAGCTTCATGGAGATGCCGCCGCCGGGCGCCCCGGAGTTGGACACGATGTTGGCCCCGGTGATCTTGCCGTACAGGGCCGCATCCAGGGTTTGGGGCATGGTGATGCCGGTAAGTTCCTTGGCCGACACGGTGCCCACGGCGTTGGCCAGGTTGGAGCGTTTGATCGAAGAAGCAAGGCCGGTCACGACCACCTCTTCGAGCTTGGTAACGTCCTCGGCGAGCCCGACGGCGAGGTTGCCCGAACTGGGCGTAACGGACACGTCCTGCGACAGGTAGCCGATGTAACTCACTGTAAGGGTGGCCGCCTGGCCCGGTACGTCAAGCCGGAATTCGCCTTCGGCGTTGGTCACCGTGCCCGTGGTGGTAGACTTGACCAGCACCGTGGCCCCGATGATGGGTTCCTTGGTGCGCTGGTCGGTTACCCGGCCGGTGGCTGTGAATTGGGCCATGGCCGCTTCCGGCAAAAGCAGCAGCAGAAACAGCCACTTCAAATAACGTAGGTTTTCCTTCATATAAGGTGTAAGTTAAAGTGTTGTAGAAGCCGTAATCATACTAATAATACCGGAGTAATGCCAGAATTTACCCGGAAAGTATAATTTACTTTCGTTAAATGAATCAGGTGCTGCGGGACGGCCAGCCGTTCCCGGGTTGCGGCAGAGACGCGATGTGTACGTGATTAGCGCCCTGCCTCGCAGATACGCAGTGAGTAGCTGAGTGAGCCGCCAGGCAGTGAGCAGGCACGGTTCGTTACGCGCTGGTATCGTTACGCGCTGGTATCGTTACGCGCTGGTATCGTTTTTTCGGAACCGGTGGTGTCGCGGCGCGTGGGCCCGGCCCAATGGCGAGGGGCGGGTTGCCTGGCGGGGGGAAGCATCATTGGGCCTAGACTTTTTTGGTTCTTTTTGTGGCAATGCCAAAAAGAACAAACCCCACTTACGCAGCATCAACCAATCCCCAATCCTTCACAACCCACCCATCCCATTACCACCCGTCACCAACCCTAACCCCCTCAAATACGCCCATACGCTAATCACATACCGCGATGTATCGCGTCTTTCCGGAGATTCACCACGGAGACACGGAGGGCACGGAGGTACACAGAGAAAAGGGAGACGGGAGACCGCAAAGAAAAATACTTAACCGCAAAGGCGCAAAGAAGACGCAAAGGCCGCATGGTGTACGCGTATTTCTTTGCTCCCTTTGCGTGAAACCCTTTCTCCGTGGCATTAAAAGGAGATTGGTTCCCGATGAAGACTGGCATTGGGTCTTGCCCGGCACGAACGTGCACAAGGGCTGCGCGGGGCCGCCCGTGGACCGGGGCAACTGAAAATAGTTACAATCAATCATTGACAATGCGCCGGGCAAGGTGTAATATTGTTGCAGGTTTTAGTGAATCAAGTCTGCTGCCGGCGCTTAACGCGTGCGTGGCATCACGCCTGGCTCACTCCACGCCCTACCACCACTTTTCAATCTAATTCAGGTTAACTCAGGTTCATCCATCTCCCGGTCCAGACTTACCCCTCTTTCGTGCAGGAGCAAATGCCACTTATCTTTTCACGCAACGGTGAATCGGACCAAGTGACGTGTAGCACCCTATTTTAACACTTCAAATCCATTTTCTATTTTAAGTGCAATTCATGCCAGCATTACTACGCGCATTCCCGTACCCCTTTTTCACCCGCTTCATTGGCTGCCCGTTGGCGCCGGCTGACCGGACCGCAAGGTTCCGTTAACCGTCTTCCCGGGAACCGCCCCGGGCTGCCTTGCCCCGGCCCGGTGGTGCCTATGATGCGCTGCGTCCGTCAGCCCTTTCCGGGAGGCAGGCCTGCGCCAGTATTCCCGCAACCCAATCAATTTCTATATTCTATGCGATTTACCATCCCGCTGCGGCGGAAAAGCCGGAACGTACCCGGCTGGAAGTGGCTTTTGGCTGCTTGTGTATGTGCTTTGTTCATAGGCCACGGCACCAGCCTGGCCCAGGCGCCGGCTCCCGCGCCGGTTTCCGGAGCGGAAAACTGGAAACTCATCCGGGAGGTGCAGGGAGTGAAGTTTTACTACCAGGTGAGCCAGTGCCACGGGCATTCCTTTCTCCTCTTCAAGGCCGCCAACGGCAACGCGGGCACGGTGCACGGCGCGTGGGAAATCAAAGTGCAGCACGGGGACCGTCAGCGCACGTGCGTCGGCATGCTGCGTCCCACGCCGGCCGGGCAGGCCCAGGAAGGCTCCTGCGAACGACCGTCTCCCGACCTGGTCGTGCCGTTCCCGGACCTCGACCCGGCGGCGCTGCAAGTGTCCGTAACGGCTAAAATCACTCCCCAGTAACGTTCAACCTCTTTCCTTTTCGACATGAAACAATCATTACCCACCCCGTGGCGCGTGTTTCCGCGGGCGGCCCTGCGGATGGCCGGCCTGAGCAACTGCCTGTTTTTAGTAAGCTGCCTCCTCCTGGCGGCTGCCCCGGCCCTGGCCCAGGACGTCCTCTGGGGCTTGACGAGTGGCTTGGGGCCCGGGGGGGCCGGTACGGCCTTTTCCATTGGGAGCACGGGCGCCGATTTTGCCGTACGTAAAGCGTTCGTCAATGCACCGGCCAACCCGACGGGCAGCCTGGTGCTGGGCCGTGACGGGTACTTTTACGGCGTGACGCAGAGGCAGCACAGCTACAGTATGTACGCGGCGACCTCCGGCACCGTCTATAAGGTCAGCCCGGCGGGGCAACTTACCGTGCTGAAAAGCTTTGGTTACCTGGAAGGGGCCTTCCCCCTGGACGGGCTGGTGGAAGGCCGCGACGGCAACTTCTACGGCATGACCAACGCGGGGGGCGGCAGTTTCGCGGGCACGGTCTTTAAGATCAGCCCGACGGGGGCGTTTACCCTGCTGCACAGCTTCAACGTCTACTCCGACGGAGGGTTTCCCCTGGGGCGCCTGGTGGAGGGCAGCGACGGGGACTTCTACGGCATGACCCGTGATGGGGGCAGCGGCAACGCCGGTACGGTTTTTAAGATCAGCCCGACGGGGGCGTTCACCTTGCTGAAAAGCTTTGATTACGCCGACGGGGCCTGGCCGGCGGGTGGTCTGGTCGAGGGCCGTGACGGGGACTTCTACGGCATGACCGGTAACGGCGGCAGCAACGATGCTGGTACGGTCTTTAAGATCAGCCCGACGGGGGCGTTCACCTTGCTCAGAAGCCTTGACGCCGCCGATGGGGCTGGTCCGCAGGGTAGTCTGATGCTGAGCCGTGACGGGAACTTCTACGGCATGACCTACTGGGGCGGCCGCTACGGCGGCGGAACGGTCTTCAGGATGAACCCAACAGGGGCGTTTACCGTGCTGAAAGACTTCGGCCAGTACTACTCCGACGGGTCTGGTCCCATGGGCGACCTGGTGGAGGGCCGCGACGGCACCTTCTACGGCACGACCAGCAGAGGCGGCTCGCGTGACTTCGGAACCGTTTTCAAGATCAGCCCCACGGGCACATTTACCCCGCTGGAAGGATTCGGCACGCACTTCTCCACCGGGATGCACCCGCGGGGCAACCTGGTGCAAGGTCTGGATGGTGATTTCTACGGCATCGCTCCCACGGGTGGCCGTGACTATTATGGGGGCCATGGAACAATCTTTAAAATCAGTCCGGCGGGCACGTCTGCCGTAGTGAATAACTTCGACTACCCGGATGGGGCTTTTCCTTCGAACGGTCTGATGAAAGCCAGTGACGGCAACTTCTACGGCATGACGCGGGAGGGCGGCGTGAACAACCAGGGCACGTTCTTTAAAGTAAGTCCTGAGGGCACGCATACCGTGGTGAAGGACCTTTCCGTACTGCTGAACATTGGCTACCCCCGCGAGGCTAGTTCTTGGGGCAGCCCCTGGAGCATGCTGGTGGAGGGCCGCGACGGGGACTTCTACGGCGTGATGCAGCAGGGAGGACGCAGTTGGGGTGGCACTATCTTCAAGGTCAGCCCCACGGGTACGTTTACCTTGCTGAAAGAATTCGACCGTCCCGACGGTATGAGTCCCCAGGGCAGCCTGGTGGAGGGCCGCGATGGAAACTTTTACGGCGTGACCGAGTGGGGTGGCGAGCATGGCTTCGGAACGGTCTTTAAGATCAGTCCGGAGGGGGCGTTTGCCGTGCTGAAAAGCTTTAACTGGTCAGATGGGATGTCTCCTCAGGGCGGCCTGGTGGAGGGCAGTGACGGCGACTTTTACGGCACGACCAGCAGGGGCAGCAGCAACAACTATGGGGGAACAATCTTTAAGATCAGCCCGACGGGCACGTACACGGTGCTCAAATCGTTCTCTTACGGAGAGGCGAACAATCCTACGGGCCGCCTGGTGGAAGCCAGCGACGGCAACTTCTACGGCATGACCAATGGCGGCAACCAGAATCCGGCGATCTTCAGAATCAGCCCGGAGGGCGTCTATGCGGTGTTAAAAGAATTCACGGGCCTCGACGGGGCCGATCCCCGGGCTGGTCTGGTGGAGGGCAGCAACGGTGACTTGTACGGCATGACCTACCAGGGGGGCAGCAATAACCTGGGGACCCTCTTCAAGATCAGCCTTGCGGGTACGTTTACCGTGCTCAGAAGCTTTTCCTGGTCCGACGGGGGCGGTCCCTTGGGCGACCTGTTCGTGGAGAAGCCGGCCTGCACACCCCCCGTGCTTGCCACCGTACCCGCCAACATTACCGTGAACAGCGATTCCCTGGAGTGCGGGGCGAGCGTAGCACTGGAAGCCGCTGCTTCCGGTACGCCTTCGCCCACCATCCTCTACAAAGCCGGCGACGACGTAATTACTTCGCCGCACTTTTTCCCGGTGGGCACTACCACCGTTACCGCCATTGCCGTGAACGGGTGCGGCCGGGTTGCCAAAACCTTTACGGTAACCGTCGTGGACAAGGCGCCTCCCGTGCCCTGGACCGCTGCTTTGCCCGATGTAACCGGCGAATGCATCGTTCAGGTTCCTTATACACCGGTTGCGCACGACAACTGCGCCGGAATGTACATTCCGGGCACCACCACCGATACGCTCCAGTACAACGCGCCGGGCACTTACACGGTCACCTGGACGTACCGGGACAACAGCGGCAATGCCTCGACCCAGACGCAGAAAGTGATCGTGCAAGACCGGACGGCACCCGTGCCCGTCCTGGCTACCTTGCCCACCGTTACCGGCGAATGTTCCGTGACGGCAACGGTCCCCCGGGCAACCGACAACTGCGCGGGCAGCCTTACGGCCACCACCACCGACCCGACCACCTACGCGGCCCAGGGAACGTACGTGATCCGCTGGCGGTACGACGACGGCCGGGGCAACGTAACCGAGCAGCCGCAAACCGTGGTGGTGAAAGACGTGACCGCGCCGTCCATTACCGCGCCGGCTTCCCTGACGCTGGCCAACGACCCGGGGCAGTGCGGCAAGGCACTCTCCGGCATTGCATTGGGAACCCCCGTCACGGCCGACCGCTGCGGCGCGGTGAAACCGGCCACCCACGACGCCCCGGCCTTCTTCCCGGCCGGCACCACCACGGTGACCTGGACGGTGGAGGATGCGGCGGGCAACCGGTCCACGGCAACGCAGCAGGTGACCATCACCAATGCCGACCCGGTGGTGGGAACCATCACGGCTCCCGTCGCCCCGGTCGGGATCAATACCGCCGTGTCGGCCAGTGCCACGTTCCGGGACAACAACCTGACGGGGGCCACGTGGGACTGGGGCAATGGCACCACTCCGGGCACAATTGACCCGGCGAACGGCAAAATCACGGGCAGCCGCACGTACGGCGCTCCCGGCGTGCATACCGTAACCCTTACGGTGACCGACGCCTGCGGCAAAACGGCTACTTCGTCGTTCCGGTACGTGGTGGCCTACGATCCCAGCGGCGGCTTCGTCACGGGGGGCGGGTGGTTTCATTCCCCGGCCAACGCCTACGCACCCGATCCGGCGGTTGCCGGCACGGCGCAGTTTGGCTTCGTATCCAGGTACCAGAAAGGGGCCACGCAGCCCGCGGGCAACACCAACTTTGAACTGGCGGCGGCCGGGCTGGCGTTTCACAGTACGGCTTACGAATGGCTGGTCGTGGCCGGTGCGCAGGCCCAGTTCAAAGGGGCCGGTACGCTCAACGGGGTACCCGGGTATGCCTTCCTCCTGACGGCCGTTGACGCCCAGGTGAACGGCGGCACGGGTGCCGACCGGTTCCGCATCAAAATCTGGAAGGAGGGCGAAACCGTGCCGGTGTACGACAACCAGCGCGGCGCGGCCGATGACGCGGTTGCCGCCACGGTCATCGGGGGCGGCTCCATCCTGGTGCACGACGACCGCAGCAAAGCCCGGGAAAGTGCGGACGGCCGGGCGGATGCTCCCGTGGCCGCGGCAACGCTCCGGGGCTTTCCCAACCCCTTCACCGGCAAAACCAGCATCGAGTTCGCCCTGGTCCGTGACGAAGCGTATTCGCTGGACGTCTACGACCTGAACGGCCGGCGGGTCGCTGCGCTGGGGGCGGGCACGGCCGCCGCCGGCCAGGTGAACCGGGTCGTGTGGGAAGCAAAAACGGCCCCCGCCGGGATGTACGTTGCGCGCCTCACCACCCGGTCCGGCGTGCAGCACCTCAAGCTGGTGCTCCGGTAAACGGATTTCCGGTGTCAGGTACCAGGCAAAGAGCCCGCGGCAACGCGGGCTCTTTTTCTTTGCTCACCAGGGTTGGGAACGGTTTTGGCGGCCGGAAGCAGCAGTGGCCTCCGGGCTATTTAGCTTGTGCGCACATCGTCCGGAAGCGTCGTACGCTTGCCGGCCATTTCCAGGTCTCCGGACAGGCACTTAGCCAACATCAGTTCAGCAACGCGGTCCCGGGCGTCCGCTTGCGTCGAGGTGTTTCTTTCCACGAAATACATGGCAATGTCTCCCTTGCCTTTTGCATTGATGATTCCCCGGTACTCGAACGAAAAACACGCTTCGCCTTTGAGCAATTGATACAGGGCTTCACTGACGTTCACTTTTTCTACCATGCCATTGCTTTCGATCCGGCTGGCGGTGTTTACGGTATCTCCCCACACGTCATACTGAAATTTCTTTACGCCTACCACTCCGGCAACGATTGGCCCCGTATGAATGCCTAATCGCATTTCAAAAGAGGGCCGGTGCGCTTTCCGGTTCTCAATGGCTCTTGCCATCATAAACGCCTGCATTTCCAAGCCTGCCAGTACAATGTTTTTCGGTGCGTTTACGTCCGGGTTAGGAATGCCTCCGGCCGCCATGTACGCATCGCCGATGGTTTTTATTTTCTCGATCTGGTATTTTTCCGTAATCAGATCGAACGCCTTGAAACACACGCTTATTTCTTCTACCAGACTTTGCGGGGACATTTTTTCGGCCGTCTGGGTGAAGGACTTGAAATCAGTAAAAAGAATTGAAACCAAATCATAGTCTCTTGCATGTACGCTGCCTTTTTCTTTTAACTCCTCCGCTATTTCCTGGGGAAGTATGTTCAGCAGCAACGCTTCCGAACGGTCTTTCTCTACCTGAAGCACCGTTCTCGATTTTCTTACGTAATTCAACCTGTTCCATAAGCCCGCCGCGATGAGGAGGATGAAGCACAGGGTAATGATGATGATGTTTCTTTGCTTGTCCCGCTTGGCAACTTCTTCTTTATGCCTGAGCTGAATTACGCTTTCCTTTTGTACGTACGAAATGCTGTCTACCAACTGTTGCTTCTGAAACTCCATGTTCATGATGCGGTTGGATGTTTCTTCCAACTTTAAACTGTCTTCAAAAACATTGGCTTTTTCATAATAATAGAGGGCCAGCCGTGTCTTTCCCAAAGATTTGTAGGCGTTATAGAGGCACTCACATCCTTCCCTTCTCAATGAAACTGCGCCCAGTTTTTCCGCGAACTCCAATCCGTACCGGCACTTGTCTACCGCCTCTTTGTCTTTCCCTGACTTTTGCATTATTTTGCCAATGGCAATGTGAGAATCGCTTTTGTATTGCGAGCTGCCGATCTCTTCGGAAAATTTCAGGCAAAGATTAAAATAGGTCAATGCTTTTTCAAAGTCCGACTGTTCATAAAACAGTCCTCCCAGGCTTGACAACACTTCCATTTTTAACTGTTTATTTTCCTCTTTGTCCGCGATTTTCAACGATTGGTTAAGGTTTTCAAAAGCTTTTTTGTATTTACCTTGCTTCGTGTACACAAGCCCTATGCCGTTCAGGATCTGCGCGACGCCTTTTTCGTTTTTTAATTTCTTGTAAACAAAGTAGGATTCATCGTAGTATTTCATTGCATTGGCGTAATCCTGTTCCCTGAAATAGATGCTTCCTATGTTTTGGGTGGTTGCCGCTAAATTTTTTTCATCCCCTATTGCCTTCTGGGTTGTAACGGCTTGCTTATACAAATCCAATGCTTTCGGGTATTGCCCAAGGTAGAAATAAACACCTCCCATATTGTTCAATATCGAAGATACTCCTTTGCTGTAATTGATCTTTTTATATATTGCCACGCTCTTTTCGAAAAAGGAGAGTGCGGTCGAGTAATCTCCCTGGTAATAATGCGTTACCGCTACGTTGCCGAAGCAGTCTCCCACTTTTTTCTCATTGCCAATGGCTTGATAAATGCCCAGGCTTTTTTCAAACAATGTCAATGCCTGTTTGAAATCTCCGGCGCCTTGATGCTTTGCGCCAAGGTTAAAAAGGCTGTCAGCCAACGCAGTATTCTGAACCGCAGTCGTATTTTTGAGTGTGGCTATGCCCGGTACGGGCTTGGTTTCCCCATACATCTTTTTCTCCATTTCACTGACCAGAAACGGAAGAAACACGATATATAACCACAGTTTTTTCACGTTCTCAGAAATGCTGGTTTATAAGACAACCAAAATAGTTGCTGCTTTTTATTGGTACAGACCTGCAAATCCGAAAGCTTTCAAGCCGGGCGGACTTGCAACCGTACCGCGGAGATTTTCCCCGGGCAACCATCGCGGAAGCAGCAAAACAAGATTCCGGTTGACGGGGCGTTCGGTGATTCAATGCCGAACCGGTACGGATGAAAAGCGGGTGCAGGTCGTGAAGCGCGCCGGAATGTCAATGCGCACCCGCCATTGCAAAGCCCGGCGAGTGCGCATTGACATTTCTTCAGCGTATAAAGGGATCAGAGTACGACGATAACAGGGGGTGGCGCATCTCCGCCGCCGGCAACAGCCTCCAACTGTTCTTCGTCTAATTCCATATCGTCCAGGTTGGGTTCTTTAGGAATGTTGATGAAAAAGGTGGAGGGATCTGATTGATCAACAAAAGCGAGTTTTTTGCCCTGGGGAAGATTAAGCGGGCGTCCTAAAAACTTCTCGATGGTTGCGACCGGGTTTTGGAGCAAACTGGCTTTAAACGCAGCATCTTTCCATGCCTTCGCTACGATGTTTTGTAAAGATTTTTGATCATTCGCTAATTCCATCATGTCTGATAAGTGAGTTAAGTTGTTATTAGGCAGTACACTATAAGTTAAGCTTCTTTATGTCTTACATTGGCCGGATACATTTCCCCTGCCACCTGATGAACGCCTCTCCAGCCTTCACTCTAAGTTGACAGTAGATTCTCCTGGCTGCCCATTGCATTGATCAACCCATTCAAAACCCATTTCTCCAACCCAACCGGCTGAGAATGCGCGTTCATGGTTTTAATGGAGCACTGTCGTTTGAAACGGGGCGTGAGTTGAATTCACTTTATGATAATTATCCTCGTCCGAAAAGAGGACAGTTGAATCCTATTGTGGTTTATCCACAATCCAAAACTATCTGGATTTCCTGTGACAGAACTGACAAATAAACTGACAGAAAACGAAGCGTATGCCGTGGATTGAGGCAAGGCTTCTCCGGTGTTTACGAGCCTGGTGGCTTATCCTGATTTTACCCCGGATGCTGTTGTCGGTCGGGCAGGGGGGCTTAGCCTGGTGAGGTCACCGGAGGTTGTTTTGCTCACTTCGTTCAACGTCCATTACCCCCTTACCGCTAAAAGCGCCCGGGCCCTGGGCTGCCGAATCCTCCGGAAAGAGCAAGTGTACCGTGCGCAGGCTGACGGCCGGCCCGCCGTAATCTGCGATGAGGAGCCGCCTTTTGCCACCACGGTGATGATTTCGATGTTGCGTCTGGTTCATTGACCGGGAAACGCCTCCGGCGGGGCTACGGGGGAGATTGCTTCGTCGCCCGGCCCGCTTGGCAACCCTGCTCCTCGCAATGACGCATCTCATATGATCCGCAAAGCACATCCAGGTAATCAATAAGACACCCTGCAAATCGCCCGGCCGCCGGTACAGCCTGTCAGCCGCCACCATCTGGTGCAAATGTTCGCTTAAGAGGGTTTTGTAAGCGTATTTTGACGGGGAAAAAGCCGTCATTGCCCCAGGCGATCAGGGCAGTTGTCTACACAGCGTTGCTGGGAGCAAAATCAGTAGACGCTCGAAATTGATCAGGCCTGGCTGGTTGGGGCCGGTTGCCGCAAAAAAAATAAAAGGGGAAAGTATCCGCAGGTATGGTATTTAATGAAGAAAGTTTATTACTTTCGAGCCCTCAAACCTAGCTTCACTTTAGAACGCACCGAGGACCAACCTCCCGGCGGACTTCTTTTCCTTCCCCCAAGCCCTCAAACCCCCGCTCCAGACACGCCTTCATGTATCAAACGCCGGTTAAGCCGTTGCATTGGGCTGTAAATCATTTACTGTATGACTACCACCATACCTCCCGGCCGGGTGCTGCCTGCCCGGTGCAGCAGAATATTTGGCGGTGGGTGCCCGGCGACCCCGCCACTGGTGACTTCCGCCAAATTCCCTCGCAGTTGTAAGTACTTCCCGGAAAAGGTTACATAATCAACTGCGATTGTCCGTTTTGACAGTATATTTGTCAGTTTTGCTCAACGTCGATTGCCCAGATTGCCATAGTCAAACGTTCTACAGCACGTAAGTTTTTGCCAATAAATCCGCCAACCCCCACTTCTAACAGAATAATTCAATGAGTATGCATGAAATTTTAGAACAGAAAGAGCAAGTGTCTACCTTTCAGGATTTGCTTTATCCCTTTAAAGCAGAGGGCTTTACGCAGGAGTACTGGGAGAAAAAACCTTTAATGGTCCAGCGGGGCGACGCTGGGTACTATCAATCTTTATTCTCAATCGACAATGTTGACGAACTGCTGGACTTAACCCGTCCGCAGGGTAAGAGCATCCGGATCGTTAAGAACCAGGAGCCGCTTATGGCATCCAAATATGAAAATGCGGATGGCAGCCTCAACCTGAACCAGATCTACTTGGCCTACGCGGATGGCTACACAGTGGTGGTAAACGAAATAGACCGGTTCTGGAAACCTTTGAAAGCGCTGTGCCAGAATATCAGTGCGTTTTTGAATCAGCGTGCGGTAGCCAATATGTACCTGACGCCCAAGAATCAGAAGGCCTTGCTGCCGCATTACGATACGCACGATGTATACGTTGTGCAGGTACACGGCACGAAGCATTGGAAAATTTATGATGTAGAATATCCCATTCCCCTGGTCAATAGTTTTCAGCCGGTTTTTCAACGCGAACAGTTGAAAAACGTGAGGAACGTCACCCTGCATGCCGGCGATTTGATGTACATCCCCCGGGGGGTGCCTCACGAGGCCGTAACTACGGATGAATCCTCCCTGCACCTGACCATCGGCGTATATCCTACCCAGTGGGCAGACTTGCTGGTTAAATCAATCATGCACCTGGCCCATAGCCATCCGACGCTCCGCCAGTCGCTGCCCATTGGTTGTCTGCAACCCCACAACCTGACGGCGGCGACCGCTGCCGCAATGAATAACCACATGCAGGCATTGCTACAGGATGTTTTGACCCATGCCAATGCGCAGGGAGCGTTGCAATTGCTGGCGGAAGAGTTCAGAATGAGCCAGCAAGCCAGAGGAGACGGGCATTTTGCGCATTTAGACCGGCTCGATGAAATCAACGTGCATACCACCTTGGTAAAAAGACCCAATATGACCTGCACCGTTCAACAAATAGGCGCATCTGCCCGGATCATCTATCCGGGAAACGTGATCAAAGGACCCATTCACATCACGCCGGCTTTACTATTTATTGCGTCTTCCACCAATGAGTTTCAGGTGGCTGAAATCCCGGAACTTGCCGACGAGAATAAAGTGAAACTGGCGCAAAAATTAATACGGGGAGGGCTCTTGCAGGTTGCTGCTGTGTAATCCAATTCAAACCTATAGTAGATGTAAAGAAACTATCTCCACACATCAGCAAAAGCACTTACAGATGGAAAGTCAAAATCCGATCATCAACTGGAATTCTCCGAATATTCTGTCAGAAATTGCCTACAACATCCAGCACCCTTTAAAATCAATCATTGAAGTAAACAACATGGTGTCCATGCAAAGCGATGATGCGTATTCGCAACACGACGCCGCCGTCATCACTTTACAAAACAGTAAAAAAATAGCCAGGTTAATCGAAGAAGTATTAGCCATTGCCAAACTGAATTCAGTCAACATTCACAGCAAAGATGAACCGGTGATCTTTGACATCTACGAGTCGAATCCCAACGTAAGGGCGATGTGCCAGGGAGAACTGGCTCCCGAAAAAATTTCTTCTGCCGACAAAGAGTGGCTTAAAAACCTGGAAAACGTCGTTTTTGATGAAATCAAGACCTGCCAGGTCAACTTGTTCCAGTTGGCCTACCATGTAGCGGTGAGCGAAAGGCAGTTGCACCGGAACATCAAAAGCCTGCTGTTTCTGACGCCAAACACTTACATCAGGATTCTTAAATTATACAAGGCCCATCAGCTTTTAGAAAAACTGGCGTACCGCACGGTTACCGAAGTAGCCTATGCCGTAGGTTTTCTGGACACCCATTATTTTACTAAAGTTTTCTACAAACAGTACGGCATTACGCCCAAGGAATATTTTAACCGGTAGATTTGACCGGATTGCGCCGGGCCCTTGCCGGTTAGGGCATCCCATTCCTGCTTTTTTACGAAGCGCGTACTTCTGAAATGCACCCGTTGCACGGTTATCCTTTCCGGGTGACGCAAAAAAAAGACTGCCTGCCGGCTCCGGCGGGCAGTCTTTTTTTTGCTGGTCAAGACACTTGCACACTACTCCGGGAGGCCGCTCATCCTGCTGCTGATTTTACGGTTCATGCCTCCTGCCCGAAAGTAGTTTTGGGCAGTTTTGCTGGTCTATTTGGCAGTTCTGCACATGAACGATCCATTAGTTTTGTTAGACATCGCAGTCAGATCAATCATTTTAAATCAATTTGCCATGAAAAGAGTACTTTTTCTATTAGGTCACTTGAGTGATCTGGATATTGAGTGGATGGTCAAAAATGGCCGTAAGGAGACGCTGGCACCCGGACAAACTTTGATCAACCGGGGAGAAGAAATTGAGAACCTGTACATCATATTGTCAGGGCAGTTGATCATAAAGAGCAGCGCCACCAGCCAAAACGAAATTGCTTCGATTGGTCCCGGTGAAATCGTGGGAGAGATGTCTTTCCTGGAATCCCGTCCGCCCTCCGTATGCGTGGTGGCCGTAGAACCCTGCGAGGTGTACGCCCTTTCGCGGGAGCGCATCAATCAGAAAATAGCGGTAGACACCCTTTTCCGGGCCAATTTTTATTATTCACTGGCGCTGTTCCTCTCCAACCGGTTGCGCAAAACCACCGATCAGCTGGGGTACGGCACGCCCGAGGACACCGATCTGATTGATGACAACATCCTCAACGGAGTAGCCCAGGCCGGGGCCCGGTTCGGCCACATCCTGCGAAAGTTTTCGGAAGTAGAATACAGCCAGGCATGAACGCAAAAACCTACTTCTGCTGCCTCTGCCTGTGGGCAGGCGGGCACGCGGCGTATGGGCAATCGGGCATTGCGTGCAACCTGGAGAACCTGACCGAACTGACCCTGGCGAAAAGTCCGCTGATCCAATTGAACCGGCTCGAAATTGACCGGTCCAAAGCAAATTTGCAGGTCCAAACCAGCGCGTTCGACTACCAGACCAACGCCGGAATCGGCTTCAACCACAACCGGTCCAACCTGTTCGCGTCGGACCCCCGGCGCAGCATCATGGCCGACCCCCTGCGAACCAACACGACCGATTTTACCGGTTCCCTGCAAAGAAGGCTCCGTTCGGGCCTGGTCGCCAGCGTGAGCGCCGATTACACGCGGTTGTCCCATAACTTCCCGCGGAATCAATTCAACGAGGAGGTGAGCCCTTACCTGCCGGACCACTCGGCTTCGGCGATGCTTTCGCTCACCCAGCCCCTGCTGAGAGGCCGGGGCGGAAGGATTGCGACCGCCGCCGAAAGGGCCTCGTCAATGCTGGTGGAGAGCGCCCAATCGGAGTTCGTACTCAACAGTTCCTACCAGGTGCTGCAAACGGGGATCGCCTACTGGCAATACCTCAATGCGCACCAGCGGCTTGCCATCTTTGAGGAAAACGAAGCCCGGGTTCGCAATGTCCTGCAAATCACCGAAAAGCTGGTGGAAGCGGACAAAAAACCCGCCAGCGACCTGGTGCAGATCAAAGCGGACCTGGCCGGTCAGCAGCGCCAGACCATCGTGGCCCGGCAGGAGTTGCTCAACACCCGGATCAACCTGGGCAAGGTGGTCGGGCTCGACGGGTTGGAAAGCGGGCAGTTGAGCGTTCCGCTGAACGAATTTCCCACCCTGGCCGAATCCGGCTTTGCGGAAACGCTCAGCCAGGAAGCGATGGTTGCCATTGCCCGGCAGCACCGGAGTGACCTGGCGGCCTTTACCAAGGCCCAGGAAGCCCTGAAAGTGCAGCTTGACCTGGCCAGGAACAACCTCAAGCCGCAACTCGACCTGAGTGGCTACGTGGGCTACGGCGGCTCGGCGGTAGGGAACGGGTTCAACCGCATCTACGCGCCTTTCATCAACCGGCAGGGACGCGACGTGAACACCGGGTTCCGGCTCAACTTCGCCTTCCCGCTCAACAACAACCTGGCTGCGGCTAATTTTTCCCAGCAGAAAATTGCCCTGCAAAACCAGCTGATCTCGTACGACAACCTGGTCCGGAACATTGACCTGAACATCAGCGCCGCCCTCAACAACCTGACCAACAGTGTGCTGGTGCTGCAAAAAGCCCGCGAGACGCTGGAGTACTCCCAGAACGTGTTCGAAAATGAGCAAGCCAAGTTCCAGAACGGCCTCACCACCATCCTCAACCTGATCCTTTTCCAGGAAAGGCTTACCTACGCGCAATTGGATTACCTGCAGGCGCAGCAGCAATTCGCCATGGCGCTGGTCAACCTGCGCTTTGAGACCGGTACCCTCCTGTCCGCCGCCAATGCCTCCGAAGCGTTTTCCGTCCGTCCGGATGCCTTCTATACCGTTCCCAAGTAACCCTGCACCAGACAATCACTCTCCCTAAATGCTCATCCTATGTCTGCCAATTTCTTCCGAAAAGCTGCTTTAGAAAAACTCTCTTCCCCGGAAAAACTCGATCAACTCATCAAAGTAACCAGTCCGCGGGCCTGGATTGCCCTGCTGACCATTACCGCCATTCTCGCGACGGGGATCGGGTGGGCTTTTGCGGGAAGGGTGAAAACCAAGCTTGACGCGGTCGGGGTGCTGCTGGGGGGTGAAATCCACGAGATCGTGTCTACTTCCCAGGGGCAACTGGCGCGTTTCACCATTGCCGTGGGTGACAAAGTGACCAATGGGCAAGTCATCGCCGTGGTGGAGCAGCCCCAGCTCCTGCAGCAGGTAGAAGAAGCCAAAGCCGCCCTGAAGGAGCAGGAGTACGAACTGAACCAGCTGTTGTCGTTTGGTTCGCAGGATACGCGGTTGCAGGGGGAGTTCATTCAACAGCAGCGGGTCAGCATTCAATTGCAGATCGCAACCACCCAGAAAAACCTGCTCTTTCTGAAGAACCAGCTGAAGACCGAGAAAGGGCTGCTGGCCAAAGGGCTGGTCACCACCTCGCAGGCCGTCAACACGGAGCAGCAGATTGAAAGTGCCCGCAACCAGGTTGAAAACCTCAAGGCCCAGCTGGCGCAGACTTCAACGCAGGAATTGAACCTGGATTTTGACCTCAAACAAAGGGTCAACCTGATGAAACAGCGGATTGCCCAGTCGCAGCGGAGCCTGGAGCAGCTGGAAGAAAGGTACGACATCCAGACCAACATCCGCAGTCCTCACCACGGCGAGGTAGTGGAGGTATTGACCGACGCCGGCATTGTGCTCAACCAGGGAACGCCCCTGTTCAAAATCAAGTACCACGAAGAGGCCACCGCCAAGGACATCCGGGGATTGCTCTACGTCCCTTCCCAGGACGGCAAAAAGATCAAAGTAGGCATGGAAGTGCTGGTAGTGCCCTCTACCGTACAGCCGCAGGAATTCGGGTTCATGAAGGGAAAGGTCACCTACGTATCGGAGTTTCCCGTAACGCAGCAAGGGATGCTTACTTCGGTAAAAAATTCGCAGTTGGTCCAGGGCCTGCTGGCCATGGGGGCTCCCTTTGAAGTGTACGTGAAGTTTGAGAAGGACGCCCAAGCGTACAGCGGCTACCGCTGGACCTCCGCGAAAGGCCCGCAGGTGACCATCAACGCCGGTACTTCCTGCCTGGGAAAAATCACGGTAAAGGAGGATGCTCCGGCTACCATCGTGGTGCCGGCTCTGAAGAAATTCTTTGATCTCTATTAAACCAAACCGTCACGGGGCATTCGGCATGAGTCATTGGTCAGTGGTTACGCGATACGTGCGTAAACCGGACCCGATGACTTACGCCTGCCCTCTGCCCACTGCCTACTGCCCACTGACAACCGACTCTATTTATGACTGCAAAAAGTATAACCCTGCCGCCGACCGCCAAACCCGTCAAGACCCCCACTGTATTGCAGATGGAGGGCGTGGAATGCGGCGCGGCGGCACTGAGCATTATTCTGGCGTATTTCGGCAAAGTGGTTCCACTGGAGAAGCTGAGGATTTCCTGCGGGGTTTCCCGGGACGGATTGAAGGCGACCAATATCATTAAGGCGGCCCGGGAATATGGCCTGGTGGCCAAAGGCTACGCCAAGTCGGTGGACAAGCTGAAGGAAGTGCAAATGCCGGTTGTCATCTTCTGGAATTTCAATCACTTCCTGGTGCTCGAAGGCTTTTCCAAAGACCGGGTGTATTTGAGTGATCCGGCCCAGGGCCGCTACCACGTCAGCCACCAGGAGTTCGAAGACTCGTTTACCGGGGTGGTGATGACCTTTCAGCCCGGAGAAAACTTCGTGAAAGAAAACCAGAAGAAGGGACTGATTCCTTCCCTGCTGACCCGCATCCACAGTTCCCGGCTGAGTGTGGTCTATATTTTCCTGGTCAGCCTGTTCCTGATCATTCCCGGGTTGGTGATTCCTTCGTTTACCCAGGTATTCATTGACAAATACCTGGTCAACCGGGTGTCGGGTTTCCTGATGCCCCTGCTGCTGATCATGGGTGGTATGTTGACGATCAACGCCGTACTGGTATACCTGCAACAGTATTACTTGCTGCGGCTGGAGACCAAGCTGGCCCTTACCACGTCCAGCAAATTTCTCTGGCACGTTTTTCACCTGCCCATTGCTTTTTTCACGCAGCGGTACAGCGGGGAGATCGGGGGCCGGGTAAGCCTCAACGACAAAGTAGCCCGGCTGCTCAGCGGGGAACTGGCCAACGCCCTGCTGAACGTAGTGGTGGTCATTTTCTTCGCCTTTCTGATGTTGTCCTACAATGCGCTGCTGACGTGCATTGGCCTGGCCGTTGCCACGCTCAACATTCTGGCGTTGCAGTTCGTATCCCGGGCCCGCAAGGACGGAAGCCGCCGCTTCCTCAACGAGGGGAGCAAACTGATGGGCACTACGATGTCGGGCATCAGCATGATCGAAACCCTGAAAGCTTCCGGCCGGGAGTCTGATTTTTTCACCACCTGGTCGGGATACCTGGCGAAAGTGATGAACGCCCAGCAGGAATTAGGCTGGCTCACCACCCGGCTCAACATCATTCCGCCCCTGCTGATGTCCCTCAACACCACGATCATCCTGGGCGTGGGCGCCCTGAGCGTGATGGATGGGGAGATGACTTTGGGCATGCTGGTGGCCTTTATGTTCCTGATGAACAATTTCATCCGTCCGGTCAACCAACTGGTCAACGTCGGCAGTGTGCTGCAGGAAACCGACGGGGACATGAACCGCATTGACGACGTGCTGAACTACGAAACGGCCGGAGAGTTCCGGGCCGGGAAGGAGGGCCGCGACAAGCCGGCGGCAAGCGGTCAGGCCGCCTCCACGGGGGAAAAAGACGCCATCCCCGCGGCCGGCAGTCCGGCCGTGGCCGGCAAGCTGACCGGGCACATTCACCTGAAAAACATTTCGTTTGGCTACAGCACGGCCATGCCCGCGCTGGTGGAAAATTTCAGCCTCCAGTTGAAACCGGGCAGCCGGGTGGCGCTGGTAGGCGGGTCGGGCAGCGGCAAATCCACCATTGCCCGCCTGGTAGCCGGTTTGTACGAGCCCTGGCAGGGGGAGATCCTGTTTGACGGCCAGTCCCGCAAAGACATTCCGCGCCCCATCCTCAATGCGTCCGTCGCCGTGATTGACCAGGAAGTGCTGATCTTCAAAGGCAGCATTCAGGAGAACATTGCGTTCTGGGACAATAAAATGCCCGAGCACAACATCATCCATTCGGCGCAGGATGCGGCCATTCACGACATCATTGCCGCCCGGAAAGACGCCTACGAGAGCGAAGTGATGGAAAGAGGCGCCAACTTCAGCGGCGGACAGCGGCAACGCCTGGAAATCGCCCGCGCGCTGGCCCTCAATCCTTCCATCCTGATCATGGACGAAGCCACCAGCGCCCTGGATTCCGCCTCGGAAAAGACCGTGCTGGATAACATCAAAAAAAGAGGGTGTACTTGTCTGATCGTCGCTCACCGGCTCAGTACGATCATTGACTGTGATGAGATCATCGTCATGCAATTCGGAAAAATTGTCGAACGGGGTTCGCACGCCGGGTTGCTGCAACGGAATGGGGTATACGCAAAATTAATCAGCGCGAAATAAAATCTACACCTGGCATGTCTGATAAAAAGAAAATAAAAGTAGGTCCCAACGAGCCGCTGCTGCTGGATAACCACGAAATGTTCTGGCTGATTACGGCCGGCAAAGCCGACGTGTTTTACGTGGACGTCAACGAGGACGGCAGCTACCGGAGTACGCTTACGTACTTGTGCAGCGCGGGCAAGGGCGAAATCCTGTTCAGCCTGCTCACCCAGCCGGTGGGCCCGGGCGTGAAGCTGCTGGTCGTGAGTGCGGAAGCTACGCTGCTGGAAATAAACAAAAACCTGCTCATCCAGATTGACCCGGCGTTTCTGACCAACTTCATCGAGAAGTGGATTCTCAAATTTGCCAGCCGGTTCCACCCGCAGAATCCGCCCCGGACCTACACCACGTTGGGGGGGCAAACCACCCTTTCGCTGAAAAAAGAGGAGATTGCTTATCCGCCCAGTGGCCTGGTGTGGTGCCGGATCAACAAAGGCGACATCTCCCGGTATTCGGATGCCATTGCCACGACCACCGGGGAGGCGTATGCCTACCCCGTGCCGGTAGCCAAGTCCATCTGGGTAAAGTCGCTGACCGACGCCGGCGAACTCGAAGTGCTGGAAACCAAAGAGGTGCTCAAAGATGAAATATTTTTCATGCTGGCCCTGATTGATTTACAGAAATGCTGGTACGAAAAGCTGGTGGAACTCCACCGGCAACAGGCCAGCGCGGCAAGCGAACACATCCACAGCAAGGCAGCCGCGGAGGAGCAGAAATTACATGATACCCTCCACCAATTGGGCGACATTCTGTTGCCCAATGACCATAAAACCAAGTTCGCGTATGCCGGGGCAGCCCGCAGCGGCCCCGGGAACAGCCTGCTGGCTACCTGCCAGCTGATCGGGACCGCCACCGGGTTTACGTTTGCCGCGCCCAAATTCCTCGACTCTTACGATAAGAACATTCTCAACCAATTGCACGCCGTTGCGCAGGCGTCCAACGTGCGCATCCGGAAGGTGATCCTGCGGGGCAAGTGGTGGGAAGACGAGAATGGCCACATGCTGGCATTCCTGAAGAACGAACAAAGGCCGGTTGCCCTGATCCAGAAGAATGCCTCTACGTACCTGCTCAGGGACGTCACCACGCAGGTGGATACGGTGGTCAACGAGGAGGTCGCCAAGCGGCTTGACCCGGTGGGGTACATGTTTTTTTACGCGTTCGACCAACCCATGACTTCCCTCAAGAAGATCTGGCAGTTTGCCGTGCAGGGGGTGAAGCGGGACGCCAAACTATTGCTGCTTACCGCCCTGAGCGGAAGCCTGATCGGGCTGCTGGTCCCGATCCTGACCGGAACCATCTTCGATGACGTCATTCCGGCGGCGGACCGGGGCCTGCTGGCCGAAGTGTTCATCATCATGGTCCTCATCGGGCTGGTCACGGCCTTGCTGCAATTGGTACAGGGGGTACTCCAGTTGCGGGTGGAAACCAAGTCCAACATCAACGTGCAGGCCGGCCTGATGGACCACCTGCTGCGTTTGCCGGTAACCTTCTACAAAAAGTACACGGCCGGCGACCTCACGCACCGGGCCCTGAGCATCAACACGATCCGCCAGATTCTTTCCAACATTGTCCTCACCACGGTCCTGAACGGCACTTTTTCCACGGTGAACCTGGTGCTGTTGTTCTATTACGATGCGAGCCTGGCCTGGATGGGCGTGGCCCTGGCGCTGGTGGCGGTCGTGTTCACCGCCACCATGGGCTGGCTGAAACTGCGCTACGACCGGCACATTTCCGAAAAGCAGGGCGACATCCAGGGCTTTCTGTTCGAGTTTCTTTCCGGCATCACCAAAATCCGGGTAACCGGCGCCGAAAAGCGCATATTCACCCTGTGGGCGGACCGGTTTTCCAAGCTGAAGCTGCTGGGTTTCCGGTCCGGTTCGTACCAGAACTACGTGGAAGTGTTCAACAGTTCTTACCCGCTGGTGACCAATATCTTTTTCTTCTCCCTGATTTACTATACGACCACCACCGCCAAACCCGGCGCACTTCCTTTCATCTCCGTGGGGGCATTCATGGCATTCATCACGGCGTTCAATCAGTTCCTCAACGACTCCATGCGGATGAGCCTGTCCATCATCTCTTCGCTGAACGTAATGACCCTCTACGAAAGGGTAAAACCCATTCTGGAAGAATCCCCGGAGTCTTCCGGGGAAAGCGAGGACCCCGGTGAGCTGACGGGAGAAATCGAGTTCAATTCGGTTTCGTTCCGCTATCACCCAGACCAGCCGCTGGTGCTCAACGACGTGAGTTTCAAGATCAAGCCCGGGGAGATGGTCGCTTTTGTGGGACCTTCCGGGTCCGGCAAATCCACCATCATGCGCATCCTGCTGGGATTCGAAAAACCGGAGCTGGGTTCGGTGTATTACGACGGACAGGCCTTTGACTCCATGAACAAGGACCTGGTGCGCCGCCAGATCGGCGTCGTGTTGCAGAACGGCGCCCTCATGTCGGGAAGCATTTACAAGAACATCGTGGGCACCTCCGAATTAGACCTGGATGATGCCTGGAAAGCGGCCCGGATGTGCGGCATGGAGGAAGACATCAAACAGATGCCGATGGAAATGCACACCGTCATCAGTGAGGGCGCCGGAACGTTTTCCGGCGGACAAAGACAACGCCTGATGATTGCCCGGGCCATTGTGCACAAGCCGCGGTTGTTGTACATGGATGAAGCCACCAGCGCCCTCGACAACCGTACCCAGAGCATCGTGTCCGAAAGCCTCGACCGGCTGCAAGCCACCCGCATTGTCATTGCCCACCGGTTAAGCACCGTAGTCAATGCCGACCGGATCTTCGTCCTCGACAAAGGCACCATTGTAGAATCGGGAACCTACCAGGAATTGCTCGAAAAAAATGGCCTGTTTTCCGGGCTGGCCAAACGGCAAACGGCCTGATTCCCAATTTAACCCTTCCTGGCATTTTCCGGCCGGGAAGGGAATCCGGACTACCACCACCGAAAGCATGACGCAACACCGCTGATCCACCGCCTGAGCGAAAGAATCCGGATACGAAGGGGCCGGCGTGGGCAGCGGCCCGGAATCCATAAGTGCGCTCCATACAAAGTGAGGCAAGTCCAATGAACAACAAGCGACTGTTAGCGGAGGTAAATGGTATTCTGGAAGCTGTTTCTACGGCGGTTGAGGCGGAAAGGAGTACTTTTTTCGTGCTCAACAAAGAATCCTCGGAACTGGAAAGCCTCGTGGCGCAGGGCCTGGCCCACGTTACGTTGCGCCTGCCGGCGGGCAAAGGGATTGTGGGTTCGGTAATTACCGGGCAGCAGCCCGTGATCGTCAACCACGTGCAGCATCACCCTCTGTTCGACAAATCCATTGATGAGCAACTTGCCTTCGTAACCCGTTCCACCCTCTGCGTTCCCGTATGGAATGATGCCGGACAAATCATCGGCGCCATTCAGTGCCTCAACAAGGTGGACGATTTTTTTGACGGGAAGGACCTCGCCGTGCTCCAGGGGTTTGCGGCCCTGGTTTCGCTGCTCGTAAAAAACGCAACGCTGTACCACGCCAGCGAACAGATCAAAAGCAGTTTTTCCGCGCTGCTGGAAGTTTCGGCCGCCGTCTCGTCCGAGCTGGACCTGGATGCGCTCATTCCCTTGATCATGACCAAGGCTGCCGAACTAACCCAAGCGGACCGCAGTTCGCTTTTTTTTATGGACGAGCAGCAAAACGAATTGTGGACCAAATACGCCAAGGGGCTTGAAAACGTAGTGGTCCGCACCAACAAGGGCATTGTGAAGCTGGTGGCTGACAACCGGCAGCCTTGCATTGTGAACAAGCCATACGAACACCCGGCTTTTGACCCGGCGGTAGATCGCCAAACGGGTTATACCACCCGGTCTCTGCTCAGTGTGCCGGTGTTCAATTCGGCAAATGGCATCCTGGGCGTCATCCAGGTCATCAACAAAGTGGATGGGGAGTTCACGACGAAAGACTTGACCATCCTGAAACGATTTGCCGGCCAGATCAGCATTGCCATCCGGAACGCCCGGCTTTTCAACGAAAGCCAGGGCATGAAAAACCACCTGAGTGCTTTGGTGGATAATCTGGGCAATGGCATCGTGACCGTTGATAAATTTTGCCGCATCCAGACGGCCAATGAGGTATTCTACAAAATGTTTGACCTGGACCAGGACCAGTGCCTGCAAAATGAACCCATCGAGCGGCTGAGCCGCGACCTGAAATCCATTGTGGCGTGCAATGCCCAGACCATTGCCACCGGAAAAAAGCACTACGAATACGACATTGCCTTCCAAACCCGGAAATCGAAGCATGTAGTGATCAACCTCAGTGTTTTGCCCATGCAAAACCCGGGAGGGGAGATCATCGGAACCATCAACGTATTTTTTGACGTCACGCAGGAAAAACGCATCCGGTCCAACCTGAGCCGGTACATGCCGCAGCACCTGATCAAAGAAGTGATCAGCAACGACAATCTTTCCATCGTAAAAGGAAAGTACGTCAAATGCAGCGTGCTGTTTGCCGACATCCGCAACTTCACCACCCTCACCGAGGAATTGGGGGCCATTCAAATCGTTGAACTACTCAATAAGTTCTTCAATGCCATGGTGACTTCGGTGCACGCCCGCGATGGCATCATTGATAAATTCATCGGGGATGCGATCATGGCGGTGTTTGGCGTGCCTTACCAGCAAAGACTGGATGCCCTGAACGCCATCCAGTGCGCCATTGATATGTTCAAAATACTCAATGCTTTCAACTGCGAACAAAAGGACCACCCGGTGTTAAACATCGGCATTGGCATTGCGACCGGCAATGTGGTTTCGGGCAATATTGGTTCGGCAGAAAGATTTGAATACACCGTCATCGGCGACCCGGTGAACATTGCCGCCCGGCTGGAAAGCGCCACCAAGGAGTATAAAGTGCACCTGCTCATCTGCGAAAACACGTATAAGCAGGTGGCCTCCCGGTTTCATTGCCGGGAAATTGATACCATCCTGTTCAAAGGCAAGCAAAAGCCGGTTAAAATCTATACGGTGGTACAGGGGAAAGACCAGCCCCTCTCAGCGGACTACGTGCAAATCGCCGGGTTTTACGCAAAAGGACTGCATCATTACCGGCTGCGGGAATTCAGCGCGGCCCGTCAGCAGTTTCAATCCGCGTATTTGCTCAATGACCAGGATGGTCCTACCCGGTTATTTCTGGATCGCTGCCAGACCGCCCTGAGCCACGTCCGCTGAATCGTGCCTCACTGCGCAACCCCCGCAACGTCCCGTTCCTCATTGCCCGGTGATCCCGCCACCGACCGCCTCGTTTTCCCGGCCCGGGCGGAAACCGGTCGCCTGCTTTCGACCACTGCGCAGCGGCTGAAGCCTGTCGTCCCGTCCTTGCCTTTGCGACTACGCACCTCCCCGGATTGGCTTGGGCAGACGAAGGCGATCAGTCCGGTGTCGTTTTGGGTGCTTCCTCCTTCGCTTCCTCATTTCTAAACGAGGTGGATGCCGGCAAAGTAAAATTCGTTTTTACCGCCTTCCCCCACCCGTCCACTTCACCGAACAACGACCGGCTTCGTACCCGACTGAGTTCGGGGGGAATGGTATGTTGAAGTCCCCCTTTAGCGGGGGAAGAGCATGATCTTTCCGATCAGGCAAGCTCATTTTCTGCGTGCACGACAGACAGGCAACGGGAATGCTTTATCACGCATGAAATTAGTTTTTGAAAACATGCTTTGTCAGCTTTTTTGGCAAGTATGTCGGGAAAGTCACTACTACATTTACATAAAACAAAGAACAAAAAATCTAACTCCAATTATCATGGAACTCACCAGAGAGCAAAACGTATTAAAAGCAGTCATCACCAAAGCCTGGGAAGACGAGTCTTTCAAACAGGAACTCATCAACTCTCCTTTGGAAGCCATCAAGAAGGCCACGGGTGAAACAGTAGAAGTACCCGCAGGAAAGACCCTCGTGGTGCGCGACCAGACCAGCAAGTCAGTTCTTTACATCAACATTCCGGCCGAACCCAAGCTGGACGACATGGAAATGACTGAGTCTCAACTGGAAGCCGTAGCCGGTGGCGCCGCTCCCATTGATTTCATTGGCGGTCCCATCATTTGCTTTCCGCTTCCTCCCATTGATTGCTATCCGGTATATCCCACTCTGGAATACTAAGAATTACCAACTACACTTTGTCAGCTTTTCTGGCAAGTATGTCGGGAAGATCACTGCTACATTTACATAAAACAAAGAACAACAAATCTAACTATAACGATCATGGAACTTACCAGAGA
>CADCTQ010000280.1:31799-37747 GCA_902805615.1 uncultured Cytophagales bacterium
AAAAAGTATTAAAGGCAGTCATTGCCAAAGCTTGGGAAGACGAGTCTTTCAAACAGGAACTCATCAATTCTCCCGTAGAAGCCATCAAAAAAGCCACGGGTGAAACAGTACAGGTACCCGCAGGGAAGACCCTCGTGG
Source organism: uncultured Cytophagales bacterium (assembly GCA_902805615.1). Classification (GTDB taxonomy): domain Bacteria; phylum Bacteroidota; class Bacteroidia; order Cytophagales; family 172606-1; genus CADCTQ01. Next base: position 31,938 of record CADCTQ010000280.1, read on the forward strand.
TACGCGACCAGACCGACGCGGGGACTGTTTACTACAATATTCCGGCCCAGCCCAAAAATACGGCTGACATGGAATTGAATGAAGAGCAACTGGAAGCCGTGGCTGGAGGAATCATTGGTGATTGCACGGGCGGGGGTTACATCACGCTGCCTTGGATACCTACTTTTCCCGAAATCATTCTGTTCTAATTACAGGACGATCTGACTACAAATTAAAAAAATATACTTAACCGGACTACAATTAACTGGATTAAAATCATGATAACTCATAAGCAACAAGAACAAGGTGCAGAAGTAATGGCAACTCTGGCTCAGAAAGCGTGGAAAAGTGCGGCTTTCAAAGAGCAATTGGTAAAAGATCCTGCTGCGACCATCAAGGAAGTTACAGGCTATACATTTGCAGAAAATGTAAAAGTTGTAATAGAAGATCAAACCGATGAGTCTGTTATCTACCTGAACATCCCGAGAAAAGTTGACTACAATAATTTTGAACTGACCGATGAGCAGCTGGAGCTGGTAGCCGGTGGAGAAGCGGTTGGATTGATCCTGATCGGCTTATTCGCCGCCGGACTATCAATCGGCCTGGCCATCAATTAACTCAATTATCTGTTTGTATCATTATTACAAAGTATAAAACATTATATTCCATGAAATTAACAAATGATCAACAAAAAGGCCAGGAGCTAATGGAAGGCCTTATCAGTAAGTCTTGGAAAGATGAAGCTTTCAAGAAAGAACTGATTGCTTCTCCGGTTGCAACCATTGAACGTTTTACGGGAAAGACCAGCCGTTTGCCGGAAGGGGTGTCCGTGGTAGTCGAAGACCAGACCAATTCGGGGGTTGTCTATTTGAATATACCCGCCAAGCCGGATTTCTCCAATATGGAATTGACCGATGAACAGTTGGAACTGGTAGCCGGTGGAGAATCCGTTGTCGCAGGATTGGTTTGTTTGGGCGCCGGAATCCTTATTGGATACATGATTAATCACTAGGCCGGTGTACAAAAAGTAATTCTGGGAACGCAGCCTGAGTTCATGCGAGCACTAACCAGTATACCTTCTCAGCCAGACAGTCATACAAAAATAGCCTATATTTGTATGACTGCCTGGCTGAGCAAATTTTTTTTGAATGATTTCGAGATAGGACGTTTTTGTTATTGAATTGATCTGCTTATTATTTTACATACCCCATGAACAAAAGCACCGCATACACTTTACTGACACTGGGTCTTCTTTTCGTAACCGTCGGTACGGTCGTTTCACAGAAACAAGCCGGTAATCTGGGTTTACTCATCCTGATTGTTGCTGTCGCACTTTTACTTGCAAGCTTATATATATCTACCAAGTTGAAGAAACGCTAGGTAGCCTATGAGTCGGGTGCCTCCGTTGGCGGTGTTACCAAGCTTCAAGGTAGTGGAGTATATCATGGTAGTGGAACATATCCTGCTGGGATTCGGCTCTGGCCCGGTAATTACGCCGGGAGACCCGTTCCCGTTATAACGTAGCAAAGAAACTTTCCGCAACTGCTTTGTCGTAGCAGTTGCCTTTTCGACTCATAAAACAGCCGGCCCGGGCTTTTTCAAGTAAATGCTGGTACGCATTGCCGGCATACTGGCTGCCCCGATCCGGGTCATGCAGAAGACCTTTAGCCGGTTTTTGTTGCAGCGGGCCCATTTGCAAAGCATTACTTGCCGGACAAGTAGCTCTTCCTTGAACCCTTTGAGGTACGTTTTCTTAGTGGTCGCCATCATGGAAAACGGGTTGATGAGACAATCCATTGATTCTCTTTCAACCGTCCATCTCTACCGGGGCAAGCCCAGGTAACCGAACAGGTCACCCGCAGATTGGTTTGATTGAGCGGCGGGGAAATAAAAAAACCGCTTAAACATAAGAGTTAAGCGGTTTTGGGGAAGTTTGAAGTCCTGAAGGTGGAGAAGATGGGACTCGAACCCACGACCTCTTGCATGCCATGCAAGCGCTCTAGCCAACTGAGCTACATCCCCGTATGTTGGTGCGCAAATATACGCGGAAACCCGAAATATCAAAAAGGACGCACCGCCTTCACGAAAATCTTTTGGTAATACTCCTTGTAGAGGTTGTCTTCGATCACGCCGCGGCTCGTGCTGGCGTGGATGAAGGTCACGTCCCCGGGGCCGTTCACCTCGGTCACCATGCCCGCGTGGGATACCCGGTTGCTGCTCTTCTTCTCGGAGAAAAACACCAGGTCGCCGGGCCGCACGTCGCGGAGGCGAACTTCCTGGCCGTACTCGGCCTGTTCGTAGGAGGGGCGGGGCAGGGTGATGTTTACCGTCTGGAACGTGGTGCAGAGCAGCCCCGAACAATCCATGCCCTTGCGGGAGGTGCCGCCGTACCGGTACGGCGTGCCGATGTACGACCGGGCCGCCTGGATCACCTTCTGCGCTTCGGCGGTGGCGTTGCCCGAACGGCGCCTGGCCGTGGTCCGGCTGCCGGCCCCGGCGTTGTCTTCCACGTCAACGGAAGCCGGCTTGCCCGCTTTTTTGCGGCTCCCGTAGTGCCGCTGGGAGGGCGAAGTGGTCCGGCTGCCCCGCTTCTTTTCGTAGGTGATGACCGTCAGTTTGCGCCGCCCGCCGCTGGAGGAACTTTTGCAGGCAGACACGGAAAGGGTTAATGCGAAAAGAGCCGTAAGGTAGCAGGTGATCTTTTTTAGACGCATTAAGGCTTGCATGGATTGGTAATGGGGTTGAATATACACCAATAGAACCCGTTTTTCAAGCATTTAGTATAAACGGCCCAAAAAAGGGATTTCGGCCGCAAAAAGTACGCCGGCCCCGGCGCCCCCGGACCGCCGCGCCTTCCCCAAAAATGGGAAATTCGGTACATTTAACCTTTCGGCTACCCGCACCGCGACGGCGGCGGAACAAACTTCCCGCACCCCGCTGTTGTAGGGGCATCGGTGTACCAGCCATCCCGACGACTACCCCGCTACTCACCCGCTTATGAACAAACTCCTCGTTGCCGGTTTACTCCTGTCCGCCCTGGTTTCGTGCCGCACCACCCGCGAATCGGCCGGGCTGCGCGACGCCAAAAACCTCGTGACCGCCACCCAGCAAACCTACGCCCCCGACAAACGGGTGGTGCTGTTCAGGGTGGAAGCCACCGACCTGCCCCGCAAGGGCGGCGTGCTGCTGAAGGGAGAAACCAACCTGCCCGAGGCCAAAACCCACCTGCTCGGGCAGTTGCAGAGCCGCCAGATCACCGTGCTCGACAGCATTCAGCTCTTTCCGTCCCGCGAGTTGGGCGACAAGGTCTACGGCGTGGTCACCATGTCAGTCGCCAACCTGCGCAGCCAGCCCAGCGACGCCGCCGAACTGGCCTCGCAGATGATCCTGGGCACGCCCATCAAAATCCTCCACAAAAAGGGCAACTGGTACCTGGTGCAGACGCCCGACGGCTACCTCGCCTGGACTGACGCCGGGGTGCAGTTCATGGACGCCGCCGCATTTGGCGCCTGGCAGCAGGCCGAAAAGATCATCTACCTGCCCGTGTACGGCTTCTCCTTCGCCGGCCCCGACCGCAACGCGCAGACCGTCTCCGACCTGGTGGGCGGCAACGTGCTCCAGGTGGCCGGTGAGCAGGGCGACTTCTACCGGGTCCGCTACCCCGACGGCCGCGAGGCGTACGTCGCCAGGTCGGAGGCCAAACCCTACCGCGAATGGCTCTCGTCGCTCCGCACGGATGAAGGGTCGGTGGTGAAAACGGCCATGCAGTTCATGGGAATTCCTTACCTGTGGGGCGGCACGTCCACCAAAGGCGTTGATTGCAGCGGCTTTACCAAGTCGGTGTACTTCCTCAACGGCCTCATGCTGCCCCGCGACGCTTCCCAGCAGGTGCACGTGGGCGACCTGGTCAATACTGCCAACGGCTGGGAATCGCTCCGCCCCGGCGACCTGCTGTTCTTCGGCCGGGCCGCCACGGACGCTGCCACCGAACGGGTGACGCACGTGGGCATGTGGCTCGGCAACAACCAGTTCATCCACGCCTCGGGCAACGTCCGCATCTCCTCCTTCGACAAAAATGCGCCCAACTACGACGAGTTCAACCTCAAACGCTTCCTGCGCGCCAAACGCATCCTCAACGCCACGGACGGCAACCGCATGAAACTGAGCAGTACCTTCTAAGTACTTCAAAAACTTCTACTTGTCGGGTATAATTTCCTGGAAAACCTATTGCAAATACACCCAAAGACAATAACTCTAAAGGCGTTGGTTATGAAGAAGAAGTATTTAAAGATGCCAAGGCAAGGTCGCGCCGGTATAAAAAATACAGCGGTGTAAAGATTGGCGTTTCCGGGTAATACATCTATGGGAAATTTTATCAGATATTATCTCGGGGGCCTGGTTTTGACGTTCGGCTTGTTCGTTGTGCTTGATGTATGTAATCCTCCATATCCCACAGATTATGGTAAGGCAAATTTTATCTTATTGGTTGAAGGGTTTAGATTCTTTGTTTTCTACGCTCCGGTTGCATACCTGGTATATGGACTCATGGTGTATAAGCAAGAGATGCCCACACCTGTTTTTTTCGTAACGCTCTTGTTGCCTGCCTGCTTTTTGGCAATCATAAGGTTTATTTACTACCGGGATATGGTGGCGGAAGACAAGTATTGGTCGTATGCCTATTTGATGCTTGTTCCCATTGCAAGTTTTTTAAGTGGTACTATCATCTTCCTTATTCATGCATTTAGAAAAGCAGGTTACAATAAGGGCAATGCCTTAAATGGGGCAAAAAATGATTTCAGCTAAATGCTCCTCCGGAAAATGCCGTTCGCTTGTAGATGATTAGGAATGCGGCCAATAAGCAGTAGGCAATCAGCAATAAGCACCGGTCAGCGACGGAGCAGTCCCGTAGGGACGCACTGTTGGTAGAAAAAGGTACCACCTTTTCAATAGTCCCGTAGGGTCTCACCAGCACGCACCGGGCTGGTGAGACCCATGCCAAACGGGTGATTGCCTTTCGCATATTGCGTCCCTACGGGACTCATGAAAGGGAAGGTACGCGTATTCTGCCGATATCTCGTCCCTACGGGACTACCACGTCGCCGATTGATGCGTACTGCCCACTGCGTACTGACTTCCCCCCTCAATCCCTCGCCACCAGCCGCAGCACCCTGTCAATCTCCCGGCGCACGTCGTTGAGGGGCACGGTGTAGTTGTTGTGCATGGTGCTGAACAGCAGCACTTTGCCTTTGCGCGTGACCACGTAGCCGCTCAGGCAGTACACGTTGCTCAAGGAGCCGGTTTTGGCAAACACGAAGGGCGGATCGGCGGCGTACCAGTTGCGAAGCGTGCCGCTCCGGCCGCCGGCGGGCAGCAGCGCGAACAGCCGCTCCCGGGGCACCTGCCGGTACAGCTTGTGGAGCAAAGCCACCATCGTGCGGGGCGTAAACAGGTTGTACCGCGAGAGGCCCGAGCCGTCCACCCACACGGGCTTGTCGGGCAGGTCGGCCAGCAGCCGCTCCCGGGCGTAACGGATGGCGCTTTCGGCGTGCAGCGAGTCGAAGAGCCGCGCCGAACACAGCAGCAGCAACTGCTCGGCAACGAAATTGTCGCTTTCCTGCATCAGCTTCCGGTACAGGCTGTCGGCGGGAATGCCGTACAGCACCTGCGCATCCGGCAGGGTCCGGTAGTCCGTCCAGCCCACTTCCCGTTTGAGCGTATCCGAAAGCAGCCGCGCGGCCAGCGGCACCGAGTAGCGGAACGGCACGTCCTGCGTGAAGGGTTTGCCCGCCGCGGTGGGGTAGTACGTAAACCGGTTGTGCTCGGGATGGCGC
>CADCTQ010000281.1 GCA_902805615.1 uncultured Cytophagales bacterium
CCGACTACAACGACGTGGAGGTGGGTAAGGCGGCCGTGGAACTGCTCGAAAGGCTGGGCTACCAGGTGGCCATTCCCCGCCACAAGGAGAGCGCAAGAACCTATCTCTCGAAGGGCCTGCTCAAGGAGGCCAAAAAGCTGGCCATCGAGAACGTGACTTTGCTCAAGGACGTAGTCACGGCGGAGACGCCGCTGGTGGGCATCGAACCTTCAGCCATCCTTTCCTTCCGCGACGAGTACCTCTCGCTGGTGCCCCGCGAGATGAAGCCCGAGGCGGAGGCTTTGGCAAAGAACTGTTTCCTCATCGAGGAGTTTTTGGCTAATGAACTAGCGAAGGGCCACCTGCGGCGGGAGCAGTTCACCGGGGAGAAACGGCTGGTCAAGCTCCACGGGCACTGCCACCAGAAGGCGTTGTCTTCGCTGGTGCCCGTCAAGAAGATTCTCTCTTTGCCCCAGCACTACTCGGTGGAGCTGATTCCTTCGGGTTGCTGCGGCATGGCCGGCTCGTTCGGCTACGAAAAGGAGCACTACGGGGTCTCCCAGCAGATCGGCGAACTGGTGCTTTTCCCCACCGTGCGCAAGCAGGGCCCCGACGTGATCATCTGCGCGCCGGGCACTTCCTGCCGCCACCAGATCAAGGACGGCACCGGGCGGACGGCCCTGCACCCCGTGCAGATCCTCCTCCAGGCCCTCCGGCAACCCGGGGAAGCCCTCCCGGCCGGCAACCTGGTGGGGGAAGTGGCCCACCGGGAGTGATGGGTGGATAAGGCGAAGTAAAACGGGCTGGCGCGGTGCGTGACGAGCTGGCGCGAAGCTGTGCTTCGTGCCGGTTATGGTTTCCGCCTCTGGCGGAACGAGGTTGTTTCCCGCGTGGCGGAGCATCGCCGCCCTTGCCTGGGCATCGCACACGCTGGCGCAGGCGTCCGCCTGTGCCTTCCGGACTGGAAGCGTCCCGCTTCCCAGCCGACAGGCTTGCTCGTCTTACTTACGCCTGCCCATCGTGTTCGATGCATTCCTTCCCCTACCGGACCAATCAAAGCTTTACCGGTCGAAATGGATTGAATCTGCAAGCGGTAGGAAGTGGAGCAGTTGGTGTGCGAAAGGGACAAGCGGACGCTTGGGAGGGGAAGGCACAGGCGGACGCCTGCGCCAGCTTGCCCAGGAAACACGGGAAGCACGAAACAATAGCTAAGCAAAGGAAAGATGGCTTCATTCCGCCAGAGGCGGAAAACATAACCGGCACGAAGCACAGCTTCGCGCCAGCCCGTTTTGCTTTGTACCGACGCGTACCCTTTCGTCCTATTCCCCTGCATCAGTCCCGGTCCTATTCGCCCCGGCGGGGCTACAATTTTTTCATCAGCGGCACCACCTTGACCCGGCCGCGGTCGAGCACCTTGTCTTCGGTGACTTTGACCAGGTGGGCCCCCAGCGGGGATTTGACGACCACTACGTCACCCTTTTTGGCGTTGGCCAGGGCCTGTTCGAAGGGGGCGATCATGTGGCCGTACCAGAGCCAGCCCAGGTCCCCGCTGCTTTCGTCCTTCCGTTCCTCGACGTGCTTCTGGAGCAACGCTTCGAAGTTGCCCCCCTGCTGCACCTGCGCCAGGTACTGGTTGGCTTTCTTGACGGCCTGGAGGCTGTCGCGGCGGCTCTTGCCGTCGGGCTTGATGAAGAGCTGGCTGGCCCGGATGCGGTACAGCGAGTCGTAGCCGGCAATTTTGTAGAGGATGGCGTAGCCTTCCAGGAACAGCGGCCCCACCACGTCGCCGACGTTGCCGCGGAACAACATCGGGCCGAACACGCCCAGGTCTTCAGCCTGGCTGTAGTAGTCGTACCGGAACGCTTCATCGCCGTTGTTGACCACGAACAGCGAGTCGTTGCGGGTATTGCGGAAGTACGGCTTGCGGATTTCGGCCCAGGCCCGGCCCTCCTCCTGCGAGGCCTGCAAGTCGAGGCGGGGCTGCACCACCACGGTGTCGGGCTGGGCAAACGCGGGCACGGCGCCCAGCAGCAGCAGGAAGGGCAGTATCAGGCGAAGAACACTTTTCATAGTTGCTCAAATTGGATTGAGAGAATACAATTTAACAAAATTGCCACTTTTTTTGGAGCTGTCGCATTCCGGCACGAAATGTATTGTACTGATAAGGAAGGGTACGCAGGAAAAAGGGTTTACCACGGAGACACGGAGGACACGGAGTTACACGGAGAAAAAGGACGCGAGGAGCGAGAAGTGAGAAGATAGGACCGCAAAGGGCGCAATGGAGAACGCGTACTTCTTTGCGGTCCTTGCGTTCCCCCTTGCGCCCTTTGCGGTTGCGTTTCTCCTCCTTTTTCTTCCGTGTTCTCTGCGCCCTCTGCGGTTCAGTTCCTCCGGTCCCCGGTCTCCCTTCCTCCGGTTTCCTTTTTCTGCCACTACCGGGCGGCACAAAAAAAACAGGCCCGGGGCGGGGCCTGCTTCGCGCAGAGTGGGGTATGGTCTACAGCACCAGCTTCCGCCGGTATTCGCCGTCCTGGTTCATTACTTTCACGGTGTATTCTCCCCGCTTGAGCCACGAAAAGTCGCGTTCTTCCACTTGCCGGGTCACCTTCTCGATCACGTCGGAGTACACCACCATGCCCTGCTCGTTGATGACCTGGATGTTGACGTCGCACCTCTGGTTGGCCTCGATGCCAATGCGGAAGTTTTTGGCGGTGGAGCCCGGCAGGAATACGACCCGCATGGAATGCACGACCTGCACGGTGTCGTTGCGGTTGCCCTGTTGTTTGTCGTCGCCCGCCCGCGACGGGCCGGTAATCAGCACGGCGCCCAGCAATAAGGCGCCGCCAAGTAGTTGAATTGTTGCTTTCATCGTGGGGGTAGGTGTGTTAAAAAGCCCAATATGCCTCCCCCGCCGGAAGTTTCGTTCACCCGCCGAAGGGGATTTTTCGGGAAACCAATTGCCGGAAAAAAAATGAGATGAGTGGGAGTACGCCCGGATGGATGGTCGTCTCACCCTTCTCACCCTACTTCCCCCCCATAAACGGCACCAGGCGCGGATAAGCGGCAATCCAATTGCCTCAGACATCCCCCAATTTGGGGGATACGGACTGCACGGCCCGGGCCCGGAAAAACATGCCGCCGGTTGGAACGTTATTTGTAAACATCCCCCAAAAGTGCTTTTGATTTTGTACGCTTGCTTATGATTGATTTCCGCAAAGGACTTGCATTGCTTTTTCTTGTGACCTGGCTGGGACTGCTCCCCGGCCGGGCCCTGGCCGCCCCCGCCCCGGTTACCCTCCAGCCCCAGCACACCCTGTTGGTGCGCTACCTGCACAATGACAACGCGCAGTACGCGGCCTTCACGTTGCAGGCGTGGCTGCGGAAAGTGTACCGGACGCCCACGGGCTTCGACATCATTACCGCCAACCAGTTGCCGCCCGACGCAACCAAACAAAAATTCATCATTGCCCTGGGTCCTTCGCCCTGGGGGCCCAACCCCACCGAAGCGGAAACCGGCCCCTACGGCTTCGCCATCCGCCGCACCGGCAACGTGGTGACCATCGCGGGGCCGCCGCCCAGGCCGGGCACTTCGCCGCTCCAGCTCAACGACCTGATGATGGGCGCCACGTACTTCCTCGACAAATACTGCGGCGTGCGGATGTACCTGCCCAACGACTTGTTCGTGGGGTTGCCGGCCAAAGGCAAGGTTACCCTGCCGGCGGCCATTGACGTGCTGGAAAAGCCGTTTACGTCGTACGTGTCGGCCACGGGCTTTGCCAACCTGGACATCTGGTCGGCCAGCAAGGCGCGGCTGTACTACGACTTTCAGTGGGCCCGCCACCACGGGTTCGTGCGCCGCGACTGGGAGAGCCACCAGCATTCAATGGGCAACCGCTTTCCCCCCGAGAAGTTCGCCCGGAAGTACCCCGAAATTTACCCCGTGTTCGACGGCAAACGCTACATTCCGCAGGGCGTGGGCGACCAGCAGTGGCAGCCCGACTTTGCCGAGCCCCACCTGGTGGATGCGGCGGTGGAATCGGCCGTCGCCTACTTCAAGGAGAAGCCGCACCTGGATTACATCTCCTTTTCGGTGCAGGATAGTTGGCGCTTTTCGAAGGAAGGCAAGCTGGGCGAGGCGCTGAAAAAGTACCCCGCCGAAGACCAGCTCGGCGCCTACACCGACCTGTTCGTCAAGTTCCTCAACCAGGTGGCCGCCCGGCTCGAAAAAGAACTGCCTAAGCAGGGCATCACCGGCCGCAAAACCCTCGTGTACCTGGCCTACAGCGGGGTGGGCACCGTGCCGCGCCAGAAGCTGCACCCCAACGTACTGCCGGTAGCCGTGTTCCGCGTGGCCGAACTGGACCTGGAAGGGAGCCTGCAAACGGCCAACAACCAGAACCCGTCGAGCATGTTCGACTGGATGGCGACGACCAGGCGGGTGGGCATTCACGACTGGGCGCAGGGCAACGGCTACTTCCTGCCGCGCATCTATTCGGGGCAGTACGCCCGGCTGCTGCGGTTCATCCGCGACCAGGGCGGCACGCTGGAGTTCGCCCACGTGGAGTGCTACCCCAACTGGGGGCTGGACGGCCCCAAATACTACCTGATGAGCAAGCTGCTCTGGAACCCGGATACGGACGTGGACGCGGAGCTGACGCAGTTTTGCAACGACCTGTTCGGCGGGGCCAGCCGGGAGATGAAAGGCTACTTTACCACGCTGGAACAATTCTCCCACGCCACCAACAACAACCCGGCGCAGTACATCAAACTGTTCATGTTCCCGCAGCAGTTCCTGCTCAATGCGTCGCAGCAGGCCCTGGTGCAGCGGGCCCGCGGCTACCTCGACAAGGCGGCGCGGCAGGCCCGTACGCCCGAAGAAAAACAACGGATTGCGCTGTTTTCCAAAACGTTCCGCCTGTCGGAGTACCTGTTCGAGGTAGCCAACGCCAAGGAGGTCCGGCGGGCCAGGCTGGGCGAAATCATGCGGTACGTGGACGAGGTGCTGGTCAAGGACCCGATGACCTTCTACCTGGCCCGCAAGCCGGCCGAACTCAAACAGCAAATCCAGTACGCCGTGGACCGCTCCGCCGCCGGGAAGAAGATCATTGAGTAGAGACGCGATTTGTCGCGTCTTTTTCCAGCAATTCACCACGCAGACACGAAGGGCACGGAGTGACACGGAGCAAGAGGACCGGAGAAAGGGAGACGGGAGACCGGAGAAACTGAACCGCAGAGAACACAGAGGAAAAGGAGAAATAAACTGAACCGCAAAGGGCGCAAAGGAGACGCAAAGACCGCAAGGAGTACGCGTATTGCTTTGCGCCTTCTCTTTGCGATCCTTGCGGTTCAGTTCTCCAATGTCCAGTGATCAATCTCCCTAAAACTTCACTGTCTGGCCGCTGTCGTGGCTGCGGATGGCCGACTCGATCACCTGGATCAGTTGCACGGCTTGTTGGGGCTGCACGGCGGGCGGGGCGCCTTCCCGGATGGCGGCGTACACGTTGTGGTAAAACTGCGGGTACGCCCCGGCCTTGGTTTCGACCTTGCCGGTGACGTGCAGGCCGCCGAGTTGGGTGTTGAGCTGGCCCCACCAGGCTTCGGGTTCGGTGCCCCAGCCGGGTTCGTTGGGCAGGCGGCCGGCCTTAAGGGCGTCTTCCTGCGGGTCAAGGCCCCACTTGAGGAACGACCCGTCGAGGCCGTGCAGGGTGTAGCGCGGCCCCTGCTCCCGCACCAGGTAGCTTGCTTTGAGCACCACCCGCAACCCGGGGTAGTGCAGCACCACGTGGTAGCTGTCGTGGATGCTGGCGCCGGGCCGCTGGGTGCTCAGATCGGCGGTGACGGCGGCGGGCATCCCGAAGAGCACCATGGCCTGGTCAATCATGTGGGAGCCCAGGTTGTAGAGAATGCCCGAGCCGGGCACGGTTTCTTCCTTCCAGGTGTTGGCCTCGATGTAGTTGCGGTAGCGGTCGTAGTGCGCCTCGTACTCCACCAGTTGGCCGAGCAGCCCCTGCCCCACCACTTCCCGCACCGTGAGAAAGTCGCCGTCCCAGCGCCGGTTTTGGAAAACGGTCAGCACCAACCCTTTGCGGCTTGCCAGGGCGGCCAGTTGCTCGGCCTCGCCGGACGTTACGGTAAAGGGCTTTTCGACCACCACGTGCTTGCCGGCCTCCAGGGCCAGCCGGGCCTGCGCGAAGTGCAGGAAGTTGGGCGTGTTGACCACCACCAGTTCGATGGCCGGGTCTTCGAGCAGGGCCTCGAAGCGCCGCACCACCTCCACGGCCGGGTAGTCGGCTTTTGACTTCTCGCCGGTCCGTTCGTGCACTTTCCGGACCTGGAAACGACCGTCCGCCTTCAGCAGCGGCCCGTGAAAAACCTTGCCCGACATTCCGTACGAAGCAAGACCAACGCCAATCAGAGGTTGCAACTTAAATAGAATGGTTTAAGTGAACAATGCACTTTGGAAGGGAGACGGAACTAACGGAGACGGGAGACCGGAGGAGGGATCGGGAACGGATTTGGACGGCGTTTCGGGAGAAGGATAGGGTTTAAACCCTATCCTACGGAAAAGCTGCCCCAAAAAGGCCGGTTTAACCAGGGGCTTTTTCGCTCAATATCCATAGGATAGGGTTTAAACCCTATCCTAAAAAACCCTATCCTAATAGAACGATCCCCCATCGCCTTTTACCCAACTTCAATCACCGCGTCGTCCTGTTCCACGATTTCGCCTTCGGGCAGCAGGATGGATTTGGCCGTGCCGGCTTTGGGGGCCGATACGATGGTTTCCATCTTCATGGCTTCGATCACGAACAGCGGCTGGTTTTCCTTGAAGGCGTCGCCGGGCTTCACCAGCACGCGGGAAAGTTTGCCCTGCAAGGGAGCACCCACGTCGGCCGTACCCTTGGCCTTGCGGTGGGCCAGCTTGGTGACCTTCACCGACCGGTCGCGGACCTCCACCGTGCGGGCCGTACCGTTGAGTTCGAAGGAAACCTCGCGGCAGCCCTCCTCGTTGGGCTCGGTCATGAAGAGCAGCTTGATGATGAGCATCTTGCCGTCGGCCAGGTAGACCAGTGTCTCCTCGCCGGGCTTCACCCCGTAGAAGAAGGGCAGCGTCTCGACCACGCTCAGGTCGCCGTACTGCTGGCGGTGCGCCTGGAACTCCTCGAACACCTTGGGGTACATTTTGTACGACAGGTAGTCGAGGAACGACACCCCCTCCCCGAACTTGGTTTTGAATTCGGCGAACTCCTTGTCGAAGTCGGCGGGCTGGAGGTGTTCGTTGGGCCGGCCGGTGATCGGCTTTTCGCCTTTGAGGATGATGCCCTGCAACTCGGCCGGGAACCCGCCGTGCGGCTGCCCGAGGTCGCCCTTGAAGAAGCTCTTCACCGACTCGGGGAAGGACAGCGACTTGCCCCGCTCGAACAGGTCTTCGGCCGTCAGGTTGTTGGAAGTCATGAACAGGGCCATGTCGCCCACCACCTTCGAGGAGGGCGTCACCTTCACGATGTCGCCAAACAGCTTGTTGACCACCACGTAGTTCTTTTTCATCTCCTCGAAACGGGCTTCCAGGCCCAGCGAGGCCGCCTGCGGCTTGAGGTTGGAGTACTGCCCGCCCGGGATCTCGTGTTCGTACACCTCGGCCGTGCCGTTTTTGAGGCCCGACTCGAAGGGGTAGTACCATTCCCGCACGTCTTCCCAGTAGTTGCTGTAGGCGTTCAGCGAGGGGAGGTTCAGCTTCAGCTCCCGGGGGTGGCCCTGCATCATGGCGGCCACCGCGTTGAAGTTGGGCTGCGAGGTCAGGCCCGAAAGGCCGCCCAGGGCCAGGTCAATCACGTCCACGTCGGCTTCGATGGCCTTGAGGTACGTGGCCGCCTGGATGGAAGCCGTGTCGTGGGTGTGCAGGTGGATAGGCAGACCCACCACCTTTTTGAGTTCGCGCACCAGCACCTCGGCGGCGAAGGGCTTGAGCACGCCGGCCATGTCCTTGATGGCCAGGATGTGCGCCCCTTCGTCTTCCAGCCGCCGGGCCAGGTCGAGGTAATACTGGAGGCTGTACTTTTTGTTGTCGGGGTTAAGGATGTCGTTGGTGTAGCAGATGGCCGCCTCGGCAATGCCGCCGGTCCGTTCGCGGACGGCCTTGATGCTCACCTTCATGGCTTCCACCCAGTTGAGCGAGTCGAAGATGCGGAAGATGTCAATGCCCGTCTTCCAGGATTCCTCGATGAACTTTTCCACCAGGTTGTCGGGATAGGCCGAGTAGCCTACCGCGTTGGAGCCCCGGACCAGCATCTGGAGCAGGATGTTGGGAATGGCCTGGCGGAGTTGCTGCAACCGCTCCCAGGGGTCTTCGTGCAGGAAGCGCATCGTCACGTCGAAGGTGGCCCCGCCCCATACTTCCATCGAAAACACCTCGGGGTGGTTCTTGGCGAAGCCTTCGGCCACGCGGAGCATGTCAATGGTGCGCACGCGGGTAGCCAGCAGCGACTGGTGGCCGTCGCGGAACGTGGTGTCGGTGTACTGGATGGCCTTCTGGTCTTTGAGCCACTTGCTCAGCCCCTCGGGGCCCAGCTCGTTGAGCAGGTCCTTGGAACCCTTGGGGTAAGGGCCGTACTTCTCGAAGGGCGGCACGATGGGCTGGCGGAACGTGCGGGGGGCCGGCTTGCCGCCCACGTCGGGGTTGCCGTTCACCACCACGTCGGCCAGGAAGGTGATCATGCGGGTGGCCCGGTCCTGGTTGCGCGGCATGTGCAGCAGCTCCGGGTTGTTGGCAATGAAGTTGACGGTGGCCTGGCCCTTCTGGAAAACGGGGTGGGAGATCACGTTTTCGAGGAAGCCGATGTTCGTTTTCACGCCCCGGATGCGGAACTCCCGCAGGGCCCGGTGCAGCCGGTCGGCGGCGCCCCACAGCGTGCGGCCCTTGGCCGATACCTTCACCAGCATGGAGTCGAAGAACGGCGACACGCGGACGCCGGCGTAGGAGTTGCCCTCGTCGAGGCGGATGCCGTAGCCGCCGGCGTTGCGGTAGGCGATGATGGTGCCGTAGTCGGGCTTGAAGCTGTTGGCCGGGTCTTCGGTGGTGATGCGGCACTGGATGGCAAAGCCGTTGCAGGGAATGCTCTCCTGGCTGAGGATGTAGATCTGCTTGTCCGACAGGCTCAGGCCCTGCGCGATCAGGATCTGGGAGCGGACGATGTCAATGCCGGTGATTTCCTCGGTGATGGTGTGCTCCACCTGGATGCGCGGGTTCACCTCGATGAAGTACACGTTTTCGTGCTTGTCCACCAGGAACTCGACGGTGCCGGCGTTGTTGTAGTTCACCGACCGGGTGATGCGCAGGGCGAACTGGTAGAGCTTTTCGCGGGTCGCCGGCTTGAGGCCCAGCGAGGGGGCGATTTCGACCACCTTCTGGAAGCGCCGCTGCACCGAGCAGTCCCGTTCGTAGAGGTGCACGATGTTGCCGAAGTTGTCGCCTAATATCTGCACTTCGAGGTGCTTGGGGTCTTCCACGTACTTTTCGAGGAAGATCGTGTCGTCGCCGAAGGCGTTGCGGGCTTCGTTGCGGGCTTCTTCGAAGGAACGGTCCAGGTCTTTTTCTTCCCGCACCACGCGCATCCCGCGGCCTCCCCCGCCGGCGGCGGCCTTCACCATCACGGGGAAGCCGATGCGGGCGGCTTCGCGCCGGGCCACGTCCACTGAAGTCAGTTTCTCCTCGCTGTCGGGAATGAGGGGAATGCCGGCGGCCTTGGCAATGGTTTTGGCGGCCACCTTGTCGCCCAGCTTTTCCATGACTTCGGGCTCGGGCCCCACGAAGATGATGCCTTCCTCGCGGCAGCGGCGGGAGAGCTGCACGTTCTCGGAGAGGAAGCCGTAGCCCGGGTGAATGGCGTTGACCCCGTGCCGCTTGGCCGTGCGGATGATCTCCTCGATGTCGAGGTAGGGCTTGAGCGGCTCCTGGCTCGCCCCGATCTGGTAGGCTTCGTCGGCTTTGTAGCGGTGCAGGGAGTAGCGGTCTTCGTAGGTGTACACGGCCACCGTGCGGATGTGCAGCTCGGAGGCGGCCCGCATGATCCGAATGGCAATTTCACCCCGGTTGGCGACGAGTAGTTTCTGAATGGGCGTATAGGTGGTCTGCATCAGCAAAAAAAGGATGGGCCGAAAAGTTAGGCAAAAAGTGGGCTTTTCAAAAGAAAACCCCCGTAATCAACCAAATTACGGGGGCGTTTGGGCGGACTATTATGATTTTTACAATATCCTGCCTATTTAATTACCATTGCGTTAACCACCCAGGTAAAGGCAAAGATGCCCAGCAGGTACACCATGAAGAGATTGTCGAGCCCGGGCACGCTGAAGGCCGCGCCGGCCAGCGCCAACAGGCCCACGGCCCCCAGCA
Organism: uncultured Cytophagales bacterium; assembly: GCA_902805615.1. GTDB lineage: Bacteria > Bacteroidota > Bacteroidia > Cytophagales > 172606-1 > CADCTQ01. The sequence goes on from CADCTQ010000281.1 coordinate 10,367, forward strand.
CCAGCGTGTAGCCGCGGACGGTGCGCCGCTGTTTGGCATTTTCGAGGGCAAACAGCCGGGATACGGGCAGCACCATCGTGCCGGCCACCACGGCCAGCATCAGGAAGTCGTCGAGTTGCGCCAGCAGGTACGTGGCCGCGGCCAGCAGGGCCACGCCCAGCAGGACGCCCACCCAGTTGGCGCCGTCCCGTTCGCGGTCGGTGAGAATGTACTTGCCCTTGGGGTGCAGGCGCATGAACAGGTTGAACAGCGGCTCGATGATCCAGGTGGAGTAGATGAGCACGCTGATGAGCACGGCCAGCGGCATGAGCAGCGGTTGCGACCGGGCGGCGGCCCGCACGATGCGCGAAACCACGTACACGCCGATGATGATGCCCCACTGGGTTTTACCCCCGAACCGGCCCAGCCAGAAGTAGAAGGCCAGGAAGCCCCGGTAGATGAAGTTGCCCGCCTTGAGGGCTTCGAGCATCCCCGACCGGGCGTGCTCCAGCGTGGGGTCGAGGCGCAGGGCTTCGGCAAAGTGCACCTGGGCGCCCTTGTGGTCGCCGTGTTCCAGCTTGGTCCAACCCACGTTGGCGTGCGAATAGGGGTTTTCCGGGTCCTGCTCCAGCACGTCCTCGATGGTCTGGGCGGCCTCGGCCTTGCGGTTGAGCTTGGTGAGGGCGGTGGTGCGCACGTTGAGGCAACTCACGTGCGACGGGTCGAGGGCCAGCCCCTCGTTGGCGTACTGGAGGGCTTCGGCCCACTTTTTACGGCCCAGGTACACGCGGGCCAGCAGTTCGAAGTAGTCGGCCTCGTAGGGGTACAGACGGATGGCCTCGCGCACGTACTGTTCCGCCTCCGCGTCCCGGTCGAGGTGCTGGAGCACGGCCGCGTGGATGTAGAGGTTCTGGGGCTCGTCGGGCTCCAGCCCCACGAGGTTGCCGGAAGTTTCGAGGGCGTCGGCGGGGCGGCCCTGGCTGAGCAGGCAGATGGCGAGCAGCCGCATGGCCGGGGTGTGGCCGGGTTCGTGCGTGAGAAAGGTGCGCAGTTCTTTCTCGGCCATGTCGTAGCGCGACTGCTCGATGAGCAGGGTGGCCTTCTGGAGGGTGGGGGTTACTTGCATTGCAAAATGAGCTTGCCGCGCGGGGCGGCCGTTACTTTTTGATCTTCAGGTACGTGAGAATGTCGTCGTAGAGGCCGCCTTCGTTGGCGTAGAGGGCGTAGTTTTTGGCGGCGGCGAACCATTCGCGGGTGGTGGCGACGTGCCGGCCCGCGGCCTGCTTGAAATCGGCCTGGGTGAGCGGCAACGGCCGGCCGGCCTTCAGCGACTCGGTGATCTTCCCTTCCACGGCCAGGTCCACCACGGCCTTCAGGTCGGCGCCCGAAAACTCGGCGGTGCTTTTGGCGAGGGCTTCGTAGTCGAGCTTCTCGACCGGCGTGTCCTTGAGCAGCAACTGGAGGATGCTTACCCGGGCGGCGTGGTCGGGGGGCGCCACGAAGATGAGGCGGTCGAAGCGGCCGGGGCGGCGGAAGGCGGCGTCGAGGTACCACGGCGAGTTGGTGGCGGCCAGGATGAGCACGCCCTCGTTGGAGGCGTCCACGCCGTCGAGTTCGTTGAGGAACTGGTTGATGAGGAAGCGGCCTTCGGAGCGGCGCATGTCGGTACGGCTGGCCCCGAGGGCGTCCACCTCGTCGAAAAACAGGACGCAGGGCTGTTCGCGGCGGGCCTGCTCGAAAATTTCGTGCAGGTTCTTCTCGCTGTTGCCCACCCACATGTCGAGCACGTCGTTGATGCCCACCGAGATGAACCGGGCGTCAATCTCGCCGGCCGTGGCGCGGGCCAGGTGGGTTTTGCCGCAGCCGGGCGGGCCGTAGAGCAGGATGCCGCCGCCCACTTTCTTGCCGTACGCCTTGTAGATGGCCGGGTTCTTGAGCGGGTAGATGACCTTGAGGGCGATTTCTTCCTTCACCTTGTCCATGCCGCCCACGTCCTTGAAGCGGATGCCGGGCTTTTCAAATTCCTTTTCCACGTACGCCAGCAGGTCGTCCTGGCCGGGGGCCGTTACCCGGCCGGCCTGGCCCGACTTGGCAATGCCCTGGTTGAGTTGTTCCTCGAAGGCTTTGTCGGCCAGGGCGGGATTGGCTTTGACGGCCGCTTTGTACTGCCCGTAGGCGTCGCGGTGGGCGCCTTTGGCAAACAGCAGCCGGGCGTGCAGCAGGTGCAGGGCGGGGTCGGGGGTGCCCAGGGGCAGCAGTTCCTCCACCACCACCAGGGCGGCGTCGTACTTGTGCAGGCCGTAGAATGCCTTGGCGAGGCCCAGCTTGAGGTCCTGTTCGTGGGGGGCGTATTGCAGGGCGGTTTTGTACTCCCGTTCGGCCTCGTCGTATATTCCCTGCTCCAGCAGCATGGCGGCCAGGTACTTGCGGAGCGGCACGTTTTCGGGCGATACGGCCAGGGCCTGCCGCAGATTGCCAATTACTTCTTTTGGGTCCATAGAAAAGGTATTCTTGCTTTCATTTCAATACACTACAACGCGCTGCCGGTTTACCACCGTACAAGAAAGGCAAAATAACGTTTTCCGCCGCAGGACGCCGCAAAACTTTTGCGGGTCCCGTAATTGAACGGCAGCCAGCTTTTACCACGGAGACACGGAGGACACGGAGTTTCACGGAGAAAAAGGAGTGAGGAGCGAGAAGGAGCTTGACCGCAAGGGGCGCAAAGAAGACGCAAGGCACGCAAGGAGTACGCGTAATCTTTTTGCGCCCTTTGCGCCTTCTCTTTGCGATCCTTGCGGTTCAGTTCCTACAGAAACGAAACATCCTGCTTGATGGCCTCGCGGAGCAGTTGCAGGTAGGCATCGCGGGGGATGTCAATGGCGCCGTAGCGCAGCACGTTGTCATTCATGAACTGCGAGTCGAGCAGCACGAACCCGCGCCGGCGCAACTGTTCGATCAGGTGGTGAAAGGCTACTTTGGAGGCGTTGGAACGGAGGTAGAACATGGATTCCCCGAAAAAGGCCCCGCCGATGGATACGCCGTAGAGTCCGCCGGCCAGTTCGCCGCCGTGGTACGCTTCCACGCTGTGCGCGTAGCCCAGCCGGTGCAGTTCGGTGTAGACCTTGATGATCTCCTCCGAAATCCAGGTGTTGGCGTCGTCGCCGCGCGGGGCGGCGCAGTGGCGCATCACGGTCTCGAACGCCGCGTCGAACCGGATTTCGAACTCGCCGCGGTTGAGGACGGGCCGCAGGGAACGCTGGGGCCGGTAGGTGTCGAGCGGAATGACCGCCCGGGGATCGGGCGAATACCAGTACACGCGGCCCTTCCGGCCCTCCGCCATCGGGAAAAGCCCGTTTACGTAGCCGTACAGCAACTGCTCGGCGTTCAGTCGGGAAGAACGGGGCATAGGGAGTGGTAAGTGGTTAGGGGTCAGTGATTAGTCGTAAGATAGTCGTAAGTCCAGCGTCGTAAGTCGTAAGTAGATCGGGAAGGATGCGCCGCCGGGTAAGACTTACTACTCTTTTCTCAATAAGGGAATTGTCAG
>CADCTQ010000282.1 GCA_902805615.1 uncultured Cytophagales bacterium
GAAGAACGCCAGGATGGGCGCGGCCGGGGCGTAGTCGAAAAAGCCGGCGTCGCGGTCCTGCGGGTACACCCAGCTTTGCACGGGCACGTTGCGGAGGGTGTCTACGTGTTGCACCACGAACCGCGACGCGCCCACCACCATTACCTTCGTCGGGATGGGCACGGCTTCGGTCCAGTGCGTACGGCGCAGGTTGCCGGGCAAGTCCGTTTCTTCTTTGAGCAGGCCGTTGCCAATGACCCGGTAGTGGGCCGGGGCCGTCACGATGAACTCGCAGGTGGATTTGTCGGACGGGTGGTCCGCGACGGGCAGCCAGTGCCGGGCCCGGTTGGGCCAGTTGTCCCCGAAAAAAGTGCGGTCGCCGAACTTGTTCTTGGAAATGACCAGGCCATCGGCCGGCACCCCGGCGTAGGTGATCCTGAAAACCTGCTTTTCGCTTCCGGCCGGTACCGGCCCCAGCGGAATCCGCAGGGCGTCGTTCGCGTGGGTAAAGGGAACCGGCTGCCCGTTTCGCCGCACGCCGCTGACGGTCATGCCCGTTGGGGTGCTTCCTCCCGTCCCCACCAAGTCGAGCCGCAGTTCCCGGACGGCCGCGCCGTTAAACTGCACGGTTACGTCGGCTTCCCCGGCAATGCGGTCATTGGCATCGGTAAGCGTGAGGCGGAATACGTAGTGCTGCACGTCCACGCCGGCCTGGGGCTGCGCGGTAGCGGCCAGGACGAACATTACGGCCAGTAGCAGCGAGGCCAGTGCATTTTTGGGAGGAAGCATATAAAAAGGATTGGAAAAAGGGTTTGCTACGGAGGAAAAACTGAACCGCAAGCGCAGTGGAGAGGCAAAGGGCGCAAAGCGGTGCGCCTACCCCTTGCGGCCCTTGCGTCTTCTGTGCGCCCTTTGCGTTACAGTTATTTCGGTCTCCGTGAAACTCCGTGCCCTCCGTGTCTCCGTGGTGAATCGTACTCTCTACGACAACCTTTAACGGCTGTATTTCTTGCCGATGCCGAAGCCGTAGGAGAGGTTGAACGTAATCGCCGAGTTGCGGATCGAACCCTGCGCTATCGTTACATCGGCCAGGCCGTAGGTGTACCGGGCGTCCAGCAGAACCCGCTTGCCCTTGGCTACCTCGAAGTTCAGGGCAACGCCCCCGGTAAGGCCCAGGTCGGCAGGCCGAAACTGGTCTCCAATGTCGAAATCTTCTCCCGCTCTGTTATTGGATATAAAATCTTTCTGCTTCGCATTCAATTTGAAGGCTACTGAAGGGCCGATAAAGAAATTAGGCCGGAACGTGCCCGTGAGGGTAAGAAAATAACGGGCCAACACGGGTATTTCCAAGTAGTTGATGCGCTGTTTAAAGGAAAAGTTGGAGCCGTTTGAGACCCCTTCAAATTCAGCGCCTTTCTGGGAATAGAGCACGTCGGCCGAAATCCCGAAGTGCCGGATGTCGCTGTACATGATGAAACCGCCCACACTCCAGCCGGGTAGCCATTTAACGTCAACGTTGCCGACGAAATCGCCCATCTGGTTTGAAATGTTGGCGCCCACCCGGGGGCCGATGCTCCAGCGCTGCTGCGCGCAGGCCGGGTTCAGGTTGAGGGCAAGCAGCAAAACGGCGGTGAGGGAAATAATGGTAGGCAACGCCTGGTTGGGTCTCTTCATGGTTTTTTAGGTTGGTATTGGTTCGTGGGTTTGTACCGGCGATGGGCGGTACGAGTTACAATATTGTCCTAAAAAAGAGAAAGCGGCAAGTGCCCTGGTAGCTCCTGCCGCTTTCTTTTTGGGGATGGCCCGGTTAGTCGAACAACCCGCCGGTGACGTGCCGGGGCGGCACGACGCCCAGGTGTTTGTAGGCCAGTTCGGTAGCCTCCCGGCCCCGCGAAGTCCGCTTGATGTACCCCTCCTGGATGAGGAACGGCTCGTACACTTCTTCAATCGTTTCGGCTTCTTCGCCGCAGGCCGTGGCAATGGTGCTCAGGCCCACCGGTCCACCCTTGAACTTCTCGATGATGGTGCTCAGGATGCGGTTGTCCATGTCGTCGAGGCCGTGCTTGTCCACGTCGAGGGCGTTGAGGGCCATCTCGGCGATGTCAACGGTGATGGTCCCGGTGCCTTTCACCTGGGCAAAGTCGCGGGTGCGCCGCAAGAGGTTGTTGGCAATGCGGGGCGTACCGCGGCTCCGGCGGGCAATTTCGAAGGCCGCCGCGTCGTCAATCGGCGTGGTCAGCAGGTCGGCCGAACGTTTCACGATGGACGACAGCAGTTCGGCGTTGTAATACTCCAGGCGGGCATTGATGCTGAAGCGGGCCCGGAGGGGAGCCGTGAGCAGCCCGGCGCGGGTAGTCGCCCCGATGAGCGTAAACGGGTTGAGGCTGATCTGCACGGAGCGGGCATTGGGACCCGAATCGAGCAGGATGTCAATCTTGTAGTCTTCCATGGCCGAGTACAGGTACTCCTCCACGATGGGGTTGAGCCGGTGGATCTCGTCAATGAACAGCACCTCGTGCGTCTCCAGGTTGGTGAGCAGGCCGGCCAGGTCACTGGGCTTGTCGAGCACCGGCCCGGAAGTCATTTTGATGCCCGTATTCAGTTCGTTGGCGATGATGTGCGACAGCGTGGTTTTGCCCAGGCCGGGAGGGCCGTGCAGCAGCACGTGGTCAAGGGCTTCCTGGCGGCCCCGGGCGGCCGTCACGAACACCCGCAGGTTTTCTACTACTTTGTCCTGGCCCGCAAAGTCTTCGAAGGAGAGCGGACGCAAGGCTTTTTCTACTTCCTTTTCCGAGGCAGACATGGCGTCGCCGCTGCCTTTGAGGATGTCTTTGCGCATGAAAATATGGTTTGCCAGCACCTGCTTCAATGGGTCGGCGGGGAGCCCGGCGCTTTCCCTGCGGCTCTGCTTCCGGGTGATACTTTAGCCAAAAGCCGAAATTGTCCAGCCTCTGCGGCT
>CADCTQ010000283.1 GCA_902805615.1 uncultured Cytophagales bacterium
GTGTCGCGGCGCGTGGGCCCGGCCCAATGGCGAGGGGCGGGTTGCCTGGCGGGGGGAAGCATCATTGGGCCTAGCCTTTTTTGGTTCTTTTTGGGGCAATGCCAAAAAGAACAAACCCCACTTACGCAGCATCAACCAATCCCCATCCCATTACAAACCATCTTATCTCCACCCATATACGCTAATCACATACGAGACCACCCCCAGCGCGTACCGGTACTTACCCGTTTCCCCAGTACTTTTCTTAACCATACTGTCCTGAGCCATGGCGTAAATCACCTCCGAATCGTACACCAGGCTTTATCATTTCACTTACTCGCTCCGCAGGCTCTTCACCGGGTTAGCCAGTGCGGCTTTGATGCTCTGGAAGGAAATGGTGAGGAAAGCAATCAGCAGGGCCAGCGCACTGGCAGCCGTGAAGAGCCACCAGGACAAGGAAGCGTGGTACTCGAAGGAAGAAAGCCACTCGTTTACTGCCCACCACGCCAGAGGCGTAGCCAGCAGCAGCGCGATGAGGACCAAACGCAGGAACTCCTTTGACAACAGACCGACCAGGTTCGCCACGCTTGCCCCCAGCACTTTGCGAATGCCGATCTCCTTGGTCCGCTGCTCGGCGGTGAAGGCGGCCAGGCCGAACAGGCCCAGGCACGAAATCACAATGGCCAGCATCCCGAAGTAGTTGACCAACGTGTGCACCTGCTGCTCGGTGCGGTAGAGTTGCTCGTAAGCTTCGTCAACGAAGTGATAGGCGAAGGGGTAGTTGGGGTTGAACCTTTTGGAAAGGCGTTCCAGGCCGGCAATGGCCTGCGTGGTCTGGCCGGGACGCGTTTTGACCAGCAGGTAGTTGCTGTTTTGCGGGTTGAGGCAGATGATGAGGGGCTTGATGGATTCGTGCAGCGAAGCCAGGTGAAAATCTTTCATCAGCCCGATCACCCGGCCCTTGCCCATCCAGAATTCAACTTCCTTGCCCACCGGGTCTTTCATGCCCATCAGCCGGGCCGCTGCTTCGTTGATGAGGTAGTTGGACGTATCGGCCGGGCCGCCCGCCCGGAAATCCCGGCCGTCCACCAACTTGATGTTCAGGGTCCGGATGAAATCAGTGCCAACGAATATGGAGAACACGTTGGTTTGCAGGTTGGGGTCTTTGCCGGGCCAGGTCAGACTACCCGAACTGCTGGTAATGTTGATGGGCAGGTCCATGGCCGTGGTCGCCGAAGCAATGGCCGGGATGCGCAGTACCTCCTGGCGAAACGTTTCCATCTTTCGGGGGGGCGAAACTTCGCCTTCCAGCCGCAGGTAGACCACGTTTTCCCGGTCGAGCCCGAGGTTTTTGGTGCGCAGGTACTGCATCTGCCGGTCTACCGCCAGCATGGCCACGATCAGGAAGACGGAGAGGGAAAACTGGACCACCACCAGTACCCGCCGGAACCGGGCCGGGCCGGCGCCCACGCGCAACGTACCCTTGAGAATGCGGACGGGCCTGAGGCCCGACAGGAACAGGGCCGGGTAACTGCCCGCCACGAAGCCCGTCAGCAGCACCAGCCCAATGGTGCCCAGCCAGAGCGCGGGGTTCGTCAGGTCAAGTACCAACTGCTTGTCGAACAACTGGTTGAACGCAGGCAAAGCCAGGCTGACCAGCATCAGGGCTACGCCGGCGGCCAGCAGGCACGTCAGCATTGATTCGCTGATGAACTGGCCGATCAGGGACCAGCGATGCGCCCCGACCACTTTGCGCACCCCGATTTCCCGGGCTCTTTTCTGGGAACGGGCGGTAGCCAGGTTCATGAAGTTGATGCAGGCGATGAGCAGGATGAATACCGCTACCAGGGAGAAGATGCGTACGTACTCGATTTGTCCCCCGACTACCTTGCCGTTCTTGTAATCGGAGTACAGGTGCACGTCGGTCAAAGGATGCAGAACCGGGTACATGTTTTTGGCGTCCTTCACGTTGATGTAGCGGGCGTAGAGTCCCTTCATGGACGCCTCTGCCCGGGCGGCGGTGACGTGGGGCCCGAGCCGGGCGTAGGTCAGGAAAGAATTATTGCCCCACTCCTTCATCCATTCCTGCTCCTGCTCACTGAAGTTGACCAGCCAGTCGAACTGCACGGTGGCGTTGGCGGGAATGTTCTCCACGACGGCTCCCACCGTGTAGAACTTATCGTTGTTCAGTTGCAGGGTCTTGCCCAGAGCTTGCCCCGGTGGAAAAAGCTTTTCGGCCACCTTCCGGGTAAGCACGATCTGGTTGGGCTGCCGGAGGGCCGCTTTTGAATTTCCCGCCAGCGCCGGCAGGTTAAACACGCCGAAAAAGTCCGCCGTTGCGTACCGGCCGTATTCCTTCACCGCCACCGGGCCCACCTTGAGCAGGGTTTCCCGGTTCCAGGTGATTTTGGTGACGGCTGCCACCTCGGGCACGTCTTTGGCAATGGCTTCCTGCAGGGGCCCCGGCGTGGACCAGTTGGTGAATACTTCCCCGTTGAAGGTGGAATTGTAGCGGACGAAGTAGAGGTTGTCGGCGTCGGGCAGAAAGCGGTCATAGCTCAATTCGTCGTTTACCCAAAGTCCGATGAGCAGGCTGCACGCCATGCCCAGCGCCAGTCCGCCAATGTTGATCACCGAGTACACCTTGCTGTTCACCAGGTTGCGCCAGGCAGTTTTGAAGTAGTTGCGTATCATGTCAGGCTGAATAAAGTAGGTTCGGGGATAATGGGTCGTCTTGCGCTTGCGCAGCGGAAAATAAGGCCGCATGAATCTGAGCACTTCCCACCGGTAGCGTTGACGGGCTTTCCGTTCACCCGGGGTTTCTGCTGCTGGCGGAGTTGCTCGTTCAGGTCTCCTGCCAGTACTTCCCGCAAGTGTTCCGGCCGCAGCCAAAGCAGCAACCAAATGCCCTGCCAAAATCATGAAGATCGCCTTAATAGCCTCCAGGGGCGGTTTCCGGGGAGATGCCGGTGCGTGCGTGTCCGTTAACGAACAAGGCTTGTACGCTTTGAAACAAAGCATGGTGCACCACGGAAGGGATTGGAACCGAAAAAGGCAGCCACGGGGCTGCCTTTTCAGGGGAAGAATGCGGAAGGAGGTACTGCGGATGACCCGGCTGGACCGTAGCCCTACTGCGTGGTGTACGACACGGTTACGCTTTTGAGGTCGGCGTCGCCGCTGCCGGCTACGTTCATTTCGGGCTGCTCGGACGCTTTGAGCGACTTGACGGGCATTTCCCACTTGGAAAGCACTTTCATGTCGGCCGGGGCGTCGCCCTTGAGCAGTTCGAGGGTAAGCTGGTCGTCCTGGTGAATGTAGAAGGCGTCGGTGTACAGGTTTTCGATCACCTTGTCCACCTCGATGGGGTTCGACTGGTACAGCGTGCGGTTGGGCGTGCGGATGCGCCAGGCAATGTTGCCCTCGTCGCCCTTCTTGAACTTCACGCTGGCGATCCCCAGCGTCACGAACTTGAGGTTCTGGCGGTCGGCCTCGAAGCGCAGCGCCGAGTTGCCTTCTCCCACCGCCACCGGGCCCGTTTCCCCTTTGCGCACGTACGCCCGGTAGAGGAAAGGCAGCGGCGTGGTTTCGATCTTGCTGATGGACGTATACGGCAGGAACAGGCGCAACGCCCCCGTGGTGACCGGCAGCGAATACGAAAGCGCCTTCTTGTCGGTGGCAGTCATCGGCTTGGTGGCAGGGTCTATCGGCACCATCCGGCGCAGCAGGTCCACGGCCCGGCTGTCCTGCGGCATGCCGACCAGCGTTACGTACCGCTGGCCCTGAAAGAGTTCCTCGTAGGGCTTGGGCGCCTGGTAGGCCAGCGACAGCGCCACGCCGTGTTCGTTGTTCACCACGGTGTCTTTTACCCGCGCCACCGGCGTTACCGTCACTTCTTTGATCACGTTTACCGGCAGGTCCTGGCGGACGGTTTTCTGCGCAATGGCGCCCGGGTTGCCCTGCAGGCGGATTTGCACCGTCACCTGCTTGGGCGGGTTCTGCCGGATGGCCGCGTCGTTGAGCAGCATGTTGAAGGAGGGGTAAAACACGGTCACCTTGCCCGTGGCCGTCCGGTCGAGCACCACGGCGCCGGTGCTGTCGGCCTTGCCCTTGCCGTCGGTCACCTTGCCGCTTTGCAGGAACGTCTGCGACTCGGCACTCTCGGGCTGGTAGGCAATCCAGGCTTCGAGGGGAGGCAGGGCCGCCGCCACGTTGGCCTGCGTGGTAAACGTAACGCTGGTGCCCGACGTGCCTTCGTAGGTGGCGTGCGGGTTGACGGCGACGCCCGAAAGCTGCACGGCCGGTACCCGGTACTGGGTGAGTTCGAGTTTGAGGTCCACGCCGTTGTTTTTCAACTGCACCGTTTTGCCCGCTTTGGGGTCGAGGGGCCACTCGCCGGGGATGGCGCCGCCGTTGTCGAACGTGGCCATGCTCTTGTTGTCGGCGGTGCGCAGCAGGCGGGGCTTGTTGGACCGGATCACGCCGGTGGCCGTGCTCTTCTGCAACTTCAGCCGCAGCACGTCGCCTTCCGAGTAGAGGAACCCGACGGGCTGGTTCAACTCCACGTTGTTCATGGCGCTGACGTCGGCCGCTGCCTTGTTGCTGCCGGGGTACACGAACAGATCCTGCTCCAGCCGGCCGGCCTCGTGGCGTTTGCCGCCCTTGTCAATGACGGTGATCCCTTTGGTCACCAGCGTGGCCGCGTACGCCGCCGGGCGGTTGATGGTCAGGCTCTGGGTGTAGATGTTGTCGAAGCGTTTGCCTTTTTCGGCCAGAGCGTTGAGCGAAAACTTGACGGCGTTGGGGCCTTCGGGCAGGGTAGTGTGGGTGTAGGGAATGAACAGTTCGATGCCCGTGTTGCGCCGGCCCTGAGCCTTGTTCTGGGGCGCGTACGCGTTTTCGGTGGCAAAGTGCAGGGCCGTGGTCTGGTTGATCTTCCGGTAGAAGCTGTAGTTGGAGGCGTAGTAGGCCGGCTCGTTGTTCTTGTCGGTGATGGAGGCGTAGAAGGTGAAGTTGGTCTTTCCTTCCTTGTCGCGCATCCCGGCGTATTCGGGTTCGGAGAAGTTGTATTCGCAACTGAACAGCACGGTAATGCCCCGGATGCCGTCCTTCACCCCGTTGGGGTTGATGTCAATCTTGTAGACGTTGAACTTTTTGTTGGTGGCAGGCGGGGTAGTTTGGGCAAACGAGTAAGAAGCGAGGAGGGTAAATGCCGTGAGCAGCGTAAATAAGGGGCGTCTGATCATTTCTAAAAGGTTGTGTTTTCTTGTTAACGATCTGAGCCCCAATTTAGCGCAAAACCGTTAACAAGAAATCACATTCTCCTACGGCCTTAGCGGCGTCGAAGGCTCCTGCACCGGCGTGATGCCCGGCTCGGGCACCTGCGTAATGGTAGGCGGCTCCTGAATCTGCGGGGTCATGGGCGGCTCAAGGTTAGGCACCATCGGGTCGGGCGTTGAGGGTACGTACGGCTCCGGGGTGAACGGGATGCCGGAATGGATGGAAGGTTGCATACTGTAAGTGGTTTTCTACAGCTTACGGGATAGCAGTACGTAAAGTTACTTAGGTAGTAGTCGTAAGTCGTATAAGCGTCGTAAGTCCGGAGTCGTAAGTCGTAAGTGGATCGGGAAGGAAACTTATTCGATTCCGATTCACAGGTCCATTGTGAAGACGAGGCATAAGCCGCAAGCGGAAACGATTCCTTCCCGATCCACTTACGACTGGCGACTTGCGACTCTGTAGCGACTCAATTATAATTCGGCAACGTCAGCGTGAAGGTGGTGCCGGCGTTGGGGGTGCTTTCTACGTGGATGGTGCCGTTGATGGTGGACAATGCCTGCTTTACGATGTAGAGGCCCAGGCCCGAGCCGGTGGAACGTTCGCTGCCCCGGTAGAACATGTCGAAGACCTTGCCGATGCTTTCGGGGCCGATGCCCGTGCCGTTGTCGGCGACGACCAGCACGGCCCGTTCGGCATCCACCGAGATGCGGAACGAGAGGAAACTCGGTTCGGCCTCCTCGTTGCGGAACGTGATGGCGTTGGCAATGAGGTTGTTGACGATGATGGACAGGCGGAAAAGGTCGTTGCGGAACGGCGCCCGGGCGTCCATTTCCACCCGCAACTGCACTTTGTCCCAACCGGCCAGGTAGCCGAGGTCCCCGAAGCTGTCGTGGATCAGCGTGTCCAGTTGCAGCACCGTCGGCTGCATCTGGGTGTTGAGCACCTTCGAATGGGTGAGCACCGACTGGATGAAGCCGTCGGACTTGCTGACTGTGCCGCCGATCATGGACAGGTATTTCTTCAGCACGGCCGGGTCTTCCTCCTCGGCCGCCAGGTTCACCAGGCCGGTCACCGAGCACAGCGGGGCCCGCAGGTCGTGCGACACCCGGTACACGTAGTGATCCATTTCCTGGTTGCGCAGTTGCAGTTCGGCCAGCGTACCGCGCAGGTCGCGTTCCGAATTTTCGTACACCACGATCAGGTAGAGCAGCGACAACCCCACCGACCCCAGGATGCAGATGATGTTGACGAAAAAGGCCCGGTTGAGCAGTTCATCGGTTACCTCCACGTGCAGGGGCAGCGTGAAGTTGGTGATTTGGAACACCGAAAAGATGATGAGCATCACCAGCACGTTGCCCACCAGTTGCCAGAGTTCTTCGTTAAAAAACAGCACGTAGCTGAGCAACATGCCGGCCAGCATCATGCCGTAGGTAAAGAGCAGGTCCACGCGGTACGCCGACAGCAGGAACACCGCCGCGTGCACGAGGCTCATGAAGATCCACCGGGTGGCGTTGAAGTTGCCCCGCTTGTTGAGCAGCAGCATGGTGAGCGAAACCAGGGTAATGACGCCGTAGAACTGGTACGACACCCAGGAACCCACGAAAAGGAGCAGCAGGTTGAGGCTCAGCACGACCAGGCAGCACAACCGCAGAAACTCGGCTTGCAGGCCCCGCAGCGACGACTGCGCCGCGAAGATGGGCAACTGCATCACCGCCATCAGTGCCTTTTCGGTGCGGACTTGGATCTGGTTCAACATAAGCATTGCTTCATCCTAAGGAAAAGAGGCCTTCGGTCAAATTAAGATTAAAAAAGTGATCTGCTGGAACTGCCCGTCCGCGCTGAAAATCCGGACCACGTACCGCCCCGGCGCGAAGGGTTGCCCATCCTCGGGCACGAAGTCGTAGCTGGTCATGTACTCGGTGGCGGCCCGGATGCGGTCCCGGTCGCCCGTAATGATGCGGTTGTCGGGGGACCGGATCTCCACCCGCAGGTAAGGGTCGGTCAACAGGCTGATGTCGCCCTGCAATTGCAGTTGCAGCGTGATGTGCTTGGTGCGGTGGTAACGGCTTTTTTTGTCGGAGGAAAAAGTACGGAAATAGTACACGGATAACTTTTTGCCCGGGGTCGCTTCCGGGGTGCGGACGGGCAGCGGATGCATCGCCACCCGCACCGGACGGGGCTCGGAAAACGCCACCGGCAGCAGCGTGTCGGGCTCCGGTTCTTCCCCGCGCGGGGCCGCCGACGCCGTCCGCTGCTGTTCCGCTTCGATCACCGTTTTTACGCGTTGTTCCAGGTTGCCCACCTGCGTTTTTACTTCGCCCAACTGGGCGATCAGTTCCTTTTTGCTCACCGGTGAAACGTTGTTCTGGTAGAAGTTCTTCCGGATGTGCGCCACCTGTTGCAGGATTTGCCGCTTGCGTTGCGTGCTTTCGGCGTCCGGCGTGGGCAACACTTCGAACAGCACGTTCATTTCCTGCTCAATGGCCTTCAGTTCGTGCTTGAACTTCTCGTTTTCCTCTTTCACCACCAGGGTGTACACGGAAGTATAGATCAGGGAACAGAATAGAATGCCAATGATCACCGCGAAGGTGAACTTATCATTTTTCAAACTGCGCGCCGGAGTGTTCATAACATCGTGAACCCGCATTGGGGAAATGGCAAAGATTAAATATACGCACCGGGACGATAGAATGGTCCGCCACCACCGGGGGGCGCCCCGGGCGGGCGGAAGAAGCCGGAACGTTTATGCCGTACCCGCCGCCAATCGCTTCCCCCGGCGCCGGATACTTACACCCCGGGGCGGGACAAAAAAAAGTGCGGGCTGGGCAGCCCGCACGGGAAAGCAGCTCTCTCCGACGCCCCCGCAGTACGGAGAGAAGCAAGGAAACGGGCTGTCGCCCCGGGCCTCAGGCCCCGGGCGCCGCAGCGCCGCCTGTACCCGTTTGGTAGTAAGCAATGCTGCCGTGGAACATGACGAAGGTGGTACCTTCCGGCAGGCAGGTCCGGGTAAAGTCATCCGACATGAACTCTGACATCGTTACGGTCTGCTGGCCCACCAGTTCGCCCCCGGCGTTAAACAATTTTACCAGCACGTGGTTGGCCGCCGCCCGTTGCCCCTGCGGCCGGGCTGGTGGGGTGGGCCGCGGAGCCGCTTTCTGCGCGGTGCACGCTTTGGCGGGGCCGAACAGCGGGTGAGACTCTTCGACCAGGCCGGCCGCCTGGATGGAAGCCACGCTGAGCAGCACGGTGGTCAGCAGGGCGAAGATCGTTTTCGTTTTCATGGCTTTGCAGGTGTGACTGTATTTGTGGTTTAGATGCCGTTTCCGCGGGTGAGGTTGCAGGCGGCAACCCTTTTTCTTTAGCCAATTGCCGTGCCAACCCCGAAAAACGCCACTGCTGCCCCCAAAAATCGTTTTTCCGGGCGGCGGCTGTTCGGTTTTCGGGGCAGCGCGTCCGGAAACGGACACCCGGGACCATTACGAGAGGGGAGGATTGGAACTGCTCTTCAACTGGGCGGTTACCTGCGCAATTTCCGCTTCGAGGGGCACCGTGTCGTGCCACGCCTGGAGCCGGGCCAGGGTGCTGCGGAGGAAGTTGCGGTGGGCTTCGGTGTGCGGGTGGAAGGGGCGGTGCGCCAGGGCCTGGCGGAGTTTGTCCCACTCGCGGAGGAACGTCCGGGTCTCTCCGTCGAAATACGCGCTGGCCAGTTGCTCCCAGATGTACGCCTCGGCCACCTCCGACGGGTGGATCATGTCGGGTTGGTAGAAGCGGTAATCCCGCAGGTCGTCGAGCATGATCTCGTAGGCCGGAAAGTACTGCACGTGGGGATGCTGCTCGGCCAGGGCGTGGCAGGCAACGCGCAGCAGCGACTTGCTCACCGCGTTAAGGGGCAGCGTATCCCGGGTGTGCCGCACGGGACTCACCGTCAGCAGGACGCGCAGGCGCGGATGCTGCCGGGCGAGCCGCGCAAAGACGCCATCCAGCGCCGATTGAATGCCGTCCAGCGGCAGCAGCTCCCTGGCAAACGAGGCGTTGGGCACCTTGTGGCAGTTGGCGACCACGGCGCCGTTGTCGTGGCGCCGGTACACGAAAGCCGTCCCCAGCGTGAGCAGCAGCCAGCCGGCATCCGCCAGGAACCGCCCGGCAGCGGCCAGGGCGGCGTCGGTTTGCGCCAGCAAAGCATCGGCGTCCGCGGCGCCCAGGCGGGAATGGAAATCGTAGTGGCGCCACCCTTCCCGCGTAGCGACCAGCCCTTCCCGCCCGGCCGGTTCGCCGGTCAGCGCCTTGTCGAGCAGGCCGGCCAGCGACACCGGGTTGAAGATCACGCCGAACGGGTTGACCAGGGTGGTGAATTTGTTCGCGGCCAGCCGTTCGCCCATCACTTCCGCAAAGCACGAACCCACTGCCAGCACCGGCGTGCGGAGCGTAATGGGATGGGGCGACAGGGGAACGGCTACGGGCGTACGAAATTCCATGCGGCGGGTCCGGAAAACAGAAAAAGCGTTTCCGGGAAGAAACGCTTTTGCAAAGGGGTAAACTGCGGGAAACGCTTAGGCAGCGACAACCACGAAGTTGATTTTGTGCTTCACTTCCTTGTGCAGGTCGAGCGTGGCGGTATACGTGCCCAGGACTTTCACTTCGGAGTCGAAGGAGATTTTCTTGCGGTCCACTTCGAAACCCTGGTTGCGCAGGGCTTCGGCAATCTGCACGGTAGTTACTTTACCGAAGATTTTGCCGCTTTCGCCGGCTTTGGCCGGAATGGTCAGTTGCATTTCGCCGATGCCGGTGGCAATCTGCTCGGCATCCTTGCGGATCTTGTCGGCCTTATGGGCGGCCTGCCGGTTGTTTTCGGCCTGCACTTTCTTGTTGGATTCGCTGGCAATTACGCCGAACCCCTGCGGAATGAGGTAGTTGCGGCCGTAACCCGGCTTTACGGTAACGAGGTCACCTTTGTAGCCCAGGCCCGCAATATCAGTTTTGAGAATAACTTCCATTTTGGTTATTAAGTTATTGAGTTATTAAGTTACCGGTTCGAAAAGGAACATTGGGGCCCGGGCCAGTTCCCGCATACCCCAATACCTAATAACTTATTTTAAAGAATCGGTTACGTACGGCAACAGAGCCAGGTGGCGGGCCCGCTTTACGGCCTGGGCAACTTTGCGCTGGAATTTGAGGCTGGTGCCGGTAATGCGCCGGGGCAGAATCTTGCCCTGCTCATTGATCAGCTTCAACAGGAAGTTGGCGTCTTTATAATCAATGTATTTGATACCGTTTTTCTTGAACCGGCAGTACTTTTTCCGGTTCTCGTTTTTGTGCATGGGTTCGTTCATAAGTGTCATGCCTGTTCCTCCTGAATTTGGGGTTGATTTCTTCTGCCTACTAAACCTTTTCTTTTCCGGTCGTTGTAATCAACGGCGTGCTTGTCCAGCGCGATGACCAGGAAGCGCAGCACCCGTTCGTCGCGGCGGTATTCCGTTTCGAGGGTGGCGATCAGTTGCGTGTCGGCTTTAAATTCGAAAAGTTGATAAAATCCCGTGTTCTTGTGGCCTATCGGGTAGGCCAGCTTGCGGAGACCCCAGTTCTCCTCATGTATCATCTCAGCGCCGTTGTCTACCAGCACTTTCCTGAATTTTTCGACCGTATCCTTCATCTGAACATCAGACAAAACGGGAGTTAAAATGAATACGGTCTCGTAGTTCTTTGCAAACTGCATAAGAATGTAAAATACGTTAAAATCGTTGCGAAAACTTTTTGAGGGGGCAAAGATAAACAACCGTCAAGTGTAATCCAAACGGGAATCTTACTTTTTAAGAAAGCTAACGATTTGAAAAAGAAGGAACTGGACCGGCATGATCCTTGGCGCAGGGGTCAGTAGTCACTGGGCATTGGTCATGCGTAAGTTGCCGCACCCGGCTCACCCACGTACCGCCTACCCAATGACTACTGACCAACGACTAAAACGCGGGGCGCTGGGTATCGGCCCACACCTGGGTAACGGCCACTACGGTGATCTGCGGGGGCGGGGTGCAGTAGGTGAGGTACTGGTCGTTGGGATCGGGCTCGGGCACCGAGAAGGCTACGTAAATGCGCTGGCCGCTGGTCTGGTACCGTTCGGGCAAGTTGATGGTTTCCACCACGTTCTCGTAGTCGGCGCTTTCGCGGATGCCGTACTCCCGGCTCTTGCCTTCCAGTTGAATGGAGTAGCTGCCCGTACGGCAGCCCGGACCCAGCACCGTGCCCATCACGTAGCCGATCCGGGCTTCTTCGCGGCAAGCCGAAAGGAGCAGGACAAACGCGATCAGAATCGCCGCCGGCCGGGTTGTGGTACGCATAAGGATAAAAATAGGCTTAATGGGTGCTTACACTGACATGATTCCCGATAGCGGCAAATCGTTGCATTCTGCCAGAAATTTATTTTAAAAACGAAAGAAGCCACCTGATCGGTGGCTTCTGACTCAAAAATAATACGTGTCCGGTTACTTGACCACGAAGCTGCCCTGGCCGATCTTGAAGCCGTCGGAGTACAGTTCAACGATGTGCTTGCCGGTTTTGTAGGGAGTGCCTTTGTTGAACACGAAGGATACGGGCTGGCGCGTGTTGTCAAACAGGATTTCCTGCTTGGCCGTGAAGTACGTTTCCTGTCCTTCCAGCTCGAACGTGCCGCCGCCGGTCGCCATGTCAAATACGGCCGCCCCGTCGGGCTCGATCAGGCGCATGTAGATGTTCTTGGTTTCTACCTTGGCTACGTTGTTCTCGCCCAGGTTGAAGGCGATCTTGATGCGGTCAATCTGCTTGGCGCGGTACTCACCCTTGTCGCGTTCCTTGCCCCGCTCATTGATGGCACTGATTTCCAGGTTCTCAGCCTTGAGGGCGGAGGCAATGGTAACCTTCTCGGCCAGTTGCCGCTTCTCCTTGTCAATCATGTTGATGGAGTCGGCCAGGCGTACGTTCTTGGTTTTGAGTTGGCTGGTCTCCTGGTACAACTCGTCGCGTTCCATTTTCAGTTTGCTGATCTCCTCGTCCTTGCTCACCAGCAACTCCTCGTACCCTTTTATCTTTTCGTTCAGCCGGCGGCGTTCGGCCACGTTGGCGTTTTTAAGCTGCTTCTTGTCTTTTTCGAGTTGTTCCTTGGCCTGGCTCAGCGCTTCCACGTCACCGCCCAGCTTCTGGACCTCGGCAATCCGGACGTCGAGTTCGTTGGAGATGGAATCCAGCTTGGCCTCGGTGAGGTCGAGGTTGGCCTGGGTCTCCTTCTTCTGCTGGGTCAGGACCGTATTTTCATCCCTGTTCTTAATATTCAAGTATAATAAAACACCGTTCAACGCAATCAGCACAATGATAAAAATCGTCAACAGGATTTTCCTGCTGCTCTGCTTCTCGGGAGTCTGTTCGTTCATATGGGTGGGAATGTTGTTTTGAATGCCCGTTGTAATGTAGCCGCAAAATTAGTTTTTTTTCTCTTTTGCAGCCTTACGTATTGGGTTAAAAATGAGCGGAAAACCTTTGAAACGTCTGCATTAACTTACTTGGGCCCCTTTCATTGCGCAGCCGGGTTTGCCGGGATGCAGCCAACCGCACGCGATGCATTCACCTTTCGTATACGGCTGATAATCAGAAAGGTTATAGCCGTTTCCGGGAAGCCGGCCCGGCGCTTCGCTACAGGCTCCAGGTGTGCAGGTCCCGCAGGGCGTGGTGCGCCGTCAGGTCAAACGTACATGGCACGATGGACACGAAGTTGTTGGACAAGGCCCATTCGTCGGTGTCCTCGCCCTTGTCGAAGTTGACGAAGTTGCCTGCCATCCAGTAGTAACTGCGGCCGTGCGGGTCTTTGCGCTGGTCGAATACTTCGGTCCATTTGGCCTTGGCCTGCCGGCACACCCGGATGCCCTTGATTTCCCCTTCCGTACGGGCCGGGATGTTGACGTTGAGGGCCACGTCGGCTGGAATGCCCGATTCAAGGGCCTGGGCGGCAATGCGTTTCACGAACGGCAGGGCGTGGGAGAAGTCGGCGGTGGCCGAGTAGTCGCACAGCGAAAAGCCGATGGCCGGCAAGCCTTCGAGGGCGGCTTCGATGGCCGCCGACATGGTGCCCGAGTACAGCACGCTGACCGAAGAGTTGCTCCCGTGGTTGATGCCGCTCACCACGAGGTCGGGGCGGCGGTCCTTGAGCACGTGGTGCTTGGCCAGCTTGATGCAGTCGGCGGGGGTGCCCGAACATTCGTAGGCGGCGATCTTCTCTTCGGCAAACACGGTGGAGCGGTCGAGGCGCAACGTGTTGCCCACGGTAATGGCGTGGCCCATGCCCGACTGGGGGCTGTTGGGCGCCACCACCACTACCTCACCGAGTTGCATCATGGTTTCTACCAACGCCCGGATGCCCCGGGACGTAATGCCGTCGTCGTTGGAAACTAAAATCAGCGGCTTGTTCGTGGCCATGTCGTTTAATTGACAATTGAAAATGGATAATTGAAAATGGCTCCGGCGCGGAAGGTGCCCGCGTGCGTGCTCAGGCGATGTTGGTGTTC
>CADCTQ010000284.1 GCA_902805615.1 uncultured Cytophagales bacterium
ATGAACATGGTGGACGATGCCGCCGCCGAAATCATCAAAAAGGGCAACTGCGAAGTGGTGGTGGTGTCGCTCGGACCGTCGGGCGCCCTGCTGGTCACGGCCGACGGCTACCAGCACGTACCGGCCCCCACGGTGCCCAAGAAGAGCACGGTCGGGGCCGGCGACAGCATGGTGGGCGGCATGACTTACCTGCTGGCCCAGGGCAAATCGTTGCCCGAAATGGTGCAGCACGGGGTGGCCTGCGGTACGGCGGCCACCATGAACGTAGGCACGGAACTGTTCCACAAGCACGACGTGGACAAACTCTACCAGTGGCTCGTGCAGTACGCCAAGCGGTATTCCCTCAGTTTCGAAAATACCTAGCCTACAGTCTCATGGTCAAAACGGGGGACCGGAGGTTTTGCCCCTGGACTTTTCAAAAAGCCTTTTAAAGCCGTCAGTGAGACACTGACGGCGGCGTACGTGACTTTATAAGCGCAATTCCGTGCCGTAGTCAGTGTGGCTGCCGTGGTCATTATCTCACTGACGGTATGTGAATAGCGCCCCCTTAGTGGTCCTTAGTGGATAGGCAGTGAGCGGGCACTATTGCTTAGGTGTTTGTATCGTTGTTGCGGCACTGATGGTGTCGCGGCGGGCAGGCCCGGCCCAATGGCGAGGGGCGGGTTGATCAGCGGGGGGAAGCATCATTGGGCCTAGCCCTTTTTGGTTCTTTTTGGGGCAATGCCAAAAAGAACAAAGCTCACTTACGCATCATCAATCCATCACCAACCCATCACAACCGACCCCTCACGACCAACCCATTACCACCGACCCCCTCCCTAACCCCACCCGCCTCCAATCCCCAAATGCGCTAATCACATACCTGACTACCCCCAGCCGAGACGGTACTTGCCCGTTCTCCCAATACTGCCCTTAGACATGACGCTCATCACGTACGACACTGACCACCCTTGAGAAAGTCCTGAGCATATTGGATCAGCGCAGCTTGAGCACTTTCTGGCGGTGCAGCACCCCGTCGGCGGTCTCTACCTGCAACAGGTACACGCCCTGGGAGAGTGCCGAGGCATCGGCCTCCAGCCGGGCCGCGCCGTCCACTGGTTCTACCGTCCAATGGCCCCGCCGCTGCCCCTTCAGGTCATAGAGGACTACGCCGGCCGGTCCGCTCAATCCCCGCAGTTCTACCCGCAGCAAGTCCCTTACCGGGTTGGGGTACACCCGCACCTGCATTTCTTCAGGGGTGAACACCCCTTCCCGGGCGCCGGGAAGCGTCAGCGGGCAACTGCCGTCGAGCAGCGTCTGGGCGCTGCCCACCACCTGGTCTCCCCGCTTCACCGTCAGGCGGACCAGGTAGCCCTGCAGGCCGTTGAGGTTGCCCTTGGCGCCGATGATGTTGAGACCGGCGGCATTAGCCAGGGGCACAAAGCTCACCTTGCCGATGCTGGTACCCCGGGCGGCAATGGGTTTGTAACTCGTCGAGTTGGGGGCTTTGTAGCTCCAGTGGTAGCTATAGGCGGAGGCATCTCCCGCCACCTGCATCCGCAAGGGCAGGGTGACGTTGGTTTTCAGGGGCGGGGCCGCTTTCACGCACAGGCGGGCCGGTCCGGTGACCAGGCTGCCCCCGGTGGCCGTGAGGGGAATGGACACCTCCAGGCTGCACCCGTTGGCCGGATCGGTAACCAGGAAGTACACCGGGTAGCTGCCCGGGCTACCGGCCGTGAAGGCATTGGTGGCAGAGGAATAGCTGCCGGCCACGGTGGTGCGTTGCGGGTTCCGGTACCAGGTGGCGGCCACCGTAAAATTGCGATTGCTGCCGGTTTGCAGGGCGGGTGCAGCCGTCAGCCCGGTGGCCGTGAGGGGCAGGACAATCAGTTCGTTGTTGATTACATTGGGAATGGGGTTGCCCTGGGGGTAGACGATCACGCCGTTGTTGGTCAGCAGGCCCGTGTTGCCGTGAACCCCGGTGGTACTGACCGTGAACAGCCCTCCATTGGTAAAAGAGGCCGAAAAGTTTACTGTGTTATTGAGCGGGGCGAACAGTTGAAGGGTCGCGCAGCCCTTATTGTTGAACGTGTTTGAGTTGACAAGCCCATATTGTCCCACCGGGGCGTTCGCTCCGACGATCATACTGGCTTCATTGGTGAAGAAGGTAAAAACAATTCCGCCGGCGTTGGACAAGCCGGTGCGGGTTGACCGGTCAATCTCAATCGTGCCTCCCGGGTTGTTGTTGAAGGTGCCGGCGTTTGAAATACCATTGTCTCCCACCGATGCCGTCCCGCCGATGGTAAGGGCCCCCGCGTTGGTGAAGGTGCTATTCAGGTTGTACAAGCCGGAAATGGATGACCGGTCAATCCGGATTGTACCTCCCGGGTTGTTGCTGAACTGGGCAAAAACCTCGTTTGAAAGACCATTGTTTCCTACCCCGGCCGTTTTGCCGGTGGTAATGGCCCCCGCATTGGTGAAGGTGCCCAGGTAATTGACCAAGCCGGTGTTGGTTGTCCGGTCAATCTCAATCGTGCCTCCCGGGTTGTTGCTGAAGGTGGATAGTAAGTTGTAAAGACCAAACTCCCCCACCCCGGCCGTCCCGCCAATGGTAATGCCCCCCCCGTTGGTGAAATTGCCATTCCCGATGTGCAAGCCGGTGAGGGTTGACCGGTCAATCCGGATTGTGCCTCCCGGGTTGTTGTTGACGGTGCCATTCTGGTTGTAAAGGCCATAGTTCCCAACCGGGGCTACATTGCCGATGACCAACTGACCGCTGTTATTGACGGTGCCCTGGTTGTAAAAAGCCGCAATGACATCGGAGATAGTCTTTGACCCGTTGATGGTCAGGCTACCCCCATTGCCGATGGTGAGTGCCGCCGTGCTCCGTACGTGTACCGAGTTGGCTACGGCCGCCGTACCCGCCCCAATCCGGGGGAAGTTGCTCACGTTGGAAATGACTACATCGTCGGCAGGGGCAGGAACCGCATTGCCGCTCCAGTTGCCGGCCGTGTTCCAGTCGGTATCCGTGCAACCCGTCCAGATTTTGCCGGCGCTGGTCGTAACCAAACCCGTGTTGGCGGTGATGCTGAAGGTGCCGCCATTGAGGTTTTGCACCAGGCCCGTGTTGGTGCCGATGTTGCTGTCACCGGTGGCGTTTTCAAGGATCGTACCCGAATTACTGAAGTTACTGCCGCCGGAAAGGACGCTGTTGGAACCCAGCAGAAGGAATGCGCTACAGCCTTTGTTCGTAAATTCATCCCGGCTGTCCAGCCCAACCGGTCCCACCGGGGCGTTCGCTCCGATGAGGATACTGGCTTCATTGGTGAAGCTGGCAAAAATAATGTTGGACAAGCCCGTGCTGGTTGACCGGTCAATTTGAATAGTGCCCCCCGGGTTGTTGTTGAAGGTGGCAACCTGGTTGAAAAGACCCGTTTGTCCCACCGCTGCCGTTCCACCGATGATGATGCTGGCCGCGTTGGTGAAGAAGCCTATGCTGCCGCCGTCTCTGAAACTAAACACGTTAGACAAGCCAGTGCTGGTCGACCGGTCAATCCGGATCGTGCCCCCCGGGTTGTTACGGAAGCGGCTGCTCTGGTTTACCAGACCCGTTTGTCCCACCGCTGCCGTTCCGCCGATGGTGATGCCGGCCGCGTTGACGAAGCTGCCCGCATTTCCCCTGGTGAACAGGCCAGCCGTGGCCGAGCGGTCAATCCGGATGTGCCCTCCCGGGTCGTTGCTGAAGCTGGCGGCCTGGTTATAAAGGCCATACTCTCCCACTGAAGCAGTAGCGCCGATCACAATGCCGGCCGCGTTGGTAAAGCTTCCCACGTTAAACAGGCCGGAACGGGTTGAGCGGTCAATCTGGATTTGCCCCCCCGCGTTGTTGTTGAAACGGCCCTCGTTGAAAAGACCATCTTCTCCCACCGGGGCTGCGTTGCCGATGACCAGCTGCCCGCTGTTGTTGACAGTGCCCTGGTTGTAAAAAGCCGCAAAACCATCGGTTGAGATAAAAGACTTCGAGCCGTTGATGGTCAGGCTGCCGCTGCTCCCGATGGTGAGTGCCGCCCCGCCCTGTACGTGTACCGAGTTGGCTACGGCGGCCGTACCGGCCTCAATCCGGGGGAGGTTGCTCACGTTGGGAATGACCACGTCGGTGGCGGCGGTGGGCACACCGGCCGGGTCCCAGTTGCCGTCCGTGTTCCAGTCGGTGCCGGCGGTGCCCGTCCAGGTGGTTTGGGCCTGGGCCGCAACGCCCATGAGCAGTAGGTACATAAGGCCGATACAAGCCCGGCTCAACTGCCCGGCACGCGTGCCGGTAGCCGGATTGGCAACCCAACCGGCTGGCTGAGTCGGATTAAAAGTGGTAAAAGACAGGTTCATAGGTGCCGGGTGGGTAAAGGAGTGAGGAAGCATGGATTTGTAAGGGGTAAGGGGGCGGCAACCGGCGCACGGGTTGCCGTAACCGCCCACCGCCGGGATGAACGGGCAGCGCCGGCCGGGAAAATGACCGGTCGCCGGACGGCTTTATGGCAGGAGAGGCTTTAAGCGCCTCTCCTTTGCCATTGCCAAAAGACCGGTCTAGTGCTTGAGGAACTTGAGCACCTCGTAGCCGTCGCCGAAGTCCAGCCGGATCACGTAGAGGCCCGGCTTGAGCTGGTCCACGCGGATGCGGATCTTCGATTCGCCGATCACGACGTGCGGGTTGGCCGCCACCGGCTGGTCCACTACCGTTGCAAATGCGATTGACTTCAGGTCCGCGGCCGGGCGCGACAGGTCAATGGTAAGTTCACGGGTGGCCGGGTTGGGGTACAGGTTCGACGCAGGGCGCAGGGTCCGTTCCGTGGCTCCCGATGCGGCCACGCGGGCCGCCCGCGGACACCCTTCATCCGTGTACCGGTCACAATCGTTGTCCCTGCCGTCGCAAAGCTCAGGGGCGCCGGGGTAAGTAGTCCGGTCCCGGTCGTTGCAATCCCCGGACTGGGTATAATACACGTATCCGTCGGGCCGCGTACAGGCATATATGACCGTGGACCCCGCTCCCCAGCCGTCTCCGTCCGCATCCCTGATCCATATGCCGATATTCACGTTGTCATCCACGAGCCCGTTGCAATCGTTGTCCTTGCCGTCGCACCGCTCGCGGGCATTCGGGTTGATGCCCGCGTCTCGGTCGTTGCAATCCCCGCCCCGCCACACAAATCCCGTCGGCTGGGAACAGGCAAGTATGCTGCCCGAGGTGCTGCCGTAGCCGTCGCCGTCAGCATCCCGGTAATAGGTTCTCGTATCATCTACGGTTCCGTTGCAATCGTTGTCCTTGCCGTCGCCGCACCGCTCAAAGGCGCCCCGGTAAATGCTTGCGTCACTGTCGTTGCAATCGCCGGCCTCAGCCGAATATCCTGCCGGCCGGGAACAAGCCAGTACGGTGACGTCAGGGTTGCCCCGGTAGTCTCCGTCGGCATCCCGGTAATACGTATTTAAAACCAGGCCTTCGTCGGTCTGGCCGTCCTGGTCGTTGTCCTTGTTGTCGCAGATTTCCGTTGCGCCCGGGTAAGTGGTGCCGTCGGCGTCGTTGGCGTCCGTGTTGTTTGCCGCGTAGCCGGCCGGTACCGAACAGGCTTCCACGGTCGCATTGGGGTTCCCATATCCATCGCCATCCGCATCGGCGTAGAATACGGTCTTGACCCCTTCGTCGGTCTGGCCGTCCTGGTCGTTGTCCTTGCCGTCGCACAGTTCGGGGGCACCCGGGTACACGGTGGCGTCGCCATCGTTCTGATCAGCCCCGTTCATCACCCATTGCACCCCGTTGGGAAGCACCGGCAATACCGCCATGCTACAGGCCGGCTGCCGGGCGTCGGGGTTGCCGAAACCGTCGCCATCCGCATCCTGGTAAAACGTGCTGGTCGCCAGGCGTTCGTCGGTCTGGCCGTTCTGGTCGTTGTCCTTGTTGTCGCAGATTTCCGGGGCACCCGGGTAGATCGTGTTGTCGGTGTCGTCGGCGTCGGTGTTGCTGGCAGCGTACCCGTCGGGTTTGGTACAGGCAAGCCGGGTGTCAGCCGGGGTACCAAACCCATCGCCGTCTTTATCGGCGTAAAACGTCGTCTTCACCCCTTCGTCAACGTCGCCGTCCTGGTCGTTGTCCTTGCCGTCACACAGTTCAGGCGCGTTGGGGTAGATGGTGTTGTCGGTGTCGTCGGCGTCCGCCTGGTTTACCACGTACCCGGCCGGTACCGAACAAGCTTCCACCGACGCATTGGGGTCGCCGAAGCTGTCCTTGTCCGCATCGGCGTAGAATACCGTCTTGACCCCTTCGTCCGTCTGGCCGTCCTGGTCGTTGTCCTTGCCGTCGCAGGTTTCAGCGGCACCCGGGTAGATGGTGTTGTCGGTGTCGTCGGCATCCGTGTTGTTGGTCAGGTATCCGTCGGGAACCGAGCAGGCTTCCACGGACGCATTGGGGTTGCCGAAGCCATCGCCATCCGCATCGGCGTAAAACGTCGTCTTCACGCCCTCGTCCACTCCCCCGTCGCAGTCGTTGTCTTTGCCGTCGCAGGTTTCGGGCGCACCCGGATAGGTTTTATCGTACGCGTCGTCGCAGTCACCCGCACTGGCCGCGTAGCCGGCCGGCCGGGAAACGGCCTCTTTGGATACGGCACTCCCGAATCCGTCGCCGTCATTGTCCTGGTAGAAAGACACCTCGTCAGTCATCCCGTCGCAGTCGTTGTCCTTGCCGTCCATTCCCTCGGCGGCGCCCGGGTTAATGGCTTGGTCCCGGTCGTTGCAGTCGAGGGCGTTCAACACGTAGCCCCGCACCGGGCTTTTGCTCGTTTTAGGCTTGGTCAGGTCGCCGAAGCCATCCCCGTCCGCATCTTTGTAATACGTCGTGCGCCCGGCGGTTTGGGCGAATGTACCTCCGGCGTGGCAGAAAAGGCACGCGAGGCAAAAGAGCAGCGGTTTGAAGGTAGAAGGTAGGTTCATAGGGACTTGGAAATGAGTACTGGGGGAAGGGAAAAGAGGGATGGGGGAAGTCACGCAACCGCGTGGCGACAGAGGGCGAAAGGTAGGTTGATTGCCCGGCCGGAGAGGTGGAGAATTGTTCCGAAAAGGTGGACTATTGTTCCTCCCCCGGTTAAATCCCGGAAAAATGGCTCGTCCGGGTATCGCTTTACTATGCACGCCCCTTTTCCGGGCCGCCACCGGACCCAAAGGGGAAGCGGGCGGGACCTCCCCCGCCCGCTCCGCACCGGAACCTTTCTTTTTACCCGTCGGTGGTCAGGGAGTGGCCGGCTTTTCGTATATTCCTGGTATTCTTGTCAGGAGCTGATCAGTCCGGCGTATTCCACGTATATGCACCGAAAATAAGTAAACAGCGCTTGCCCATTGATTTTCAATATCTTTCCACTGGCTGGCGGACCCCTAGCTGCTCCAACCCATGACCTATTGTTTAGCGATAAAAGTAAAAGAGGGATTACTCGCGCTTGCTGACACCCGCATCACCTCCGGCACGGATACAACAGTGAAAAAAAAAGTATTTCTGGAACAAAAAGAAAAACACTCCCTTTTTATCATGACCAGCGGCCTGCGGTCGGTCCGCGACAAGGCCATTCAGTACTTCAAAGATTTGCTGGAAGAAGGCGTCGAACACAATAAACTCTACAAAGCGGTAAACGCTTTCGGGGAACAGGTCCGGCGGGCGGCGGAAGAAGACCGGGGTTCGCTGGAAAAGGCAGGCTTTAAATTCAACCTCAACACGATTGTCGGCGGCCAGCTCCGGGATGATGAGGAACACAAGTTGTTTCTGCTGTACCCGGAGGGCAACTGGGTCGAACTGGGACAAGGCGCTCCCTACGTGATCATCGGCAACTCCGGGCACGGAAAAGCCATTCTCAACCGTACGCTTGACAACGAATGCACCTTAAAGCAAGCCCTGAAGGCCGGGTTTCTTTCTTTTGATTCTACCCGGGTCAGCGCCAATGACGTCGAGTTTCCCATTGATGTGGTGCTGTATCAGAAAAACAGCTTTAAACTGGTAGAGCACCGGTATGAGAAAAAAGACCTGGAACCCATCTCTTCCCAGTGGGCCTCCGCTTTAAAGAACACGTTACACCAACTGCCGGAAGACTGGATGGAGGCCACTTTCAGCAGGCTGCCTCCCCCCAAAAGAGGCCCGAAGGGTGGATAAACCCGTCTCATGACCGCGATTTCCCGCCACTTGTCCGGTGCCCGTCAACTTATCTAATCATCTACGCACAAGCCCCCACCATAAGCCACCATGAAATTTCAGGTTTCTTCCCTGCTTGAATACGAAGTCCGCTCCCCCACTACCTTGATCTTAAGTATCCACGCCCTGCGAACCCCCACGCAGGCAGTACTCGAAGAAACCTTTACCACCGAGCCATCCATCAAAATGGAAGAGTTCACCTCGGCCAATGGCGAAAACCGCTTTGCGCGATTGGAGGTGACCGAAAAGACGCCCCTTACCGTTTCCTACAAAGCGACGGTTGACACCCGGTATAAAGTCATTGAGCAGGATCAGTTGGAGGCCGTACCCGTCGTGGAGTTGGATGGGTCGGTGATCCCCTTCCTGTTTCCCAGCCGGTACTGTCAGTCGGATAAGCTCTACCGGCTTGCCTACAGCAAATTCGGGGACATCCAGAACAGCTATTCGCAGGTGGTGGCCATCACCGACTGGATCTACGAGAATGTGGAATACATGAGCGGCTCCACCAGTTCGCAAACCTCGGCTTACGATACGGTCACGGAGCGGGCAGGCGTATGCCGGGACTTTGCCCACCTGGGCATTGCCTTGTGCCGGGCCTTGACCATTCCCGCCCGGTACTTTACCGGCTACGCGTACCAGCTCAATCCACCGGATTTTCACGCTTGCTTTGAAGCCTACATCGGCGGACAATGGCTGGTATTCGACGCGACCAGGCTGGCTCCGCTCAATGGACTGGTCAAAATAGCCGCCGGACGCGACGCCGCCGATGCAGCAGTAGCCAGTATTTTCGGGAGCGTGGTCACCAAAGACATTAAGGTAGCGTGCCAGGTACTGGGAAAGGGCTTTGTGCCTTTTACCCGCAGGAAATCAAACGTCAAGGGCTTATCCTTCTCCGGTTAGCAGCTCCGGCAATTCCCGGTTTAGCTTGTATCCCGGATCATCCGGATGCGATTGTCGTTGAATAAAGTCCCGGAAGACCACTAGGCTGAATCCCGGAAATGCCCGGGAGAAACGCCGAACTCTTCGGAAAATACCCGGCTGAAATACTTGGGGTCCTCGAAGCCGACCGCGTAGGCCACTTCGGCGACGTTGAGGGTGGAATCGGCCAGCAGCTCCCGGGCCTTTTGCAAACGCAGGGCGCGCAGGTAGCGGCTGATGGACAAGCCGGTCAGGGCCGTCATTTTCTTGTGGAGGGTGGTCCGGCTCATGCCCATCAACTGGCAGATGGCATCGGTGGACAACTCGGCATTCGCCAGTTGGGCTTCTACGACGACCCGCAGTTTGCGCACGAACTGGTCTTCGGGGGCTTCCGGCTCGGCCGCGACCGGGTGGTCGGGGGTGCTGCCCAGGGCCAGTTGCCCGTAGTGGATTTGCAGCAGGCGGCGGCTCCGGACCAGGTTGTCCAGTACGATCAGCAGTTCTTCCCGCTGGAAGGGTTTGGTCAGGTAGGCATCGGCGCCGCGCCGCAACCCGGCAATGCGGTCGCCCGCAGCCGCCCGGGCCGTCAGCAGGATGATGGGGATGTGACTGGTCCGCTGGTCGTTCTTCAGCTTTTCGCACAGTTCAAATCCATCCATCAGCGGCATCATCACGTCGCTGAGAATCACGTCGGGCATGTGCGCCAGCGCCTGTTGGAAGCCGGCCTGCCCGTTCTCGGCCGGGATGACCTGGTAATCCATTCCCAGGCAGGCTTGCGTGTAGACGGCCACGTCGGGGTTGTCTTCTACCAGCAACAGCACGGGCCGGTCACCGGCAGCCACCGCGGCGGGTTCGGGCCATTCGGTGCGGTCGGGGCCGACCGGTACCGGGGCGGGCAGGAGTTCACCGGCGGGGGATGCCTGGCGGGTAAGGGGCAGGCTGACCACAAACTCGGCGCCCTGCGCGGGCCGGCTCCGGACGGCCAGGCCGCCGTGCATCAGCAACACCAGTTCCCGCACCAGCGACAGCCCGATCCCGGTGCCGCCCACCGATGATACCGGCTGGTTGTCGGCCTGGTAAAAACGGGCGAAGATGTTGGGCAGGCTGGCCGGCGCAATGCCGGGCCCGGTATCGCTTACGCTCAGCGCAATCCAGGGGCCGTCCGGCGGCCCGGCGGGAACCAGTTCCTCGTAGTACCCTTGCGGGCCCAGGGGTTGCCAGCCGTCCAGCCGCCGCAGCCGGTAGTAGATGTGCCCGCCCCCGGGCGTGAATTTGAGGGCGTTGCCCAGCAGGTTGGACAGGATGTCCCCCAGCTTGTCGGGGTCAAAATCCGCTTCGAAGGTTTCTTCCTCCACCAGGAAATGCATTTCAACGTCCCGGGCCCGGGCCATCGAATGGAAGGATTCGCCCAGGTAGCGGATGAAGCGGGCCAGGTCGGCCCGCACGGGGTGCAGGTGCATCTCGCCGGATTCGAGCTTGGACAGGTCCAGGATCTGGTTGATGAGCCGCAGCAGGTTGTTGCCGTTGCGTTCGATCAGGCCGGCCACCTTCGCGGGCGGTTGCCGTTCCGGCTGATCGTCTCTGAGTTGGGCGGCCATGCCCAGGATGACCGTGAGCGGCGTACGAAACTCGTGGGAAATGTTGGCGAAAAAGCGGGAACGGGACTCGTGGAGCCGGAGCAGCGCGTGGGACTGCCGCTCGATGATGTCTTTGTCCGCTTCCATGCGGGCGGTGGCCTGCCGGATCTCGGTCTCCAGGCGCCGCTGGTTGGCTTTGTGGTGCCAGACCCGCCACCGTACCCACGCCCACAGGCCAACGCCCACCGCCAGCACCAGGGCCAGCAGGAACCAGGGGCGCAGGTAAAACGGCCGGACGACCACCAGGTTGACCGACAGCGTGTTGGCCGACCATTGCCCGTCGCCGGCCTGGGCCCGGATCAGCAGCTGGTGCGCCCCGTAGGGCAGGTTGCTCAGCCGCAAACTGGGCTCGGTCTGGTAGGTCCACTCGGGGTCCAGGCCCCTGAACCGGTACGCGTACACGTTCTTTTCGGCGTTGGCGTAATTGAGCAGGGCAAAATCCAGCACGCTGGACCGGTCCTCCGGCGGCAGCGTGATGGTATGGGTCGCCGTGACCTCGCTTGTTCTGTCAACTACCTTGTCGGCTGACGGGTCGTACTGCCGGAACGCGGTGATGCGCAGGGGCAGTCCGGCGCCCGGTTTGCCCGCGTGGAAATCACCCGGGTCGAAGGCGGTGATGCCGTTTAGCCCCGCGAAGTACATCCGGCCGTCCGGCTCCTGGAAATGGGCAATGCGGTTGAACTCGTTGTGGGAAATGCCATCTTCCACGAAATACGCCCGGGTGGTGAACCGCGTGGGGTTGAACTGCATCAGGCCGTAGTCGCTGCTCATCCACAGGTAGCCGTGCGCATCCGGGTACACGGCGTAGATGTTGTTGTTGGACAAGCCTTCGCTGCGCCGGAACTGCCGGTATTGTCTGATCCGGCGATCCCAGCGGATGAGGCCCGCGTTGGCGGTCCCCAGCCAGTAGATGCCCCGGGTATCCTGGTAGAAGTGGTGGTAGCTTTCGGCCGGCAGGTAAAAACCTTTCTTGCCCCCGCTCCAGTAACGGGCGGTGATGCCTCGTTCCGGGTGCACGGTGTACAACCCGGTGTTGGCGCAAATCCAGTGGTTGCCCTGCCGGTCGGGGGCGATGTGCAGAATGTGGGCCTCGGCCAGTTCGGTAAACTGGTTGTAGTGCGTAAAGGGCCGCAGCCGCCGCTTCGCCGCCTCGAACAAAAAAAGCCCCCTCCGGCTCCCCACGACCCATTGCCCGGGTCCCAACGCGTGCAGGGCCCAGACGCCCAGGCCGGTGGGCAGTGCCGCCGTGGTGCGGGTACCGGTGGCGGGATCGTAATGGACCAGTTGGTCACCGATCCCGGCGTAGAGCTTCCCCTGCCCATCGGGGACCAGGGCATTGGCGGCGGCAAACGCCTCGCCTTTCGTGTATTCCCGGCGGGGCCGGTCGCCGGACCGGGGGGATGCGTACAGGCCGGATTTTTCCAGGTTGGCGAACACCTGGTCGCCCAGCACGGCAATGCCCCGGATGGCGGCCCCGCTTTCGCCTGTACTGGCCGCCTGGTAGAAGAGTCGCCCGAAGTGGTTTTCGGCCAGTTTGACCTGGTACACCCCGAAGCTGGTCCCCAACCAGAACAGGCCGTTGCGGTCGCGGAGAAAACTCCGGTTCTCCACCGGCTCCCCCGCGGTCTGGCCGGCAATCGTCAGCAGGGCTCCCCGGGTTGAATCGCGCAAAGTCATCCCGTCCCAGAGCAGGCCGGACCGGTCAAAGGCGTAGCAAACGGGGAAAATGTAGGGGTTCAGCGATTTCAGCAGGGCCAGCGGCCACTCCCGGCGCCGGCCGGATTCGTCCACGCTGTAAAACCGCTGGTGGGAACGCCGGGCGGGGTCGGAGAGAAAATAGAAAAACTCGGTCCCGGCATTCCGCTGCCCGAAACAGATGTTGATGGATTGGGGCGGGTGGTCGAACCGGTGCAGGATGCGCCCGTCGGGGGACAGCTCCAGCAGGTACCGGTCGTCGGCAATGCCCCAGACGGTATTGCGGGCCGTCGCCTGGAATACGGCAAGCTTCCTGAACTGCGGCAGGGACACGGACCGCAGCCCGGACGACGGGTGGTAGGAAGTGAGGACGGCGGGCTGGTAGTCGGTAAAGAAGATGGTGCCGCCGGGGCTGCCGAGCAGGCGCTGCGGCACGTCGAACAAACTGGCGGGGCGTTTTTTCCGGAACTTCTCTTCGAACGAAACCGCCCGGTTGGTCCGGGGGTTGAACAGGGTGATGTGCGACTGCCCGTAAGGCCCCATGAGCCACAGGTTGCCTTCCGCATCCTCGGCGACCGACTGTACGTCGTCAAAACCGAGTCCGTGGCCCTCTTTGGTGAAGCCGGTGAATTTGAGGCCGTCGAAGCGGTTGAGGCCAAACCGGGTACCGAACCACATGAACCCCTGCCGGTCCTGGAAAATCGCGTTGACTTCCCGGTGCGCCAGGCCATTCTCGGGTCCGTAGTGCTTTACGGAGGCGGTGTATTGCTGGGCTTTTGCCGGCGTACCGCACCAGCACAATAAAAGGATGACGAAGGCTACGCCTATGTTTTTCAAAGTGGTTTCGGGCAAACTCAAGTTCTGTACTGCTGCTGACGGGAATGTTTCATTCCCCCAAATGGTGCCGGATGGATCAGACGTAAGCCATGCGGTGCCTCCGGCGGGTGGCCTGCGCGGGTGTGATCCAAAAATTCGCAGTTGAGCAGGAAGGAGGGGTGAATATAAGCAACTTAGGTGAGCAACCCAGCAAGAAAATTTGATAATCACTGCGGTATATCCCGGGGCAAACGGGGTGCGCAGATCAGCCGGCACCAACGGATTTCACTTGTCAGTATATTTTCTAAAGAAAGTGCTGATGGACTTCACCGGTTGGCCCTCCTCCCCCATCCCCGCCAAACGCTGGGTCCTGTCATGCTGACGCAGGAAGCATCCCGCACGTGAGTGAAGTACGGCGGTGACGATCCCGACCATACGGGCTTTTGCATGGGATGCTTGCCGGGTTATTTACAAGACGCTTCCCGGGTTTCT
>CADCTQ010000285.1 GCA_902805615.1 uncultured Cytophagales bacterium
CAGCGGGAGGCCATCTACAAGCGCCGCCGCAACGCCCTGTTCGGCGAACGCCTCCAGCTTGACCTGCTCAACATCCTCTACGACACCGCCGAGGACATTGTGGGCAACACGCTGGGCAATTACGACGGCTTCATGCTCAACGTGCTGAGCACTTTCGGCCTGGAAACCGCCATCACCCGCGAGGAATTCGCCAAGGGCAACGTGAGCCAGCTCACCGGCAAGCTCTACAACGAAGCCGAAAAACATTACTTCGAGAAGAATGCCCGCATTACGCAGAAAGCCATGCCCGTCCTCCGCGACGTGCACGAGCAGCGCGGGGCGGCCATCGAAGAAGTGGTGGTGCCCTTTACCGACGGCACGCGGCAACTCACCGTGGCGGCTAACCTGCGGAAAGTGGTGGAAACCGACGGCCGCGAACTGATGCTGGCCCTCGAAAAAGCCGTCACGCTGTCCCTCATTGACCAGGAGTGGAAAGAGCACCTGCGTGAAATGGACGACCTCAAGCAGTCGGTGCAGCAGGCCGTGTACGAGCAGAAAGACCCGCTGCTGATCTACAAATTCGAGGCCCTGGAGCTGTTCAAGCGCTTCGTGAGCCGCGTGAACGGCGATACGGTGTCCTTTCTGATGAAAGCCGACATCCCGGTGAACGACAGCGAAGACGTGCAGGAAGCGCGCCGGCAGCGCCCCGTGCCACAGCCCCGGGTGAAAACCACCAAGGAGGAAGCCCACTCGGTGCTCGAAGACGGCCACGCCCGGGAGAACAACGGCCCGATGCCCGAACTGCCGCCGCCGCCCGTGGAGAAAACCGCGCCCATCCGCGTCCAGAAGGTAGCCAACCGCAACGACCTGGTGAGCGTACGCTACGCCGACGGAAGCGTAAAACGGGACGTGAAGTACAAAAAGGTGGAGGAAGACCTCAAAAACAACCGCTGCATCATTATTGACTAAGGCCCCCGGCAAAACCCCGGTTGGTTACAACCGGGGTTTTGTTTTATACTTGCCGAATCCTGTCGGCGCCGTTGTCGTACAATACGATCCGGGGCCGCTTTTCGTTAAATGAGCTGTAGTATGCAATTAAACGGTAAATCCTTGATTCATTTCGTATTATCGGGTGTGCTCTTGTGCAGCTGCGCCCCGGGAAATGTGCCGACCAAGCCGGGCAGGCCCACCAAGCCGGCCAAGTCGGATACGCTCAAAGACAACATCAGCGACTTCCGGCCCCGCTACGACGGCACGGCCGGCGCCGCCCGGCCCACTACCCCGCCGGCCAAGACCGCGCCGCCCGCCGGCGCTACGGCCGCCGCCGCCGGAATGCCCACCGGGGACATTACGGCCAAACTCAATGTGATCCTCGACACCATTGCCATCCGCAACCGCAGCATCCGCTTCGCGCAGGGCTACCGGGTGCAGATCTACACCGGCACCAACCGCGAAGAAGCCACCAAGGCCCGCAACCGTTCCTACGCCCGGTTCCCCGACATTACGCCCCACTTCGATTACACCCAGCCCAACTTCCGGGTGCGCGTGGGCGACTTCCTCGACCGCCTCGAAGCCCAGCGGGTGTACGCCGGCCTGCTCGCTGAATTTCCCAACGCCCTCATCGTGCCCGACCGGATTGAAATCCGATAAAAAAGTTACATTGGCCGGTTTTTTTGTATTCAGTCAAAATAACTGGTTAACTTCGTAATCTTACAAACGCTACAATGACTATGAAAAAAGCCCTCATTACCGGCATTACCGGTCAGGATGGCGCCTATTTGGCCGAACTGCTGCTGGATAAAGGCTATGAAGTACACGGAATCAAACGGCGGAGTTCCCTCTTCAACACCGACCGCATTGACCACCTGTACCAGGACCCGCACGAGAAGGACGTCCGCTTTAAACTGCACTACGGCGATCTGAACGATTCCACCAACATCATCCGCATCATCCAGGAAGTACAGCCCGACGAAATCTACAACCTCGGCGCCATGTCGCACGTGAAGGTGAGCTTCGACGAACCCGAATACACCGCCAACGTGGACGGCATCGGTACGCTGCGCATCCTGGAAGCCGTCCGCCTGCTGGGGCTTACCAAGAAGACAAAGATCTACCAGGCCTCCACCTCCGAACTGTACGGCGGCGTGCAGGGCCACGCCCAATCCGAAGCCACGCCCTTCTACCCCCGTTCTCCCTACGCCGTGGCCAAGCTGTACGGCTACTGGATCACGGTGAACTACCGTGAAGCCTACGACATGTTTGCCGTGAACGGCATCCTGTTCAACCACGAGTCGCCGCTGCGCGGGGAAACGTTCGTAACCCGCAAGATCACCCGGGCGACTGCCCGCATCGCCCTGGGCCTGCAAGACAAGCTCTACATCGGCAACCTCGACGCCCAGCGCGACTGGGGCCACGCCAAAGATTACGTGGAAGCCATGTGGCTCATCCTCCAGCAGGACAAGCCCGAAGATTACGTGATTGCCACCGGTGTGACCAACACCGTCCGCACCTTCATCCAGATGGCCTTCGCCGAAGTAGGCATCGAGCTGACTTTCGAAGGAGAAGGCGACAGCGAACGGGCCGTGGTGGCCCATTGCAGCAACCCCGACTACCAGTTGCCCGTGGGCAAAGAAGTGCTCTGCGTGGACAAGCGGTACTTCCGCCCCACCGAAGTGGACCTGCTGCTCGGCGACCCGACCAAGGCCATGACCCAACTGAACTGGAAGCCCAAGTACGACCTGGCCGCCCTGGTGAAGGACATGATGCATGCCGACCTTGACCTGTTCCGCCGCGACCAACTGCTGGTCACCAGCGGGCACCGCGTCATGAATTATCACGAATAAAAAAACGTTTTCCGGCAAAGGCTTGTTATTGGAAAATAGCAAGCCTTTGTCTTTTGTGCACCCCCGCAACCGGGCCGCATCCACAAAAACTGCTATCTTCCCGCCGGGCAAAACCAGGAGAGAGCGCGGCAGGCAAACATTTGACCCGTTTTATAGTTTAATCAGTACCGGCTGCTTTTGGCCAAAGCCCATTCTCACCGAACCAAGATGTTCATCCAACCCGGCAAACTACTCGCGCAGATCGAGACGCCACCCGACTTGCGTAAACTGGACCCTTCCGAACTGTACCAGGTGTGCACGGAACTGCGCCAGTTCATCGTTGACAACGTGTCGGTATACGGGGGACACTTCGGCGCGAGCCTGGGCGTGGTAGAACTAACGGTGGCCCTGCACTACGCCTACAACACGCCCTACGACCAGCTCGTGTGGGACGTGGGCCACCAGGCGTACGGGCACAAGATCCTCACCGGCCGGCGCAAGAACTTTCACACCAACCGCCTCTACGGCGGCATCTCCGGCTTTCCCAAGCGCAAGGAGAGCGAGTACGACACCTTCGGGGTCGGCCACTCGTCCACGTCCATCTCGGCGGCCCTGGGCATGGCCATTGCCTCCAAACAGAAGGGTGAAACCGACCGCCAGCACATTGCCGTGATCGGCGACGGAGCCATGACGGCCGGCCTCGCCTTTGAGGGCATGAACCACGCCGGCGTGTCGGACACCAACCTGCTCATCATCCTCAACGACAACTGCATGGCCATTGACCCCAACGTGGGGGCGTTGAAGGATTACCTGACCGACATTACGACTTCGCCGACCTATAACCGCGTGAAGGACGAGGTCTGGAACATGCTGGGCAAGATCGGCAAGATCGGTCCCCACGCCCGGGAAATCGCCTCCAAGGTGGAAAACGTGATCAAAACGTCGCTGCTGCGGCAGAGCAACCTGTTCGAGTCCCTCGGCCTGCGGTACTTCGGCCCGGTGGACGGCCACGACATCAACCACCTGGTGAGCGTAATGAGCGACCTCAAGAAAATTCCCGGTCCCAAGCTGCTGCACTGCGTGACGGTAAAAGGCAAGGGGTTCGCCCTGGCCGAAAAAGAACAGACCAAGTGGCACGCCCCGGGCCTCTTCGACAAGGTAACCGGCGAAATCCGCAAGAAGGTATACGAGACGCCGCAGCCGCCCAAGTACCAGGACGTGTTCGGCCACACGCTGGTGGAACTGGCCCGGCAGAACGACAAGATCGTCGGCATCACCCCCGCGATGCCGTCGGGCAGCTCCCTCAACATCATGATGCAGGAAATGCCCGAACGGGCCTTCGACGTGGGCATTGCCGAGCAGCACGCCGTGACGTTGTCGGCCGGGCTGGCGACGCAGGGACTCGTGCCGTACTGCAACATCTACTCCACTTTCATGCAGCGGGCCTACGACCAGGTGGTGCACGACGCCTGCATCCAGGAACTGCCCGTGGTCTTCTGCCTCGACCGGGCGGGCTTTGCCGGGGCCGACGGGCCCACGCACCATGGCGCTTACGACATTGCCTACATGCGCTGCGTGCCCAACATGATCGTGTTCGCCCCGATGAACGAGCAGGAACTGCGCAACATCATGTACACGGTGCAACTGCCCGACTTCAAGAACCACAAGGCGTCCATTTCCATCCGCTACCCGCGCGGGGAAGGCGTGATGCCCCAGTGGCGGACGCCCTTCGAACGCCTGGAGATCGGCAAGGGCCGCCTCGTACGGGAAGGCCGCGACATGGCGATCCTCACCATCGGGCACATCGGCAACTACGCCGTAAAGGCCTGCGCCGCCCTGGAAGCCGAAGGCCTCGACGTGGCCCACTACGACATGCGTTTTGCCAAGCCGCTCGACGAGAACATGCTGCACCAGGTGTTCAACGCGTTCGACAAGGTGATTACCGTGGAAGACGGCTGCCTGGTGGGTGGCTTCGGCAGCGCCGTGCTGGAATTTGCCGCTGACCACGGCTACGACGCCCGCATCAAGCGCCTGGGCATCCCCGACCGCATCGTGGAGCACGGCGAACAGATCGAACTCCACCGTGAATGCGGCTTCGACCCCGAAGGCATTGCCCGCGCGGCCCGCAAAATGCTGGCCGTCGGCGTCAAGTTATAAAGTACTTCTGCACGCATTCGGATGCATGCCAATGCCGGGCCACCCAGCCCGGCATTGTCTTTTTACGGGGGGGCGCAGGAAACCA
This sequence comes from uncultured Cytophagales bacterium, assembly GCA_902805615.1. Classification (GTDB taxonomy): domain Bacteria; phylum Bacteroidota; class Bacteroidia; order Cytophagales; family 172606-1; genus CADCTQ01. The sequence continues at coordinate 5,044 of CADCTQ010000285.1, forward strand.
ACCGGGAGCCTTGCCGTACTGAGCCTTAGCGAAAGAACTTGCGGTTTACTTCACCAAACCCTCCGGACCCTTATGCCCACTGCTAACCTGGCCTACACGCTTACGGGCAACGGAATGCCCGTCCTGTTCCTGCACGGTTTCTGCGAAACGAAAGATATCTGGGCGCAATTCATCAAGCCGATGGGCACGGCCTACCGCATCCTGACGGTGGACCTGCCCGGCTTCGGGGAGAGCCGCGACAACCCCAACTACCACCGCGTGGAGGACATGGCCGCCGAGGTAGACCAATTGATCCGGGCGTTGCACTTGCCGCCGCTGATTGTGGTGGCCCACTCGTTGGGCGGCTACGTTGCCCTGGCCCTGGCCGAACGAAACCCGGGGCAGTTTGCCGGGCTCTGCCTGTTCCACTCCACGGCCTTCGCCGATACGGAAGAGAAGAAGCAAACCCGCAACAAAACCGCCGACTTCATCGAAAAGAACGGGGTGGAACCCTTCATTGACAACTTCGTGCCGCCGCTCTTTTTCAAGGACCGGCACGCGGAACTGGCGGCGGAAATCGAAAGAACCCGCCAAATCTGCCTGACGACGCCCCGGGAAACCGCCGTGGGCGTCACCAAAGCCATGCGGGACCGCCCCGACCGGACGCACGTGCTGCGGGAGGCGGCCTACCCGGTACTGTTCATCGCGGGCAAAGCCGACGAAGCCGTGCCCTTCCAAACCGCCAAGGAACAGTTTTTCCTCCCCGGCCACGCCATCGTGCAGGTGCTGGCCCGCACCGGCCACATGGGCCTGCTCGAACACCCCGAAGAAACCCGCCAGATGGTCGAGAAATTCGTCGGCCTCTGCATCGCCCTGCACCACAACAAAAGGAGACCGGAGACGGGAGGAGGATAGGGTTTAAACCCTATCCTATGGATAGGGGAACCGGCGTCTTACACCTGGTCAGTTTAGGGCTGATAAACACCGGTATTGTACCCGGAAGCGGCAGCAATATCCGTAGGTTTAAACCCTATCCCTATCCCTAGCAGTCCTGCAACGCGCATTCGTCGGTTTCGCCTTCCACTTCTACGGTGATGTGCTGGATGGGCAGGTCCGAGAGGGCTTTTTTGACGCGTTCTTTCACCCGCACGGCGTCGGTGAACTGCGCTACTTCCTTGAGGCGGAGGTGAATGGTGAGGATGTTGTATTCGCCGTCCATCGTCCACAGGTGCACGTCGTGGATGTCGGCCACGTGGGCCAGCGAAGCAATGCGGGCCCGCACCTGTTCGATGCGCACGTTTTCCGGCACGGCCTGGAGCAGGATGCGGAAGCAGTCGCGGAGGTTGCGGTACACGTTGAACAGCACGTACAACGTAATGAGCACCGACAGCGCCGGGTCCAGCACGGGCACGTCCACCAGCAGCATGACCACGCTGGCTACCAGCACGGCCACCCAGCCCAGTACGTCTTCGAGCAGGTGCAGGGAGATGGCCCTTTCGTTGAGCGAATGGCCCTTTTGCAGCCGCAGCATGGCCGCCCCGTTGAACGCGACGCCCAGCACAGCCAGCGCAACCATGCCCCGGGCATCGGGCGTCTGGGGGTTGAACAACCGCGGAATGGCTTCCTGTAACACGAACACCGAGCCGATCACCAGCACCAGCGAGTTGATGACGGCCCCCAGCAGCGAAAACCGCCGGTAGCCGTACGAAAAGGTAGCATCCCGGTTCTTGGCCGAAAGTTTCTGAAAGTACCAGGCCAGCCCCAGCGAGAGGCTGTCGCCGAGGTCGTGCAGGGCGTCGGAGAGAATGGCTACGCTGTTGGTGAAAATGCCCCCGGCAATTTCAATGAGGGTAAAGAGCAGGTTGAGGAAAAACGCCACTTTGATGTTGCCGACCGCCCCGTGCGCGTGGTGGTGATGCCCGTGTCCGTGCGCATGATCGTGCCCGTGGTGGGAATGGTCGTGGTGCGGGTGGTCATGGTCATGACCGGGGCGGTGGCTGTGGCGGTGCGACATGCTCGGTTCTCCGGACGCAAGGTAAACATTTGCGTCCGTTGGCCGCTTCGCTTTGCGTCCTTTGCGTGAAAAAAAGGGGTGGATCACGCAAAGACGCAAAGGATTCCGCAACGGACGCCGGGCCGGATGGCGCCTTCCCGGCTAGAAGTCGTTGTCCCCGTCGCCTTTGTTGGCGTACGCCGGGGCGTATTCGTCAATGGCCTTGCGGATGTTGGCGACCCGGTTGGCCGGGTTGGGGTGCGTGCTGAAGAATTCCGGCCGGCGGCCGTTGCCGCCCGAGGCCGCCAGCACCTCCATCACCCCGATGAGTGCTTCCGGGTTGTAGCCCGATTCGGCCATGTAGGCCACGCCCACGCGGTCCGACTCCAGTTCGTCCTGGCGGCCAAAGCGCATGTTGATCATGCTGCCGATCAGGGCGGCCACGGCCGCAGTACGCATGGTGGCGGGGCGGCGGGGGTCGTACGAGGCGATGACGGCCGCGCCGGTGAGGCCCTGCGTGAGGCGTTGCTTGGCCATGTGTTCGGCCGCGTGCCGGTTGATCACGTGCCCGATCTCGTGCCCGAGTACGCCGGCCACCTGGTCTTCGTTCTTGAGCTGCCGGAGCAGGGCGGCCGTAATGAATACCTGCCCGCCGGGCAGCGCAAACGCGTTGACCGTCTGGGCGTCGGCCAGCACGTGAAAGTCGAATTTATAGGGCGTTTTGCCCCCGGTGGCTCCTTGCAGCACTTTGTTGCCCACGCGGTCTACGTAATCCTGGAGCTTCTGGTCGGGGTGCAGGCCGCCGTGCTGCTGGGCCATCTGCGGCGCGGCTTGCAGGCCCAGGGCGATTTCCTGTTCTACGCTCATGTTCACCCGCTGCTTTTCGCCGGTAACGGGGTTTTTCTCCGTTCTGAAGCAATAGGTAACCAGGGATACCAGGGCAATCCCGATGGCGATGATGAATCTGATAACTCCTCCCATGTCTTTTCTCCTCCTTGGTGATTGAATATACTTTGATAGAAAGCTTGATAGGGAGGTTGAACGGCGTCGAACCCGGAAAGTTAGGGGCGGAACGAGGCAGTTCAGGAGGCCGGTGCGAAAAACGCGTAATGGCGTCCATTCTCACAGTGCGGCCAAAGAGGATGCTTAAGAACGGGCCGGCGCGGTGTAGTGAGCTGGCGCGAAGCTGTGCTTCGTGCCGACTATGTATTCCGCCTCTGGCGGAATTAAGGTTGAGTTAACATTGAACTTGTGCACTTGATACCTTGACGGCAAGTAGCTATACGGCTGGCGTTATTAAACGCGTTGGGTTGTGGTAAAGCACGAATCTTTGCTATTGTTAGATAGATATTGTGTGTATTGGCGTTGGTTCCGCCAGAGGCAGAAGGCATAGTAGGCACGAAGCACAGCTTCGCGCCAGCACGCTACCCCGCGTCGGCCCGTTCTGCTGTGCGCCAGCACGGGCCAGCGGTTGGTTCTCGGTTTACGATTGAGCATCTTTTGAAGAAGGTAATCGTAAACCAAAGTAGGTTCGATCGCATGGGATGCGAGCAGTGCAAATTTTTTATGTCGGAGAAATACAAAACTTATCCTGGCGGGTTATTTTTTGTCACCCTGACAGTAGTGGGGTGGATAGATGTATTCACCCGGAGCGAATACGCAGACATCGTTGTGGAGAATCTCTTGTACTGTACCAAGCACAAAGGGTTGAGAATTTATGCCTGGTGCATTATGCCGAGCCATTTGCACATGGTATGCAGAACGGAGGACGAAAAGCTGCTGAGTGACGTCTTACGCGACTTCAAAAGCTTTACTGCCAAGAAGATCATTCAAGCTATTGAGCACAGTCCGTCAGAAAGCCGAAGGGAATGGCTGCTCCATCTGTTTAAGTATCATGCCAAGGGTAACCGCCCGGAGACAACCTGCCAATTCTGGCAGCACCATAACCACCCCATTGACCTCTTCTCAGCCAAGTGGATTGACGAGAAGATCAACTACATTCACCAAAACCCGGTGAAGGCCCGCATTGTTGATGCGCCTCAGCATTACGTGTACAGCAGCGCCTACCCCTTCAGCAAAATAAGTCCGGATGTTTAGAAGCAGACTCGAAAGCAATACTGTACCGCTTGTGCACGGGCTGCACGAAGCAGAACGGGCTGGCGCGGTGTAGCGTGCTGGCGCGAAGCTCTGCTTCGTGCCGACTATGCCTTCCGCCTCTGGCGGAATCAACGCTCATGGATCACCGTTTTTCCATAAGACAATGATTTGTGTTCCACTCGAGGACAATCGGGTGGCGATCAAAAGTGCTAAGCATAACCCACTCCCATCAATGGAATGAACTGAATCAACCTCGTTCCGCCAGAGGCGGAATAATAGTCGGCACGAAGCAGAGCTTCGCGCCAGCACGCTACACTGCGCCAGCCCGTTCTGCTTCGCGTAGCGCGTGCCGAAGAGGCGCGGCACAATAAAAAAGCGCCGTCCGAAGCCGGGCGGCGCTTTTTGATGATAATAATCCGATTAGATTATCTTAGCTGCTGCACGCCTCGCACCCTTCTGGGTTGTCGAGGGAGCAACTCAGGTCGTTGAGCTTCTGTTCGTAGGCGCTTACCAGTTGCGGCTGGGCCTTGGTCACCACGGGTTCCAGGGCGACTTCGGCCTGCTTCTGCACCGTGAACTTCACGGCATCGGCGGCGGCCTTCGTGCGCAGGTAGTACATGCCCGTCTTGAGGCCCTTCTTCCAGGCGTAGAAGTGCATGGACGTCAGCTTGCCGAAGTTGGGGTCCTGGATGTGGATGTTGAGGCTCTGGCTCTGGCAGATGTACGCCCCGCGGTCGGCGGCCATGTCAATGATCGTCTTCTGCTTGATCTCCCACACCGTCTTGTAGAGGTCCTTCACGTGCGCCGGGATTTCGGGAATGCTCTGCACCGAACCGTTCGAACCGATGATCTTGTCCTTCATCCGCTCATTCCACAGGTTGAGCCGCACGAGGTCCTTGAGCAGGTGCTTGTTCACCACCACGAACTCCCCGCTCAGCACGCGGCGGGTGTAGATGTTGGACGTGTAAGGCTCGAAGCACTCATTGTTGCCCAGGATCTGCGAAGTCGAAGCCGTCGGCATGGGGGCCAGCAGCAGCGAGTTGCGGGCACCGTTCTTGATCACGTCCTTGCGCAGCGCATTCCAGTCCCAGCGGCCCGACTTGGGCGCCGTGTTCCACATGTCGAACTGGAAGATGCCCTTGGAGAGCGGCGAACCCTTGAAGCTTTCGTACGCGCCGTGCTCCTTGGCCAGTTCCACCGAAGCGGCCATGGCGCCGAAGTAGATCGTCTCGAAAATGTCGCGGTTGAGGCCCTGCGCTTCGTCGGATTCGAAGGGCATCCGCAGCATGATGAACGTATCGGCCAGCCCCTGCACGCCGATGCCGATGGGGCGGTGACGCATGTTGGAGTTGCGCGCCTCGGGCACCGGGTAGAAGTTGATGTCGATGATCTTGTTGAGGTTCTTGGTCACCACCTTCGTCACTTCGTAGAGCTTCTGGTGGTCGAACTTCCCGTCAATCACGAACTTGGGCAGGGCAATGGAAGCCAGGTTGCACACGGCCACTTCGTCGGGGGCCGTGTACTCGATGATCTCCGTGCACAGGTTGCTCGACTTGATCGTGCCCAGGTGCTTCTGGTTCGACTTGCGGTTGGCGTGGTCCTTGAAGAGCATGTACGGCGTGCCGGTTTCGGTCTGCGCTTCGAGGATTTCGAACCACAGTTCCTGCGCCTTCACCGTGCGGCGGGCCCGTCCTTCGCGTTCGTACTTCTCGTACAGCTTCTCGAACTCGTCGCCGTAGGTGTCGGCCAGGCCGGGGCACTCATTGGGGCACATGAGCGACCACGTGCTGTTTTCCTCCACCCGCTTCATGAACAGGTCGGGCACCCACATGGCGTAGAACAGGTCGCGGGCCCGGAGTTCTTCCTTGCCGTGGTTCTTCTTCAGTTGCAGGAACTCGAACACGTCGGCGTGCCAGGGTTCGATGTAGATGGCAAAGGCGCCTTTGCGCTTGCCGCCGCCCTGGTCCACGTAGCGGGCCGTGTCGTTGAACACCTTCAGCATCGGGATGATGCCATTGGAGGTACCGTTGGTGCCCTTGATGTACGAGCCCGTGGCCCGCACGTTGTGGATGGACAGGCCGATGCCGCCCGCCGACTGCGAGATGAGGGCGCACTGCTTGAGCGTGTCGTAGATGCCCTCGATGCTGTCGCCCTGCATCTGCACCAGGAAGCAGCTGGAGAGCTGCGGCTTGGGCGTGCCGGCGTTGAACAGCGTGGGCGTGGCGTGCGTGAACCAGCGTTCGGAAAGCAGGTTGTAGGTTTCGATGACGCGGTCAATGTCGTCGAGGTGGATGCCCACGGCCACCCGCATGAGCAGGTGCTGGGGACGTTCCACCACCTTGCCGTCCACGCGGAGCAGGTACGACTTTTCGAGCGTTTTGAAGCCGAAGTAGTCGTAGCCGAAGTCGCGGTCGTAGATGATGGCCGAGTCGAGCTGGGCGGCGTGGTTGCGCACCACTTCGTACACCTCGCGGGAGATCATGCCCGCATTTTCGCCCGTCTTGGGGTCAATGTAGGTGTAAAGCCTTTTCATCGTGTTGGAAAAGGATTTACTGGTGATCTTATGCAGGTTAGACACGGCAATGCGCGCCGCCAGGATGGCGTAATCGGGGTGCGTGGTGGTCATGGACGCGGCCGTTTCGGCGGCCAGGTTGTCCAGTTCTACCGTAGTAACGCCGTCGTAAATGCCGGTGATTACTTTTTTGGCTACTTCCACCGGCTGCACGTAGTTCACGTCCAGGCCGTAGCTGAGCCGCTCAATGCGGGCGGTGATCTTGTCAAATTTGACCGATTCGCGTCTGCCGTCTCTTTTTATTACGAACATAGGGAATGCGTTTTGGAAAGGTTAAAGCTGGAAGGGTTTCTTGTTGAATAGGTTGCCGTCGGAAAATGCTAGAAGTCCTCGTCGAGGCTGAACTTCACGGCTTCTTTTTCGCCCATCACCCCGGCCTTCTGGTATTCGCCCACGCGTTTTTCGAAGAAGTTGGTTTTGCCCTGGAGCGAAATCGTGGTCATGAAATCGAACGGGTTCGGCGTATTGTAGTATTTGGCGTAGCCCAGGCGTTGCAGCCAGAAGTCGGCCACGTATTCAATGTACTGCGTCATCAGGTCGGCGTTCATGCCGATGAGGGCCACCGGCAGGGCTTCGGTGATGAATTCCTTTTCGATGCGTACCGCGTCGAGGATGATTTCGTAGACGCGTTCCTGGGACAGCTTGTTCTTGATGTGGCGGGTGTAGAGCAGGCAGGCGAATTCGCAGTGCAGGCCCTCGTCGCGGGAGATCAGTTCGTTGGAAAAGCTCAGGCCGGGCATCAGGCCGCGCTTCTTGAGCCAGAAGATGGAGCAGAACGAACCGGAAAAGAAGATGCCTTCCACGGCCGCAAACGCGATGAGCCGCTCCACGAACGTTTCGCTGTTGATCCACTTGAGGGCCCATTCGCCCTTCTTGGCCACGCAGGGCACGGTTTCGAGGGCGTTGAAGAGCTTGTTCTTCTCGCGGGAGTCGCGGACGTACGTGTCGATGAGCAGGGAGTAGGTTTCCGAGTGGATGTTTTCTGACATCACCTGGAAGCCGTAGAAGCACTTGGCTTCCGGGTATTGCACTTCGCTCAGGAAATTCACGGCCAGGTTCTCGTTGACAATGCCGTCGGAAGCGGCAAAGAAGGCCAGTACGTGGGAGATGAAGTGCCGTTCCCCGTCGTTGAGGCGTTCCCAGTCGGCAAGGTCGGGCGACAGGTCAATTTCTTCGGCGGTCCAGAAGCTGGCTTCGGCCTGCTTGTACATCTGCCAGATGTCGTTGTGTTGGATGGGGAACAGCACGAAGCGGTTCTTGTTCTCCGTCAGGAGGGGTTCTTCCATTTGGGCAATGTTCATAATTACTAATCGGTTATCGGATGGGAAACTAAAACGCAGGGGCAACAGGCCAGTGCTTGCCGCTAACTTACTCGGGTAGGAATTCCTCTTTCTCGTAACGGAGCGACTTTAACAAAGATAGACCGGGAGGGCAACTTGTTTTGAACATTCTTATCAACACCCGTGTTGATAACTCCTAATTGCCTGGGGATAAGTTGTTTCTAATTTGTTAATACGCTTTGGTTCAATCCGTTGAGTTACCCACAAAATTTAACATGAGAAGGCAGGAAATGTGAATAAGTAGATTTTAGGTTGCAATGGGGCGGATTTATTACTTGGTACGGTTGTAACCGGGAAGTAGATTTTTGCCGTAGTTTCTGTCCGGAAGAAGGCATTTACTACTCCAAACGCGGAGGAAAAGGTTTCACGCAAAGGTGAGGTTCATGCAAAGGCGGGGTTCACGCAAAGGCGCAAAGGAGGCGCGCAAAGGGCGCAAAGAAAAAAAAGAATACGGGCTTGCCCCTGACCGGCTGCGATGCATCGCGGTGCTGCTTACGATTTACCAAGACGCGATGAATCGCGTCTCTACGTACGACTAATCACTAAACTACTTACCACGCCATCCTCGGCATCGGCGTCACGTCCTGGGCGCTGAACCGGCCGGCCTGGGCCTTGTAGTAGGCGGCCACGGCGATCATGGCGGCGTTGTCGGTGCAGTACTCGAATTGAGGGATGTACACCTGCCAGCCCAGCTCCCGGCCGGCCGCGTGCAG
>CADCTQ010000286.1 GCA_902805615.1 uncultured Cytophagales bacterium
GCCTCGCATAACACATAACAGATGCATTGCCTCCATTGCCCGGGCACCGCCCTTGCTTCGACACGCTGGCGCAGGCGTCCGCCTGTGCCTTTTGCTCCCAAGCGTCCGCTTGTTGATTCGCATCAGGAAGCGTCCCGTTCCCGGCCGACCGGCATACGTAGGCTGCTTACGCGTTCCAATCCGGTTCCATGCATTCCTTCCCGTGCCGGTACGCACCAAAGTTTCACCGATCGCAATGGGTTGAATCTGCAAGGGGTAGCAAGTGGGGCACTTAATGGGCGAAATGGGCAAGCGGACGCTTGGGAGCAAAAGGCACAGGCGGACGCCTGCGCCAGCGTGTCGAAGCAAGGGCGGTGCCCGGGCAATGGAGGCAATGCATCTGTTATGTGTTATGCGAGGCGAAGCACTTGACACGACTTGTAAGACTGCCTTCGTTCCGCCAGAGGCGGAAGACACAACCGGCAGGAAGCACAGCTTCGCGCCAGCACGTTAGCCCGTGGCGTCCCGCAATTGTGCACTCACTTGCTGATGCCCAGCTTCTGCATTCTCGACTCCAGCGTGGTGGGCTTCATGTTGAGCAATTCGGCGGCCCCGCCTTTGCCGCGGATGCGCCACCGGGCTTTCTGGAGGATGGTCAGCAGGTACTCGCGTTCGGTTTCCTGCTGCAACTGCTTGATGTCGGTAAGCGTCTGGGAGAGCGACGGCGGGACGGGCTCCCGGGCGACGGGCTGACGCACGAACTTATTGACCAGCGGCCGCCCCCATTCGAGCGGGCTGTGCCGGTCGTTGATGATCACGGCCTGCTCGATCACGTTTTCCAGCTCCCGGATGTTGCCGGGCCAGTCGTACTGCAACAACTCCTGCACGGCGGCTTCGTGGATGCCGTGGTAGGGCTTGCCCATCTTCCGGGAAAACTTCTGCCCGAAGAAATGGGCCAGCAGCGGAATGTCCTCCGTGCGTTCCCGCAGGGCCGGCAGCGAGATGGGAAACACACTCAGGCGGTAGTACAGGTCCAGCCGGAACCGGCCCTCGGTCACTTCCTTTTCCAGGTCCCGGTTGGTGGCCGCCACGATGCGCACGTCGGTTGTGATGGTGCCTTTGCCGCCCAGCCGTTCGATCTCCTTTTCCTGCAGCACCCGCAGCAGCTTGGCCTGGAGTTCCAGGGGCATCTCCCCGATTTCATCCAGGAAGATCGTGCCCCCGTGGGCCAGCTCGAACTTGCCGATGCGCCGCTCGGTGGCGCCCGTAAAGGCGCCTTTTTCGTGGCCGAACAGTTCGGACTCGATCAGGTTGGCCGGCAGGGCCGCGCAGTTGACTTTCACCAGCAGTTTGCCCCGCCGGAGCGAGAGGTTATGCACGGCCCGGGCAATGAGTTCCTTGCCGGTGCCGCTCTCGCCCAGCACCAGCACCGAAGTATCGGCGGCGGCCACCTGGCTCACCTGGTTGAACACCCGCAGCAAGGTAGGACTCGTGCCGATGATCTCCTCGAAGTTGGCCGTGGTTTTCGACTCCTCCTGGAGGTAAGTGTTCTCCTGGCGCAGCCGGTCGCTCAGCCGCTCGATCTTGTCGAAGGCTAGTTGCCGGTCAATGGTCAGCGTGAGCGAGGCCCGCAGCCGTTCCATCAGTTGCAGGTGCTCCGGGGTGTAGGTGTCGGGCCGGCGGCTGTAAAAGGACAGGAAAAAGGTGCCGTTCTGCGCCGTCCGCAGGGGCATGATCAGGTTGCTTTGCAGCCGGAAGGTGTTGGCGATCACCGCTTTCAGCGGGTTTCTGCGGCAGGCCGCCTCAAAGTCGGCGCCGTTGTAAACTGCCTCAAGGCCGTAGTCGAGCCCGTTGCGGATCTGCTGGTACTTGTCGAGGGTGAGCCCGGTCATCTGCAAAAAGTTTTCCACCTTGATGACCTGGTACTCATCGGGACCGGTGCGGTAAAAGCTGCACGAACGGAAGGCATCCAGGTCCTTGTCGTTTTCGAGTCCCATGATGAGGAAGTCCGACGGGATGTGGGGCTGGAGCAGCCGGGTGACTTCCAGCAGCCGCTCCTCCCAGTCCCCCTCCCGGGAAAGGGTGTCGGTCAGGGCAATTTGCAGCGTTTGTTCCTGGCGCAGGCGCAGCTCGATGCGGTGCGCGTGCCGGTAGAGGATCATTTGCAGGGTGATGAGCAGGTCTTTTTCGCGGAAAGGCTTCACGATGAACCCGTAGGGCTGGGTAGCTTTGGCCTGCTCGAGCACGCTCTGGTTGGAGTTGGCCGACAGGTAGATAAAGGGGATTCCCGCCTGGGTCAACTCCCCGGCCAGGTCCATGCCGGTGCGCTTGCCCTGCAGGAAGATGTCGAGCAACACCACGTCCGGCTTTTGCGCGGCAATGCACTCGAGGGCTTCGCTCACCGAGGCGGCAATGCCCACCACCGAGTAGCCGGCATTTTCCAGGATAAACTGCAGGTCGTTGGCGACCACGTATTCATCTTCCACGATGAGGATGCGGCCCCCAATCTCAACGGCCGGCGTTTGGGTTTTAACTGAATTGGGCTTGGGTTGCATAGGAGTGGGTTGAAGTTGAGTTGGCGAAAAGAACGCGAATGGTCAGGCCGTTGGTCCTTTCCACTTCGAAAGTGCCTTTGAGCTGCCTGCTGAGGCCCTTCATCAGGATCATGCCCAGCGTGCGGCAGCCGGAAAAGTCAAAGTCCTGCGCCACCCCGACGCCGTTGTCGGTGACGGTGAGCAGGAAGTGCTCATCATCGGCCGCCGCCAGGGTGACGGCGATCAGGCCCGGCCGGCCCCCGGGAAAGGCGTATTTGAGCGAATTGGTGACGGCCTCGTTGATGATCAGGCCCAGCGGCACGGCCACGGCCAGGTCGATGCCCACCGGCACGACCGCCGCCCGGTACCGCACGTGGTCCCCGGCCTCGAAAGAGTCAATCAGGTACTCGACCACCTCGCGCACGTAAGCCGGCATCTCGATGCGGGCGATGTTGTCGGATTTGTAGAGGTTCTGGTGGATGAGCGAGATGGCGTATACCCGCTGCTGGCTTTCCCGGATGGCGGAAAGGGCGTTGTCGTCCTGGAGGCAGGCGGCCTGCGAGTTGAGCAGGCTCATGACCACCTGCAGGTTGTTTTTGACCCGGTGGTGCACCTCCCGCAATAGCCATTCCTTTTCTTCGAGCAGCGTGCGTTTGTGGGTGAGCAGGTCTTCTTTTTCGGTGAGCAGCCCCTCCAGCACGTGGTTTTTGTCGCGGATCTCCTTTTTCTGGTGTTGCAGCAGCCGGTTGCTCCGGATTTTGAGCCGGTAGCGGTTGTGCATCACGACCAGCAGCAGGACCAGCAGCAGGGCGCCGACGATCAGGCTGTTGCGCTGAAATTCCCGCTGGCGGATGCTGGCCCGCTGGATCTTGTTCTCGTTGGTGAGCAGGGCAATGTTCTGCTCCTTTTCCTTGCTTTTGTACTGGACCTGGAGGCTGGCCACCTGCTTGCTTTTGGTTTCATTGAAGATCGAATCGCTCAGGGCTTTGTAGCGCTGGTGGTGCCCGATGGCCTCCTTGTAGCGTCCCTGGGCGGAATCCAGCTTGAACAGCAGCAGGTGGAGGTTGGCCGCGCCCCGCAGGGTGCCCTCCTGGTCGTTGAGGTGCAGGGCTTTGTCGAGGTATTGCCGGGCGCTGGCGTACTGCTTGCGGACCAGGTAAAAATTCCCGATCCGCTCGTAGGTCAGGATTTTACGGGTCCCGTTTTCGTTCAGCTCGTCTTCGATGCGCAGCATGCGCCGGTAGTGCTTTTCGGCCAGGGCGTACTGCCCCAGGGCCAGGTAACACTCCGACAAGGCACTGGCTACTTCCAGCGTTGATTCCTGGTCGTTGGGGGAATAATCCTTTAAGATTTGCTGGTAAAAGGCGAGGGCTTCGCGGGCTTTTCCCTGGCTGAGCAGGTTGGTGGAAATGTTGCGGGCCGTGTGCAGCACCATGAACCCGTTCTTTTCGTGCCGGAAGTGGGCCAGCGCTTTGTAGTGGAAGCCCATCCCCTCCTGCCACTGGTTGATCTCTTCGTGCAGTACGCCGAGCCGGCCGTAGAAGAGGCCGATGAAGGCCGTATCCCCGGTAGCCAGGGCACTCTCCACCGACGAGAGGCCGTGCCCGATGGCTTCGTGGTAGTTGCCCATGTGCCGGTTGACGGCCACCAGCAGGTCGTACGTGTAGTGCAGGTTCCGGTAGCCCACCGAGCGGTAGAGGGCGATCACTTCCAGCAGTTCGCTCACGGCCTGGGCCGACTTGCCCTGCAAGTGGTGCATGTCGGCAACGTTTTTGAGCAGGTAGGCCTCCTTTGCGGTTTCACCGGCCAGCCGGTAGAGGCGCCCCGCCTGCTCGTAGCACCGGATCTTCTCGGGGAGCCCTTCGGCGGAGCGGTCGTACACTTCCCCCAGGTAGTACCAGCCCTCCGCTTCCAGGGAGAGGTTGCCGGTCTGCCGGCCCAGCCGCCGGGCGCCCGCGATGAGGGCTACGGCCCCGGCGCCATCGCCCCGGTGGGCCGCCACCAGCCCCGACAAGTACCCGCTGCGGACCTTTCCGGGGGTGTACCCCAACGACTTGCTCAGCGCCAGCGCCTGCGCCAGGTAGCGTGCGGCGCTGTCCACCCGGGCCGGGACGGCGTTGCGCTTGTTGAACAGGTCTTCGGCCAGGCGCAGCAGCAGGTGTACCCGGTTGGTGTCGGGCGGGGCCTGCCGGAGGGTCGTCCGCAGGCTGTCGAGGGTGGCCGGGCCCAGCAGCGGATACAGCGGCTCCGCCCGCAGCCGGAGGTCCGGGAGGACGCTCAGAACGAGGAAGGCGTATAAGAGTCGGATGCGATAGGCCATGAACGGGTATTAGGCAAAGCGGTGTGCAATCGGTATTGGTAAGGGGATGGTTGCCTGATTAAATGACTGCATGATTACATGATTGGGTTGCCGGGTCTGTCATTTAATCCTGTACTGATGCAGTCATTTAGTCACGCAGTCATTTAATCATGCAGTCATTTAATCACGCCATGGGGCCCTTCAGGCGGTGGACAGGGTTGCCGGCAGCCGGTCCGGCCCGGGGGGCGGGGCCCGCCGCGCAACCTCCTCGGACCGGAGCGACTGAATGCTGCCGAACACCACCGAGAGGGTCAGGCCGCCGACGCTTTCCAGCCGGAAGGTGCCTTTGATCTGCTTGCTGAGGCCCTTCATCAGGCTCATGCCCATCGTCCGGCTGCGGTCCGGGTCAAAGCCACCCCCCACCCCGATGCCGTTGTCGGCGACGGTGAGCAGGTGGTTCTCCCCGTCCACGGCCACCAGCGTAACGGCGACCGTGCCGGTCCTCCCGCCGGGAAAAGCGTATTTGATCGCGTTGGTGACTGCCTCGTTGATGATCAGCCCCAGCGGCACGGCCAGGGCCACGTCGAGTTCCAGCGGGGCCACCGCCAGGTCGAACCGGACGCGGCCCTGGGCGTCGAAGGAGTCGCTCAGGTTCTCGGTCAGTTCCCGGATGTAGGCGGCCATGTCAATGAGGGCCACGCGTTCGGACTGGTAAAGCTTCTGGTGAATGAGCGAGATGGCGCGGACCCGCTGGTGGCTCTCCTTGATGGCCGAGAGGGCTTTGTCGTCGCGCAGGTAGCGGGTCTGCGAATTGAGCAGGCTCATGACGATCTGCAGGTTGTTTTTGACCCGGTGGTGAATTTCCCGGAGCAGCATTTCCTTTTCTTCGAGCAGGGTGTCCTGGTGGGTGATGAGGTGTTCTTTTTCGCCCAGCAGCGACTCCAGCACGGTGTTTTTTTCGCGAATCTCTTCCTTCTGGCTTTGCAGCAGCCGGTTGCTCTGCATCTTGAGCCGGTAGCGGTTGTAGATCACCACCGACAGCAGCCCCAGCAGCAGGGCGACCACGATCACGCTGTTCTGCTGCAACTCTTTCTGCGCGATGCGGGCCTGTTGCACCTCATTCTTTTTGGTCAGCAGGGCGATGTTCTGCTCCTTTTCCTTGGTTTCGTACTCGATTTGCAGGCTGGCGACCTGGCTGCTTTTGGTCGCGTTGAAAATGGAATCGTTGATGACTTTGTACTGCTGGTAGTGCGCAATGGCTTCGCGCAGGTTGTTGCGGGCGGAATCCGCCTTGAAGAGCGACAAGTGCGCATCGGCCTGTTGCAGCAGGGGAAGCTGGGCCGACAGGGCCAGGCCTTTCTCCAGGTAAGCGTGCGCCTTGTCGTGCTTGCCGGTGACCAGGTAAAAATTTCCCAACCGCTGGTAGAAATCAGACAGGTACCCATCCGGAATTTCCGGGCTTTTCTCCAGGCGGAGCATTTGCAGGTAGTACTTTTCGGTGAGCGCATACTGCTTGAGCGCCAGGTAACAGCCGGCCAGGTACCGGTAGGCCACCCACCGCGACCGGTCGTCCACGGGAGGCGTATCTTCAATGACTTTGCGCAGAAAAAGCAGGCCTTGTTGCTGCTGGTGCCGGGACATTAAAATGTGGGCAATTTCCCCGGCCGCGTAATAGGCGTACCGGGTATGGCCGGCCCGCTGCGATTGCCCGAGCGACTGCCGTAAATACCGGAGGCCTTCGTCAAGTTGCTTCAGTCTTTTAAAACCCACGCCGATCCGGAGGGAATACAGCCCCAGGTTGCTGGTGTCTTTGGTGGCCCGGGCACTGCGGATGGCCTCGAAACCGTACTGCAACGCTTCCCGGTAGTAGCCCCTTTTGCCCTGCATTTCGGCCAGCCGGTCGTAGGTATGGTGGAGATACGGGTAGCCGGAGGCCCGCTGCATGGTGAGCCCCTGCGTGGTTTCGCGCACGGCCAGCTCCAGTTTTCCCTGGAGGTGGTGCATGTCGGCCACCTTGATGAGCATGTCTACTTCCCGGGCGGGGTTGCCGGCCTGCCGGAAACCTTCGCGGGCCTGCTCGTAGCACCGGATCTTACCGGGCAGCTCCGCGGCCAACCGTTTGTACACCTCGCCCATGCAACTCCACCCTTCCGCTTCCAGCGACTTGTCACCCGCTTTCCGGCTCAGCCCGATGCCCTTGGCAATCAGGTCTTTTACTTCCCCGTCCGGCCCTCCCTGGAGGCTGGTGATGCTGCTCAGCAGGTACTGGCAACGGATCTGCCCGGCGGCAAAGCCCAGCGCATTGCTCAGCCCGGCCGCCTGCCGGTAATAGCGGTACGCCTCTTCCAGGTATTCCCGGTCACCAATCTCTTTGTGCCGGTTCACGTAGTGCTCACTCAGCAGGATCAGTTGGTTTACCCGGCCGGTATCGGGGGGATGCTGCCTGACCAGCCCTTTTAAACTGTCGGCGTACAGGGGGCTTACGGCCGGGTAGCCGGCGGGGGCGCAGCGCTGCGCCCGGGTCGTAAGACCCACCAGCAGCAGCACCACCAGGAGGAACAGACGTACGGGTCGGCAGGAATGGCTCATAACCAGTTGCGAAAAGGGAGGGTTGGAGAATGAACAATCCTGATCGTTCACATTTTTCATGATGGCATCGGTTTTCGCCCGGGCACGTCCGCCTTCCCGGAAAACCAGACACGCACCGGCCCTGGGACCGGGCAGTGCCTGATGGGCAGCGTTTTAGTTGTCGCAGTGGAAGATAGTGATTTTAAGTTAAGAAAACCGCCGTCGCCCCAAACCGCACTCCTCCCACCCCCACCCGGGAGCGGCCGGGTGGCCCGGGCAAACGCAGCATGGGCATGCTCCTTGCAAGGGAGGTGCCAACCTCTGGCCGGGTCGCCCGGGCGGACGACCCGGGACCCGATGCCCGTTCTGGGGTTGCCCGGCGGCAGGATGGCTGGTTTGCCGCCCGGGCGCCGTCCGCTCACCCGGGCCGGCCTCCGGGCCGTCTGTGTTTTGTCCGAAAATATCGGAGTTTTTCGGAGATACTCCGGTCCGGAACCGGCGGGTGCGTTGCCGTGAGCAGACAACGGGTACCCGCGCCGGCTGGTCTTCGTGCCGGCGGACGCGGCGGAGCAGTAAACTTTTTATGCGCATTGAACGGTTCTTTAAGACTTAACGGGCTATATTGATCACCCCTGCTTCCTTTTCCCATGAACTCGCTTTCCATCCCATGAAAGTATCCGATGCCAACCGCCGGCAGCGCGTGAACCCCAAAATTCACCTGTTGCTTTGCCTCTGCCTGGTCCTGGCCGCCCACCAGGTGCTGCGGGCCCAGGCCCGGCCGGTGTCGGGCCGGGTAACCGACGAAAAAGGAGCGGGTCTGCCGGGGGTCAGCGTGCGGCAGCAGGGTACTGCCAACGCCACCATTACGGGTCCGGCGGGGGGCTATTCGCTCGGCCTGTCCGAAGCCGGGGGCGTGCTGCTGTTCTCCTGCGTAGGCTACCTGGCGCGGGAAGTGCCGGCCGGCAGCCGTACCACGGTAGACGTCACACTGGCCCCCGACGTGAAGTCGCTGGGCGAAATCGTGGTGGTGGGCTACGGTACGGTGAAAAGAAGCGACCTGACCGGGTCGGTTGCCTCCGTCAGCGCCCGGGAGCTTACCGCTTTTCCGGCCGGCAACGTGTTGCAGGCCATGCAGGGCCGGGCGCCGGGCGTGCAGGTGATCCAGAATACCGGGGCCCCCGGCACCCCGGTCAGCGTACGCATCCGGGGCACCAACTCCATCCAGGGCAGCAACGAACCCTTGTACGTGGTTGACGGCTTTCCCCTCGCGGGCCCGGCGCCTTCCCTGCTCAACAACCCCGACATCCAATCCATTGAAGTGCTCAGGGATGCTTCGGCCACGGCCATCTACGGTTCGCGCGGCGCCAACGGGGTCGTGCTCATCACGACCCGGCAGGGCAAACCGGGCAAAGTACGGGTGGATTACGAAGGCAGCTACAGCGTGCAGACGCTGCGCAAAAAGCTGGACCTGATGAACGCCCGGGAGTACGCCACCTTTTACAACCTCCAGGCGGAGAATGACAAACTGGCTCCCTATTTCACGCCGGAGCAGTTCGACGGCTTCGGGGAAGGGTACGACTGGCAGGACCTGGTGTTCCGGCAGGCGCCCCTGCACACGCACGGACTGACCGTGAGCGGCGGTACGGAGCAAACCCGGTTCGCCGTGGGCGGCGGCTTTTTCAACCAGGACGGAATCATCACCGGCAGCAATTTCAACCGGTACTCCTTGCGGGCAACCGTGGATACGGAGGTAAGCAAAAAGTTTGGCATGAGCTACGGCGCCATCCTGACCAACCTCCGGAGCAGCCGCCAGAACACGGGGGGCGGCAACCGGGGCCGCTCCCTGGTCTCGGGGGTCATCTCGGCACCGCCCACCCTCACGCCCTACAACGAGGATGGTACGTACCGGGTGCTGGCAACGGCTTACCCGTTCATTTCCAACGTACTGACCAATCCCCTCAACTTCACCAACGAGCAACGCGACGAGCTGAGCGGCAACCGGGTGCTGGCCAACGTGGCGCTTACGTTTACGCCCCTCAGCGGGCTGGCCCTCCGGATTGCCGGGGGCATCGAGCACAACGACGACCGTACCGACCAGTATACCACCACCAATTTCGTCAACTCGCCGGGCTCGGCGGGGGTGTTTACGGAACAGGGCCGGAGTTTGCTCAACGAGAATACGATCAGCTACCACACAACCATCGGGACCCTGCACACCCTTTCGGCAGTGGCGGGCCTGACGTACCAGGATTTCCGGTATACTTCCCTGGGCGGTTCAGGGGTTGGCTTTTTGAGTGACGTCACCGGAACGGCCAACCTGGCCGGGGCCAGTACGCCGGGGATTCCCAGTTCGGGCTATGCGCGGAGTACGTTGCTCTCCTGCCTGGGCCGGGTCAACTACAGCCTGGGCAACAAGTACCTGGCCACGGTCAGCTTCCGGGCCGACGGCTCTTCCAAATACACCGCCGGCGGCAAGTGGGGGTATTTCCCGTCGGCGGCACTGGCCTGGCGGATCTCCGAAGAAGCCTTTCTGAAAAACGTGATGCCGGTGTCCGACCTGAAAGTCCGGGCCAGCTGGGGCGCGACCGGCAGCCAGGCCATCAATGCCTACGCGACCCTCAACCTCCTCAGCGGCGGCAAAACCGCGTTCGGCGACGCACTCTACAACACTTTCGCCCCGGGCGCCCAACTGCCCGGCGACCTCAAGTGGGAAACCACCCGGCAGGCCGACGTGGGACTCGATGCCGGCTTTTTCAACGACCGGTACCGGTTGTCGGTGGATTATTACGTGAAAAATACCCGCGACCTGCTCAACACGGTTCAGTTGCCCACCGGCTTTGGCTTTACCACTACGCTGCAAAACGTGGGGCACATCCGCAACCAGGGCGTGGAATTTGCCGCGGACGCGGCCCTGCTCGACAAAGGTTTCAAATGGAACGTCGGCGGCAACCTCGCTTTCAACCGCAACCGGGTCGTGAAACTCTACGGGGGGCAGGACATCCTGGGCGGCGGGATTGCCGTGGGCATCATCACGGATGCGACCAACCTGCTGCGCGAAGGCCAACCGATGAGTGTGTTCTACGGCTACCGGGAAAACGGCTACGACGAGCAGGGCAAAGTGGCGTACCAGGACTTCGACGGCAACGGTACGATCAACCAGCTCGACAAAACCATCATCGGCAACCCCAACCCGGATTTTATTTACGGCCTCCACTCCACCATGTCTTTCAAGGGGCTGGAATTGTCCGTGTTCGTGCAGGGCACGCAGGGCAATGATATGGTGAACGTCAGCGCCGTGAACAGTACGCTGGATTACGGT
This sequence comes from uncultured Cytophagales bacterium, assembly GCA_902805615.1. GTDB lineage: Bacteria > Bacteroidota > Bacteroidia > Cytophagales > 172606-1 > CADCTQ01. The sequence continues at coordinate 10,700 of CADCTQ010000286.1, forward strand.
TTCGGCCTCAACATGCCCAAAGAAGTGCTCTACAACCACTGGACGCCCGGCAATCCGGACGCCAGGTACCCGGTCATCTCGCGGACCAATTCCTACAACTACTCGGACCGGCTGGTGGAAGACGGGTCGTACATGCGGCTGCGCAACGTGCAACTGGCCTACTACCTGCCCGTCAGCCACTGGCGCATCGGCAGCTGGATGCGTTCGGCCCAGGCGTACGTGAGCGGGCAGAACCTGCTTACGCTAACGCGATATTCCTGGTGGGACCCGGAAACCAACTCCCAGGGCGGCGCCAATTCCATCGGGCAGGGCATTGACCACTACAGCTACCCAACGGCCAAAGCCGTTACGTTCGGCGTCCGGCTGGGACTGTAACCAGGATTCACCGGGTGAATCTGATGCATCGAGAGGATATTTATTTGATCATTGCGCGCCCATGAAAAAGCTCATTCGTTTGCTACCCGTCTTCCTGCTGTGGTCCTGCGAGGATGCGCTGAGAGAAGCGCCCAAAGCCATTGCGGCGGAAAGTTTCTACAACACGGTCCCGGAAGTAGAGTCGGCCATGAACGCCATCTACCAGCAGCTCCGGGCGCCCAACAACATCAGCGGGCAACTGGGCGCGCAACTGGAAGCCTATACCGACTACAGCTACGGCCGGGGCAGCTACCAGCCTTTGACCCATTTTCAGGGCCTCAACACCACCAACATTTCCCGCACCGACGAGGCCTGGCGGCTGTTCTACCTGGGCATCCGCAACGCCAATTTCGTGATTGCCAACGCGCCCCGGGGCAAAAACCTTACCCCCGATGCCGTAAAACAGTTGGTGGCGGAAGCCAGGTTCCTGCGGGCCTACAACTACTTCTGGCTGGTCCGGAACTGGGGCGGCGTGCCCCTGCGTACCGAAGCCACGCTTACCCAGCCCAACGTAGCCCGCAGCCCGGCCGATGAAGTCTACAACCTGATCCTCGCCGACCTGGCCGAAGCGGAGGCAAGCCTTCCGGAAACCCAAAGCCAGACCGGCCGGGCTACCCGCTGGGCCGCCAAAGCCGCCCTGGCCGAGGTGTATTTTACCCGCGGCCAGTACGCCCAGGCCCGCGACAAGGCGGATGCAATCATCCAATCCGGGCAGTTCTCGCTGGTGCCGGTGGCGGTGGCCGGCGATTTTGAGAAGATCTTCGGACCGGCGGTCGGCACGACGCCCGAGGAAATCTTTTACCTGAAAATGGTCCGGGTGCCCGGCCAGGGCATGTACCTGCCCCTCTTTGCGCATCACCCGGGTTCGCGGTTACACGGAGCCGGCGGCTTTTTTGCCCACTATACGGATGCCCAACTCAACTCATTTTTCAAAAACTGGGACGACCTGGACCTGCGAAAGCGTTACAACTGGTACCCGTGGAACATCGGCCTGGGGGCCAATACCTTGCTCAACAAGAAATTCTCCGACCCGTCCGCTCCCGCGGGAGACGCGGCCGGCAACGATTACCCGGTGTACCGCTACGCCGACGTGCTGCTGCTCTACGCCGAAGCGGCGGCCCGGGCGGGCAACGGTCCGACCGCCGAAGCCCTGGAAGCCCTCAACCAGGTGCACCGCCGGGCGTACGGCCAGCCGGTAAACGCGCCTTCGGCCGTTGATTTTAAGCTGGCCGACCATCCGCTCCCGTCGTTCGTTGACCTGGTGATCCGGGAGCGGGGGTACGAAACGCAGTACGAAGCCAAGCGGTGGCTGGACCTCAAGCGCCTCGGCCCTGCCGAACTGAAAGCCCGCATCAAAGCCGCCACCGGCAAAGACGTGGCCGACAAGCACCTGTTGTGGCCGATCCCGGTGGGTGAACTCAATTACAACGCGGCCCTCACGCCGGGCACCGACCAGAATCCGGGGTATTGAGCAGGCCGGCCGTCCGGGCCTGCCTCGTACGCTTTCGTATTCTCTCCGACGATATCCGGGTTTTTCGGATAAAATCCATTGCGGCAATCGCAGCTGCCGCCCTTTGCGCCATGGCGCGGGTGGATTGCCACAATCAATCAGGGCCCGGGCGTCCCGTTTGGCGCGTAAGGCCGGTAAAGGGGTGCTCCGCCGTGGCTGTTGCCCTTTCCGTGGCGGGCTTTTTGCCAGCACACCAACCAAACCCAAGACAATGGAAAACCCCTTAAACCAACTGCTCACGACGGGTCCCCGGGAAGGGCAGATTCTCTCACTGGCAGGCGATACCTACCGCCTGCTCCTCACGGGTACCCAAACCGGTGGCGCCTACGCCATGATTGACATGCGGGTGCCCCCGGGGGGCGGCCCGATTCCCCACGAACACGCCGGCTTTCACGAAACGTTTTACGTGCTCGAGGGGGAAGTGCGGTTTCAGTTTGAAGACCAGACTTTAACGGCAAAAAAGGGGCAACTCGTCAGTATTCCACAAGGCGGGGGCGTTCATTGCTTCAGGAACGTATCAACGGCCGACGCACGGATGCTCTGCACGGTGGTCCCGGCGGGATTGGATGCATTCTTCCTGGAAGTCGGCCGGCCGGTAGTCCCCGGTGAATCGCTGCCTCCTCACCAGATGGGTCCGGACGAACAGCAGCGCGCGAAAGCAATTGCCGAACGGTACGGACAAACGCTTTACCCGCCGGACTACTTCGACAAGCGCAAAGCTCAGTAGCTGTTATAGCTCAGTAGTTATTAGTCAGTAGCTGTGTTGACAATCAAGGTTATAGTGGGGAATGATATGCACCATGGAGACATGTAGTATCACGGAGGCGAGCAAAGCGACGCCACTGGCAGGGATGTTTTTCTCATCAGCGGCAAGAAGGGTACGAAGAATCGCATTGCGGGGAATGGTCGCATGGCGGGAAGGCGTCGCATCGCGGGAAAGCGTCGCGTTGCGGCTCCCCTCCCCGGAGGGGCCGGGGGTGGGTTGACCCCAATGAGAAGCGTTATTCAAGGTTCACCGCACCACCCTAACGCGAATCAGCGTAAGAGAGTACCTG
>CADCTQ010000287.1 GCA_902805615.1 uncultured Cytophagales bacterium
GCCCACGCCTACACCGAAACGGCCGCCCAACTCGCCGGACGGTGGCTAGGGGAGTGGCGCGAAGGCATTGACGGCACGGGCATCCGGCCGGGCTTCCTCAAGATCAGCGTGGACCAGGCCCCGCTGAAGGACTACAACCGCAAGATCGTGGCGGCGGCGGCCCTCACGCACCGGGAGAGTGGCTTGACGATTGCCGCCCACACGGGCAACGGCGCCGCGGCGCTGGAAGAGATCGGGGTGTTGCGCGAACACGGGGTGGCGGCCGAAGCCTTCATCTGGGTGCACGCCCAGAACGAAACCGACCCGCAGGTACACCGCGAAGCCCTCCGCCTGGGCGCCTGGGCGTCGTTCGACGGCCTGAACGCCGACAACGGCGGCGAATACGTGTCCCGGCTCACCACGCTCAAGCAGGCCGGCCACCTGGGCAGGCTCCTCGTGTCGCACGACGCGGGCTGGTACCACGTGGGCGAACCGGGCGGCGGCACCTACCGGCCCTACGACACGCTGTTTACGGGGCTGCTGCCCGCCCTCCGCAAAGCCGGCTTCTCCGCCCGTGACGTGGACCAGTTGCTGGTCGTGAACCCGCGGGAGGCGTTCCGGATCAGGATTCGCAGGATTAAAGGATGACCAGGATGGTCGGAACTTGGTTGTCTGAACCTTGATTTACTCGATGAAAGGATGACCGGGATGATCGGGCGCAAGGGATGATCGGATGGAAGGTTTAGTAATTACCATCAGTAAGGTTGTAAGGATCAGAACCACGTTAATCTTTTCATCCCATCAATCACGCTCCAGCCCATCCCCGTCGCCTTCCCATCAAGCCAATCATTTCATCAGGTAAATCAAGGTTCAGACCATCAACTAAATCATTTCATCATGCACATCAAAGTTCAGACAACCAAAGTCCCGCCCATCCTGGTCATCCCTTAATCCTGCGAATCCTGATCTAACTTTTGCCCCTTCCCGTGCGTTACATTACAGAATGCGCAAACGGCCCGGATGCAAGGGCCGGCTGGCGCGTTCAATCAACTACTTTCAACCTTCAACGTATTCACCGTGTTAACCTGGAAAGAAGTGATCCGGTTTGCCAAGGAAGGCAACCCGAAACCCGACCGCGTGGTCGAACGCACCGAGGAAGAATGGCGCGCCCAACTGACGCCCGAAGAGTACCGGGTGACGCGCCTCAAGGGCACCGAACGGGCCTTCAGCAGCGAAATGTGCAGCCTCTTCGAACCGGGCCTGTACGGCTGCCTGTGCTGCGACACCCTGCTGTTCGACGCCTCCGAAAAGTTTGAATCGGGCACGGGCTGGCCCTCCTTTACCCAGCCCATCAAGGAAAACGCCATTGCCTACCACGGCGACTTCAGCTACGGCATGCAACGGATCGAGACCGTGTGCAACGTGTGCGGGGCGCACCTGGGACACGTGTTTCCCGACGGGCCGGCCCCGAGCCGCCTGCGGTACTGCATGAACGCAGTGTCGCTCAAAAAGGTAAAAGTCCCCAATGAAACTGTTTAAATGCACGCACTGCGGGCAGTTGCTCTACTTCGAAAACATCCGGTGCGAGCAGTGCAGCTACCCGCTCGGCTTCCTGGGCTACGCCCGCCAACTGGTGCCCCTGGTGCCCGCCGGCGGGGCGTCGTACCGGGTGTACAACGACGGGCCCCAGACCTACCGGTACTGCGCCAACCACGACCACGGGGCCTGCAACTGGCTGGTGCCCGAAGGGTGCGGTTCGCCCTACTGCGAAGCCTGCGCCCTCAACCGCACCGTGCCAGACCTGTCGGTGCCCGGGCACCTGGCCCGCTGGCGGACCATCGAGATAGCCAAGCACCGGCTGGTGTACACGCTGCTGCGCATGGGCCTGCCGCCGGCGCCCAAAACGCAGGACCCCGTGCGCGGCCTGGCCTTCGACTTCCTGGCCGACGAGCCCGGCGGGGCACGCGTGCTGACCGGGCATGCGGCCGGCCTGGTGACGCTCAACATTGCCGAGGCCGACGACCTGGAACGCGAAAAGGCCCGCACGCTGATGGGCGAACCGTACCGGACCCTGCTCGGGCACTTCCGCCACGAGATCGGCCATTACTACTGGGACCAGCTCGTCGCCGGCACCGGCGAACTGGCCGGGTTCCGGGCGCTGTTCGGCGACGAACGGGCCGACTACGCCGCAGCCCTCCGGCGCCACTACAACCAGGGGGCGCCGGCCGGCTGGACGGAACGGTTCATCAGCGCCTACGCCACCATGCACCCCTGGGAAGACTGGGCCGAGACCTGGGCGCACTACCTGCACATCCTCGATACGCTGGAAACCGCCTACGCCTTTGGCCTGCGCGTGCGGCCGGGCCTGGCCGAGCCCAACGACGGGCTGAAGGCCGACATCCGGGTGGACCCCTACCACCTCGAGAATTTCGATGCGCTCATCGGCCTGTGGCTGCCGCTCTCCTTCGCCGTCAACAGCCTCAACCGGAGCATGGGCCACGCCGACCTGTATCCCTTCGTGATCCCGCCGGCCGTGATGGAAAAGCTCCGGTTCATTCACGGCGTTTGTTTCCGGGCCCGGCTCGGGGAGGTGCATTCTACGGCCGATGCAACGCCCGCCGGGGCCGCCGGAAGCCGGTCGTAGGCGCCCGGTGCGGCAACGGCCGGCACGGGCAGCGTTTTGCGGAAAAAAGCGTTGCGGAGGGGGTTTTTTTCGGAAATTTAAGTTTATCTTCACCATTCCGAACTGCTTTTTTTCTCCCGTTCATGCCTCAAACCCTGCTTTATTCGGCGCCGCATCTGGACATTGAATATTACGAGCAGCCCGACTACTGGTACTTCAACTGGAAGGGGCTCCAGACGGCCGAATCGGTGTTTGCGGGGGGAGAAAAAATCTACGAACTCTTTGTCGCCGGGTCCT
>CADCTQ010000288.1 GCA_902805615.1 uncultured Cytophagales bacterium
GCAATCGTTACGCCGGCGATGTTCCGCACCTGGGCGGTGAGGTTGCCGGCCATCTGGTTTACGGAATCCGTCAAGTCTTTCCAGGTACCGCCCACGCCTTTTACCGTGGCTTGTCCACCCAGCCGGCCTTCGGTACCTACTTCGAGGGCCACGCGGGTAACTTCCGAGGCAAAGGAGTTGAGCTGATCCACCATCGTGTTGATGGTGTTCTTTAACTCCAACATCTCCCCTTTCACGTCCACGGTGATCTTCTTGGAGAGGTCACCCTTGGCAATGGCGGTGGTTACTTCGGCAATGTTCCGCACCTGGTTGGTGAGGTTACCGGCCATCTGGTTCACCGAGTCGGTCAAGTCCTTCCACACGCCGCCCACGCCTTTTACTTCGGCCTGGCCGCCGAGCTTGCCTTCCGAGCCCACTTCCCGCGCCACGCGGGTCACCTCCCGGGAGAAGGTGTTGAGCTGCTCCACCATGTCGTTCACCTCGTTGGCGATGCGGAGGAATTCGCCTTGCAGGGCGTTGCCGCCCACTTCGAGGGGCATCTGCTGGGAGAGGTTCCCCTTGGCTACCGAGCTGATTACGTGGGCAATCTCGATGGTGGGGTGCACCAGGTCGGATACCAGCGTATTGAGGGAGTCCACGCCGGTTTTCCAGGCGCCCTTCGCGTTGGGCAGTTCGAGGCGCTGGTTGAGTTTGCCCTGCTTGCCGATGGTATTGCCGGCGCGGATGAACTCGTGCACCATCCGTTCGTTGGTCTCGATGATCTCGTTGAGGGTATCGCAGATTTTGCCGGGAATGCCGTAGTGGTCAATGGGCATGCGGACGGCAAAGTTGCCGTTCTTCACTTCCATCAAGACCCGCAGCAGTTCCTTCGTATCCAGCATGTTTAAATCTTCGTGGATACCATTGGTAGTGGGTGCGCTCATCAAATGAAGCTGTTAGTGTTAAAAAGTGAATGGTGTAAAGACACGGACAGGCCGGCCCCGGGCGTGGGAGGGCGGCCCGCATCGTACGATCTTCAGGGGGTTTGCATTCAACAACAGGTAAATTTACCCAAATGTTGAATTCTTATTCCCATAAAGATTTCATTTTTTGCGGCAAAAACCCAAAAAGGGCTTTTGCGTGGCAAAATCGGCAAGAAGAAGTTGAAGTGGTTTGTTTCCCGGGGGTGCCAAAAGGGGAATTTTGGCTGTATGGCTTGTACGGAAGGCGGGAAAAGAAGGTTGCGGCAGTTTGCTGATTTTTCAAAAAATTTTCCGATCGGGTGGATCGGGACGGGAGCTTATCGGAGGGGAAAGGTTCACCACGGAGACACGGAGGGCACGGAGGTGCACGGAGAAAGGGAGACGGGAGGAAGGGGGGCCGGAGAACGAAGGAACTGAATCGCGAGGGGCGTAAAGAAGACGCCAAGACCGCAAGGAGAACGCGTTTTTCTTTGCGCCCCTTGCGTCCCCTTTGCGATCCTTGCGGTTAAGTCTTTGCGCCTTTGCATGAAACCCTTGTTCTCCAAAAAGACGCGATAAATCGCGGTATGTGATGAGCGTATTTGAGGCGAATGGGGTGAGTTGTGAGGGGTGAGTTGTGAGGGGTGGGTTGTGATGGGTGGTAATGTGATGGTTTGTAATGGGTTGGTGATTCGTGTATCATCCGTAAGTGGGGTTTGTTCTTTTTGGCATTGCCCCAAAAAGAACCAAAAAGGTCTAGGCCCAATGATGCTTCCCCCCGCCAAGCAACCCGCCCCTCGCCACTGGGCCGGGCCCACGCGCCGCGATACCACCGGTGCCGAAACAACGATACTAGGCTGTGTCTGATGAATCCTCAATCAGGAAGTTCGAGGCAGTAGCAGGCACTTTGTTGGCCGATTTCACCCAGTGAAATGATTCATCAGACACAGCCTAGCCCGTAAGGAAGCCTGCCCATCTCAACGCCGCGAGAACGATACCAGCGCGTAAGGAACGGTGCCCGCTCACTGCGTGTTTATTTACACTGCGTATCCACAAGGGAGGACGCTATTCACACACCCACGCGTGAACCCCTCCACTTTAATTGCAGCCAATGCAGCCGCATGGATACAGAAGCAAGCGTCCACGCTTGCCGGATGTAATGGTTCTTTGCAAATGGTTGAATGAACCAAGCGTGGACGCTTGGGCAAGGAAACTGGCGTATGCGAGGATGCGTAGATGGGCAGGGGCAAGGTTCAAGCGTGGACACTCCAACCTGTCGCGTTCAATGTTGAACGCTAATCATGTACAATCTCCTGGTTGGAAGCGTTGTCGAAAGCCCCGTAGGGGCGTCCTGTTCCTGGAAAGGACCATCCAATTAAATTAGACACAAGCTCCGTAGGAGCGTCCTGTTCAATCACAACAGGTCGCTCCTACGGAGTTCCTCCGTGAGGGGGCGAGGACGTGTACTAGGAACAGGGCGTCCCTCCGGGACTCTCCCCAACGACAACGCACCCACCTGACATCACCTGCTTTGACATCACTTGTTCTGTTAACACCTGCCTCGTTATCACCCGCAATACGTAACCGGGAATCGCCGGGCGTGGGTTGAACAATTGCGGAGGTCCGTGCGAAGCCGGCCGGGGAGGTGAAGAAGGGAGACGCTTCGTGCGGGCGAACGGGGGTTGAGCATGGCACACAACTCCACTTGGGTTGGGCAAGGGAATGCCGGCGCTGCGTCAGGTCTTCCCCGGGCGGCACTGTACTATTTTTTTGCAGCAACTCCATTTATTTTTTGCAGCAACTCCATTATTTCAAAACATTCACGGGTTGTACCGGGTTCTTAGCAAGTAGTAATGTCTTCCAGTGCCTTGCCCGCTGACGCGGGACGATTTCCCAATTTCTGAGTACCCATTGTCCGTCGGATTTTCTGAGCCTATCGCGTGGGAAAAATCTGCATTTGATTGAGCGGCGCCTCCACGGCGCCGTGCCAGGCTTGCCTTCCGGTTGCTTTCATTACCATTTTAACCACTACCATCCCATGCGTAAATTCTATCAGATTCGCCGTGCGCTGACGCCCGGACTGTGGGTCAGCCTGTGCCTCTCCCTGTGCAGCGGCCCGCTGGCGGCCCGACCCAACGCGCCGACCCCCGCAGGAGAGGCGTTCGTGCTTCCTTTGTCCCTGAATGCTGCCCGCGCCGCGGCGGGAGCGGCGTATTTCAATACCCCTGCCGCTCCCACGAAACTGGTTGCCGGGGCGGTATCGGGCACCCAGGTGGCTCTCTCCTGGTCCGACAACAGCAGCATCGAGGCCGGTTACCAGATCGAGCGTTCCCTGTCTGCCGGCAGTGGCTTCGTGCGGATTGCGACCGTGGGCGCCAACGTGAAAACCTACTCCAACGCCGGGCTTACCCCGGCCAACTACTATTACCGCGTAAGGGCGTTCACCAGTGCCGCCCAGAGCGCCTACACCAACCTGGCCCAGGTGGTAATGACCAGCAGCGCCGTGCGGATGGCAAGTGCCGTCGTGAGCACCTGCGGCGCGACCTTCACCGACGGGGGCGGCACGGCCAACTACGCCAACAACACCAACCAAACCCTGGTCTTTTCGCCCACTTCTCGCGGCAACAGCGTTAGGGTCTCGTTCACTTCGTTCAACACCGAAGCGGGCAAAGACATTCTGTACGTGTACGACGGGGGCAGTACCAGTGCACCGCTGCTGAACGCGTACAGCGGCAGTGCCCTCCCGCCGGTGCTGACGGCCCGCAACGTGGAAGGCAAACTCACCTTCCGCTTCGTTTCCAACGCCAGCGTGACGGCCGCCGGCTGGCAAGCCACCGTATCCTGCGTGTTGCGGCCCTCGCCGCCCAGCAACCTGGCGGCTGCCGTGCTGACGGGCAACCAGGCCAGGCTGACCTGGACCGACAACGGGGTCAACGAAACGGGCTTTAAGATCGAACGTTCGGTGTACCCAAACCGCGAGTTCACCGAGATCGCCACCGTAGGCGCCAACGTGACCACGTTTACCAACCAGGGCCTGTTCCCGAACACGGTCTACTACTACCGCGTGCGGTCCTTCCGCGATGGTTTCAATACCCTCTACTCCAACGTGGCCAGCGCCATCAACAGCCCGCAGGTCATCCTGGTGAACAAGAGAATCACCGAAAGCACCGTCGTGACCTCCTGTAACGCCATTGTGCTGGACGGGGGCGGAGCGGGAAATTACGCGCCGGGGGGAAGGTACGTGCGTGAAATCGTCCCGGCTACGCCCGGTGCCAAAGTGCGGCTGGTCATCGAGTCGGCTGACTTTGAGGAAGGCGACAAAGTGATCATCCTCGACGGGGGAAAAAATGACGGCAGGGTCGTTGCCGAGTACCCGGGATTCTGGCTGCCGGTGACCGTAACGGCAACCAACCCGGCGGGCAAGTTGACGGTCATTGTGGCCAACGACTCCGACTCCCAAACCAGTTCCGGCTTTCAGGGCCGGGTCAGCTGCCTGACCACGTCCGAACCGCCCATTGACCTGTTTGCCACCGTGCTGTCGAGTACGCAGGTGAAACTGGGCTGGACCGACGTCAGCTCGACCGAAACCGGCTTTAAGATTTACCGTGCCGGGGGCCCGGCCGGGAGTGATGGCGCCCTGATTGCTACCGTTGGCCCCAACGTGACCTCCTTCACGGACGTGAACCTGACGCCGAACCAGATCTATTACTACCGGGTGCGTTCGTTCGTGGGCAATCAGTTCGAATCGGCCTACACCCCAATCGTGCGGGTACTCGCCACCAGCCGGGTCGTTTCGATGCAAAACGGCACGGTCACCACTTGCGATGCCTCCTTCTTTGATTCGGGAGGACCCTATAACTACAGCTTTCTGGGGGAGGACCATACCTTGACCATTGTGCCCGCCACGGCCGGTAAGATGGTCCGGTTGAAGTTTTTCCAGATCGCAGCTCCCCTCGGGGTCCGCGTGAGCATCTATGATGGCGGCAGTACCAGTGCCCCCCTGCTCTTCAGGGCGGAAAATGACGACGTGTCGTACGCGCCAACGTTCACGGCCTCCAATCCCGGGGGCCGGCTTACCATCCGCGTCGAGTGCGAAGGGCTGCGCATCACGGATTGGTGGGGTGAAATTACCTGCGTATCCCCCACCGCCACGGCCCGCGAGAGCGCCGGGGCCGAAACGGCACCGGCCTTCGGGGCCCGCCTGCACCCCAACCCCGTACGCGAAAAGCTCACGGTGGACCTCGACGAGCCGGCCCGCGCCGTGACCCGCACCGAAGTGACCGACGGCACCGGCCGGGTACGGCTGCTGAACGGCCACAAGACGGTAGCCGAGAAATCGCTGCAACTGGACGTGCACAGCCTTAAATCCGGCCTGTACCTGCTCTACGTGCAAACGGAGCAGGGACGGCGGGTGCTCAGGTTCGTGAAGGAATAAGGATCAGGATTTACAGGATTAGGGGATGACCAGGATTATTTGTCTGGACCTTGATGCGCATGATGATCTTGATTAGCCTGATGAAAGGATGAACATGATTTTGCCGGGGATGCGGGAAGGGTGAGATAGGGGCATGAGAAGGTGCAACGGCGTGATTTTGTCAAGGTAAAGGGGGTAGTCTGCGGGCTACCCCTTTTTCGTGAGCGTCCGGTTTTGGGTACGCTTGCCCGATTAGCATGGCCGGTGGTGACGGGCTGCAATAAGCGCACCGCTCACCCAGAAGCCGTCAGTGAGACACTTACGGCGGCTTGCGGCCCCTGCTCAAGTGGATTGTGAACTATGGTCGGGGCCGGCGTCTCGTGCTGCCGTGGTCAGTGTCGCTGCTGCCGTGGTCAGTGTCGCTGCTGCCGTGGTCAGTGTCGCTGCTGCCGTGGTCAGTGTCGTATGTGATTAGCCCCATGCCTAGTGGATACGCAGTGAGTAGCCAGGCAGTGAGCAGGCGCTGTCAGTGAGACACCGTTGGTTACGTGCCCGTATCGTTGTTTCGGCACCGGTGGTATCGCGGCGCGTGGGCCCGGCCCAATGGCGAGGGGCGGGTTGATTGGCGGGGGGAAGCATCATTGGGCCTAGCCCTTTTTGGTTCTTTTTGGGGCAATGCCAAAAAGAACAAACTCCACTTCCCGCAAAGATCAACCATTCACCATCCCATTACAAATCATCCTATCTCCACCCAGCACATTACCACCAATCTATCACAACCAGCCCCTTACTACCAACCCATCACTCACCCGATCCGCCTCAAATACGCCCATACGCTAATCACATACCTCACTGACGGCTCAATGAAGCTTTTTGAGTAAAGTTCTAGATCAAAAGCTAGATCAAAAGCAAGTCATCCCCCAACCCCCTTCCCTTGCCTGCCACCCTCCGCGCAAGGGTACGGAGGCGAGAGCCGAACGTACCCAACGTAGTTCTGAGGCGAGAGCCGAACGTACCGAACGTAGTTCTGAGGCGAGAGCCGAACGTACCCAACGTAGTTCTGCGTACCTGCCGGTGCCGCTACAAGGGGCTGTCTGTGCTTGATGGGCACGGCTCGTTTCCTGGCCGGGGAGCCGCCACAAGCTCCGGAGGCGCGTCCTGTTCAAATGTTGGACGATAACAGGTGTTCAAGGATAACAGGTCGTTCCTGCGGAACGCTTGCCGAGGGGTAGCAGGCCAGTGCCAGGAACCGGGCGTCCCTCCGGGACTTTCCCCAACGACAACTTGCTCACTTGTCACCACCTGCAATGCCAAGCCGGGAATTGCCGGGAGTCAGGAAACCGGGAGTCAGGAAATAAAAGTGCCAGGGAGTTGAGGCGACGAGAGATACAGCGGTTACCCGCTCCCTCTCAAACTCCCCAATTCTCTAACTCCGTAATGCTCAAACTCCCAAACTTCTTAAAACGGGATGTTCACCTCCGTACAGTTGAACGTGTACTTGTAGAGGGGCAGCGCGTGGAGGGGAATGTCGTGCTGGTGCCGGCTCAGGATCAGGGTGTGGAGTTCGCGGAAAGCTTCTTTGGCGGTACCGCCCCGGGCGTGCAGGTCGGGGGCGTCGGGCAGGTAGGCGAACCAGTCGTCGGGTTCAATCTGGAGCAGGGTAACGGTAATTTCTTCAATCGGCCACATAGGGGTTTGTCGTAGGAAACGGCGGGCAAAGGTACCGCAACGGGGGCACACCACCCACGAAAAAAATACGGATTTTGCGCGGGAACCCCCGCAGCCGTCCCCGTGGTTTGTACCGGTTCCCCGCCGCCCGGTTCCCGCAACCCAACCCCTTTGCCGAAACACCGTACGCATCCGGAGTGTTTACGCAGTAGTACGCTTAATCCCCCATCCATGGCTCCCCACCAACGCGACGAAGAACCCCTGCAACCCAACCAGGCCCCCGACGGCGCCGGCAACAACCTGGTGCTCGTATCCGACGTATTGCCCGACCGGCTCACCATCCTGCCCCTGCGCGACCGGCCCATCTTCCCCGGCCTCACGCTGCCCGTCGTGCTCAGCGGCCGTCCCTACATCGAAACGCTGCGCCTGGCCTCCGAGAACCAGCCGGCCCTGCTCGGCGTGTCGCTGGTGCAGGAACTGGACGAACAGGACCTGTTTGCCTCCACGCTGCACCGGGTGGGCACGGTCATCAAAATCTTCAAAGTCAACTACGTGGGCGACGACACCGTGCAGCTCATCGTGCAGGGCATCAGCCGCTTCGAATGCGTGCGGAAGGTGGGCAACACCGGCCCCGCGCCGCGGTGGGAAGTGAAGTACCGCCAGGACGCCGACGAAAAGCCCAACGACGAACTGCGGGCCTACACCATGGCGATCATCGCGTCGGTCAAGGAAATACTGGGCCTCAACCCCATCTTCGGGGAACAGCTCAAGGTGGTCGTCTCGCAACTGACGGCCGAAAAGCCGGGCCGGCTCATGGACGCCATTGCCTCCATGCTCACCGTGGAAGCCGGCCGGGTGCAGGAAGTGCTCGAAGCCTTTCTGCTGTTCGAACGGGGCTTCAAGCTGATGATGCTCCTGCGCGAAGAACGCGAAATGCTCAAACTCCAGCAGCGCATCACCCAGCACGTGGAACAGCAGATGACCAGGCAGCAGCGGGAGTTCATGCTCCGCCAGCAACTGAAGGCCATCAAGCAGGAACTCGGCATCGAGAAGGACGAAAAATCGGCCGAACTCGAACGCATCGGGGCGCGGCTGGGGCAAAAGCAGCTTTCCGACGAGGCGGCCCGCATCGTGCGCACCGAACTCGACCGCCTGGGCATGCTCGAACCGGCCTCACCCGAGTTCAACGTGATCCGGACGTACCTCGACGTGCTCACCGACCTGCCCTGGGGCCACCACGCCGAAGACAACCGTGACATCCGCCAGGCCCGCCGCATCCTCGACGCCGAACACTTCGGGCTCGACGACGTGAAGGAACGCATCCTGGCCTTCATCAGCACGATCATCCGGCGGGGCAAGCTCACGGGCACCAACCTGCTGCTGGTCGGCCCGCCCGGGGTGGGCAAAACGTCCATCGGCCGTTCGGTGGCATCGGCCCTGGGCCGGCCCTTCTACCGGTTCTCGGTGGGCGGCATGCGCGACGAAGCCGAGATCAAGGGGCACCGCCGCACGTACATCGGCGCCCTGCCGGGCAAGCTCATTGACAGCCTGCGGCGCACGGGCGTATCCAACCCGGTGATCATGCTCGACGAGATTGACAAGATGGGCTCGGGCTACCAGGGCGACCCGGCGGCGGCCCTGCTCGAAGTGCTCGACCCGGAGCAGAACCGCAACTTCCTCGACAACTACCTCGACGTCCGCTACGACCTGTCCAACGTGCTCTTCATCGCCACGGCCAACCAGCTCGACCCCATTCCCGAGCCGCTGCTCGACCGCATGGAGATCATCCGGCTGTCGGGCTACGTGCTGGAGGAGAAGGTGGCGATTGCCCGCAACTACCTCATTCCGCGGCAGCGCGAGGAGCACGGCCTGCTCGACGGCGAACTGGAAATCACCGACGAGGGGCTGCGCACGGTGATTGACCGCTACGCCCGCGAGGCCGGCGTGCGCAACCTCGAAAAGCAGGTCCAGAAGATCATGCGGCACGTCACGCTGAAGCTGGCCGAAGGGGCGGAGGGACCCTTCCGGGTCACGGCCGGCAATGTGGCCGACTACCTGGGCAAGCCGGCTTTTTCCAACGAAATCCTCTACAACAAGGACGTGCCGGGCACGGTGCTGGGCCTGGCCTACACGCCGATGGGCGGCGCCACGCTGTACATCGAGGCCAACGCCGTGCGGAGCCGGAGCAGCGGCTTCAAGCAAACGGGCCAGTTGGGCAATGTCATGCAGGAGTCGGCGGAAATCGCCTATTCGTACATCCGCGCCAAAACCGGCAACGACGCGGCGATGAAGGCGTTTTTCGAGGAACACGTGGTGCACCTGCACGTGCCGGCCGGGGCCACGCCCAAGGACGGTCCTTCGGCCGGCGTGACGATGGCCCTGGCGCTGTACTCGCTGGCGGCGGGCAAACCGGTGCGGGCCGAACTGGCGATGACCGGCGAGATTTCCCTCACCGGCAAGGTGCTGCCCATCGGGGGCGTCCGCGAGAAAACCATTGCGGCCCGCCGCGTGGGCATCACCGAAATCATCCTGCCCGAAGAAAACCGCAAGGACTTCGAAGAACTCCCCGCCTACATCCGCGACGGCCTCACCATCCACTACGCCGATACCTTCGACGACGTGGCGGGCGTGGCGTTTGCGAAGTCAGGGAATTGGGGAGTTAGTGCGTTTGAGAGTTGACTGGCGCGGCGATTGCAATTCCCGCCAGTCTCCTTTCCTCCGCGTTGGGCTGTACCGGAGCCCCGACAAAGGCCGTTACGCCCATTCGTAATTCGTAATTACCTCATTCGTATTCCTTCAAATACACCTGGAACATCGTGCCCACGTCGGGGGTGCTTTCGACGCGGATGTAGCCGCCGTTCTTTTCGACCATGTTTTTGACCAGGTGCAGGCCCAGGCCCTTGCCGTCGCCGTCGCCGGAGAGGCGGGAAAAGGGCTTGAAGAGCTTGTCGCGGACCTGCGTGCCGTCCATGCCGATGCCGTTGTCGCGCACCAACAGCACCACGAATTCGCCGGACCGCCCGGCGGTGATTTCCAGTTGCAGGGGCCGTTTGGGGCTGCGGTACTTGATGGCGTTGCTCACCAGGTTGCGCAGGATGCTCAGCAGGTACGTCTCGTTGTAGCGGAGGCGGGGGCAGTCGTAAAAGTCGGGGAGGAGCCGGACGCCCAGCCGCCGGGCTTCTTCGCCGTAGTCAGCCAGCACGATTTCGAGCGCATCGGCAAAGGAGAGGTGTTGCACGAGGGCTTCGGTCGAATAGTTCGCTTCCAGGATGCGCAGCAGCCCGCCCACCGTCGCGTCGAGGCGACGCACCGAGTCCCCCACGTAACGCATCAGTTGCGCCTTTTCGTTCTCATTGTCGGTGTGGTCGTGGATGGACAGGAGGGCCTTGAGGTTGTTGATGGGCGAACGCAGGTCGTGGCCGGCGATGTGGACGATGGAGTCGAGGGCCTGGTTGGCCTTGGCCAACTCGGTGTTCTTGAGCAGCAGGTCGCGGGTCCGTTCGAGCACCCGGGCTTCGAGGGCTTCCGCGTCGCGGGAGGCGGCCTCGCGGAGCTTCTGTTCGTGGATGTCCACGCTGGCCCCGACCCACTGGGCAATGTGCCCCGCCGCGTCGCGGACTGGCTCCGCGCGGGCCAGGTGCCACACGTACACGCCGTCGGCGCCGCGCCGGATGCGGTGTTCGGCCCGGTACGGCGCACCCGTTTGCAGGCATTGCCGCCACTGGTCGAGGGTGGGCGTCACGTCGTCGGGATGCACCACCTGCATCCACTGCCAGCCGAGGGCGGCCCCGGGGTCGGTACCCGTGAAGGTGTAGAACCAGGGGGACAGGTAGTCGAGCCCGCCTTCGGGCCCGGCCGTCCAGATGATTTGCGGCAGGCGCCCGAGCAGGGTGGCGGCCTGCTCCCCGGTGAGGGAGCCGGCCGCGCCGTCGGCGGGCTGCGTTTCCCCGGTCGGGTCGGCAATCTGGATGGGTAGTAAGAGTACGGGCCGGTGGGGGCGCCTCGCAGTAGAGAATGTTGTCATAGGAACGGGGTTGAGCGTTACCGCCGCAATACGCCGGGCGCTGCGGGTGGCGCAGGGTTGGGTACACGCATGGAAAAACCGTCGGGCAAGGATGACTGGAGGGCGTCATGGGCAACCCGGAACTGCGATCCGATAGGGAAAGAAACCAGGGAATGACGGTGGAACGGGGTGGGTAAAACGTACGGGGTGAGTCGGCCTGGTGCTGGTAACGGGATTATGTAAGGCAATTGCCGGGGGAATAGCCGGTCCGGAAGTGCCGCGGCTGCGCGTCGGGGCCGGATAGCGACCCACTTTTACATAGCACAAATAGCGTACTGAGGCAAATATATCCCTTCGCCGAATACATTCATAGCCAGGGATATACTGAATTTGCGCATCCGTAACTTCCGCAAAGTTGGCGTATAAGTACGGACGCTGCTTCGATGTTCGGGGGATGAAAATATTGGGGTATTGGGGAATTAGGGTATTGAGAGGAACCACCCCCGGCCCCTCCTTGCAAAAAGGAGGGGAGCCATACCCATGCGTCCCGCTGACCGGGAAAGAAATTTGTGACGTATGTTTCTCCTTGCCGTGCAGCCGTACCCGCAGCGTTCCCCGCCTCCATCAAGGAGGGGACAGGGGTGGTTCTCCCTAATCCCTCAATACCCCAATACCTTCATCCCCTGAACATCGAAATCACAACCGGACCAGCGCCGCGTACACGCCGCGGACGACTTCGGTCATTTTGTCGAAGTCCAGCGTGTCAATGGTGTCGGAGGCGCGGTGGTAGTTGGGGTTGCGCAGGAAAGCGGTATCGTTGATCATCACGGCCGGGTAGTCGTACTGCCAGTAGTTGCGGTGGTCGGAGAGCCCGCCCAGGCCCGCCGTGGAGCCGAAGCTGATGGACTGCACGTCAATCTTCGAATGGGCTTTCATGTGCGCCTTGATCTTCGAGGAAAAAGCCTCCTGCCCGTTCTTGCCCACCACCACGATGAAGTTGCCCGTGTTGGGGTAGCGCTTCGCCAGCGCCGGGTCGGGGAACGCCTGGGAGCCCGGGGCGTCGGAGAAGTAGCCGATCATCTCGTAACAGATCATGCCCCGCACCCGCACCTTGGCGTCGCGCAGCGATTTGGCGTGCATGGAGCTGCCCATCCGGTCGGAGGCAAAGTACGGCGGTTCTTCCAGCGAGTAGGCTACGAAATCCACCCGGTAGGGCAGGTCCGGCTTGTTCGCGTTCAGCAGGCGGGCCGTTTCGAGCAGGCCGGCCACGCCGCTGGCATTGTCGTCGGCGCCGGGCTGGTCGCCGCACACGTCGTAGTGCGCCCCCACGATCACCCGTTCGGCGTGTTCCGGGCCAAACGAAGCAATGACGTTCTTGTACGCCTTGCGTTCCACCTGGAAGGGCTGCACGGAGACCCGGCAGTCCAGCTTTTTGAATTGGGCGGCGATGTAGTCGGCCGCGCGGTCCAGCGAAGCCAGGTTGGCGTGGTGGCGGGCGGGTTGGATGGACGTAAGCTCTGCTACGTCGTGGTAAAGCCGGTCGCGGGACGGGGACATGGGAGGAGATGGCAAGTGGAGGAGCAAGGATAGAAAAGTTGCGGAAAGGACTGGAAGCAGGTTGGGCATGGCGTGGTTTTTTAGGGTATGGTACACTGACTGATAGTACACTGATGATAGTACACTGATCTGTTATGATGATTATGATTTGTTATGATCTTTTCCTTTGATTCCGCTTCCCTCTAAAATCAGTCCTAATCATAATCATCATAACCGATCAGTGTACCATTGGTCAATGTACCACCCCGGTTTAGGACCCCGAGGGGTAGAGGTCGGGTGGTTCGTTGGCGCTGAGGGGAATGGGGATGGGGTGCAGGGCCCCGGTCCTTTCCAGGTACACGAAGGCGTCGTAGCGTTTGGGAATCACCGAGGGCACGTAGTTGCCCGGGTGCTCCGATTTAGGGTCGTACACCACCCCGATGGCCCGGTGCCCGACCGGCTTTTTGAGGCCCTTCTCCGCGCGGATGTCCTTCGACAGGATGATCTTGTCGGTCGGACCCAGCTGGTGGAGGATGTGTTCCCAACTGCCCGCCACGGCCGGCGGCACGGTCATTTTCTGCATGGGGGCGCCCCAGGCCCGCGACGCGATCACCGAGCCCCCGTACGAGCCGAAGCCCACGATGAACACGTTTTCTTCGCCGTACTCCTTGCGCACGAGTTGCCCCACGTTGACCTCGCCGCTGCGGACCATGTCGGTGTAGCGGGCGTCGCCCACGTGCGTATTGTGTTCCCACACGATGGCCTTCGACTGCGGTCCGTGGAAGTTGAGCAGCCGCCCGAGCGTCTGGGCCATGTGGCGGTCGCGGATGTTCCACGACGACTCCGTAAAGCCCACCATCGCGCGGTAGTAGCGTTCGGCATTGAGGGCCACCAGGGCGTTCTGTTCCATCAGGAAGCGGGTTTCGTCGGGCGGGCGGCCGTCGGACAGCTTGCGCACGGCGTTCCACAGGCGGTTGGTTTCGCCCCCGCAGTTGGCTTCGGCGTTGGCGACCGCCTCGGCGTACTGCTGGGCGTCGGCGCTGTAGGGCTGGAAGCACCGGTGCACCTTCTGGGCGGCCGAC
Source organism: uncultured Cytophagales bacterium (assembly GCA_902805615.1). Lineage (GTDB taxonomy): Bacteria > Bacteroidota > Bacteroidia > Cytophagales > 172606-1 > CADCTQ01. The sequence continues at coordinate 13,645 of CADCTQ010000288.1, forward strand.
CGCAGCCCCGTCTCCGACGGCGGCAGCA
>CADCTQ010000289.1 GCA_902805615.1 uncultured Cytophagales bacterium
CAAATGCGTGATTTCCATTTCTCAGCATTAAACCAACCACCCAAACCACTTTTACCACTTTTATGAGTCCCAAACGCATTCTGTTCATCTCCGAAAACGTGGCCCTGGGCCAGGTCGTGCGGCTGCTGGAACTGGCCAAATCACTGGACCCGCAGCATTTCGAAGTACACTTTGCCTGCTCCTCCTTCGCCCCGCTGGTTTTCGAAGGCACCGCCTTCCGCCAACATACGATCTACACCCTCGAACTCGAAAAAATCAACCGGGCCCTCAACTCGGGCAGCCGCCTCTACGAAGAGGACACACTGACCCGGTACGTGGAGGAGGAAATTGCCCTTTTCCGCGACGTGCAGCCCGACCTGGTGGTGTCGGACCTGCGCCTTTCCACCAGCATCAGCGCCCCGTACTGCGGCATTCCGCTGGCGACCCTCACCAACGCCTACTGGAGCCCCTACCGCAACCTCGAAAAGTTTCCCGTGCCCGACCATTCCACGGTCAACATTTTCGGCGAACAGAAGGCGGCCTACTTCTTCAACCTGTTCCGGGCGCAGATCTTTTCGCACTTCACCGAGCCCATCAACCGGCTGCGCAAAAAGTACGGCCTCAAGCCCGTCGGCAGCCTGCTCGACGTGACCACCTACGGCGACTACGTGCTCCTGTGCGACACGCCCGGCCTGGCGCCGCTGCAAAACCCGCCGTCGCACTACGTGTACCTGGGGCCGGTGCTCTGGGCGCCGCAAGTGGAACCGCCCGCCTGGTGGGGAGAGGTTCCCGACGACCGGCCGGTGGTGTACGTCACCCTGGGCTCGTCGGGCAGCATCAAGAAATTACCCATCATCCTCAGGGCCCTGGGGCAGTTGCCGGTGTACGCGATGGTGTCCACGGCGGGGCGGCTGGCGATGGAAGCCCCGGCCGACAACGTGTTCGTGGCCGACTTTCTGCCCGGCGACCAGGCGGCGGCCCGGTCGGCGCTGGTGGTCTCCAACGGGGGCAGCACCACGGGCTACCAGGCCCTGCGGGAAGGCCGGCCCCTGGTGGGCGTGGCCTCCAACCTCGACCAGTACCTTGCCATGGGCGCCATCCAGGAGGCGGGGGCCGGCGTGCTGCTCCGGGCCGGGCTGCTGACGCCCGAGGCCGTGCAGGAAGGCGTGCGGCGCGTACTCGACGACCCGTCGTACGGCGAGGCGGCCCGGCGCATCCAGGGGGAATTCGTGCAGTTCCCGGCCGGGGAACGCTTCCGGTCGTTCGTCTACCAGGCCACGGCCCAGAACGCGGCAGCCAGTGCGTGAGGAAGAAGTATAGAGAATTGAGTAGTGGGTATTGAGTAGTGGGTATTGAGTTGCGGGAAGGGAACTGGTGCGAAGCCACCAAAAAGTAGAAGACCAAGCCCAAAACTTAACCGCAAAGGGCGCAAAGGAGACGCAAGGATCACAAAGGAAACGCGTACCGCTTTGCGCCCTTTGCGTCTCTATGGCGATCCTTGCGGTTAAGTGCTGACTCCCCAACTCTCAAACTCCCCAACTCCTGCTCCCCATTTCCCTATTTTTGCCCCTGCCGGGAACATACTCGCGCCGAAGTGGTTATAGGAGATACATGAAGCCTGCCTCGAAACATACCGGCCTGTACATTGCCGCCGCCATCATCCTGGGGTGGGCGGCGGTGCTGGGCCTGCTGCTGTTTGCCTACCGCGCCGATTTCCGTTCGCCGGTGACCTACCTGCTGGTGCTGCTGCAAACCCACCTCTACACGGGTCTGTTCATCACCGCCCACGACGCCATGCACGGCGTGGTGGCCCCGGGCAACAAGCGGCTCAACACCTGGATCGGGCGGCTCTGCACCACGCTGTTCGTGTACAACTCCTACGACCGGCTCTTTCCCAAGCACCACCTGCACCACCGCCACGCCGTCAGCGGCGACGACCCCGACTACCACGACGGGCCGTTCCTGCGCTGGTACGTCAGCTTCCTGTTCCAGTACGTCACCATCTGGCAGATCGTACTGGCGGCCGTTACCTACAACCTGCTCATCCTGGTGGCGCCGGCCGAAAACGTGATTGCCTTCTGGATGATTCCTTCGCTGCTCTCCACGCTCCAGTTGTTCTACTTCGGCACGTACCTCCCCCACCGGGGCGAACACGACGCCGACAACCTGCACCGCTCCCGCAGCCAGAAAAAGAACCACCTGCTGGCCTTCCTGAGCTGCTACTTCTTCGGCTACCACTACGAACACCACCAGTGGCCCGGCACGCCGTGGTGGCAGCTCCACAAGCGGAAAGAGGCGGGCCCATTGAAAATGGACAATGGAAAATTGACAATGGAAAAATCAAAATGAGCCGCACCGGATGCGTTACCGGGCTTCCGGGCGTTATCTGACCATGATGGCCCCTCCCTCCCCGAAGTGGATTTTCGTCCCGGCGTTGCTGCTCTTGTGCACCGTTGCGGTGGCACAGGTTCCTTCCGGCCTCAAGCACATTCAGTTCCAAGACCTGGCCTCCCCTTCCGGGCAGGTGTACCGGCTTTTCATCAGCCTGCCCGACGACTACGCGCAATCCGGGCGGAGCTATCCCGTGGTGTACCTCCTGGACGCGGACTTTAACTTTCTGCACCTGGCTAACCTGTACCGGCAACTCGTCCAGTCAAACGAAGTGCCCGAGGCCATCCTGGTCGGCATCGGGTACGGCACCGTTTTCCTGGAACGGGGCAACAACCGGTGGCAGGACTTCTCCCCTACCTTCCTGCCCAAGTACCCCGGCTCGGGCGGGGCGAAAGCCTTCGGGGCGTTCCTGTCAGAGCGGCTCAAACCCTTCGTCACGGGTGAGTACCGGACGGGCGGCCCCTCCACCATCCACGGCCATTCGATGGCGGGGCTGTTTTTGACGTACCTCCTGTTCCAGCAACCCGGTCTGTTTGACCAGTACCTGGTTACCAGCCCGTCGCTATGGTGGGACGGGAAGAAGGTCTTCGACTACGAAAAGGGGTACCATGCCGAACACAAGGACCTGCAAGCAAAGCTGTTTTTAACCGTAGCGGGCAAAGAAGGCAAGTCCATGCGCAAGGACTGGCAAACGCTGAAGGCAACGCTGGCGAGCCGCGCGTACGCCGGGCTGACGGTAGAAACGCGTTATTACCCCGGCCAGTCCCACATTGGGGTCATTCCCGGTGCCTTTGCGGATGGAATGCGGCATTTATGGGGTTCGGCTACCAGGTGATCCGGGGTCAGTGGGTCTGGTCTATCGGGAAAACATATGTCATATCTCTCGTATGTGATCAGTGTGATGCTTAGAGGCAAAGTAGCTGTACCACGGGGACACGGGGGACCTGTGTAGAGACGCGATTTATCGCGTCTTTTCGGAGAAAAGGGTTTCACGCAAAGGCGCAAAGAAGACGCAAAGACCGCAAGGCGTACGCGTATTCTCGGTCTGCGCCGTAATCCTGCTAATCCCTCCATCCTGTGAATCCTGATCCTCCTTTGCGCCCCTTGCGGTTCAGTTCTTTTCGCTTCTTGTCGTCCCTACCCCATCTCCGGCGCGGCAACGGTAAACGAGCCGCCATGCCGCACCACCCTTTTCCTGCTCCGGAGGGTCCCTTTCATCTCCTGCCACGAAAACCAGCACACCAGCCCGAAGCCGAACGCCAGCATCAGGTGGTAGGGAAACATCGAGAAATCGTTCAGCACGAACGCCAGCAACGCCCCCGTCAGGTAGTAGAGCACCATCAGCCCTTCCACGTAATTAAGCGGACTGAGCCGCACCTTGCGGTACACGTTCGACAGCACGGCTTCGCCCGGGTTGGTCACGTTGAACTTGGGCGTGCGGGCAAACGACGTCTTCTTGCCCGACCAGCCTTCGAGCACGGCCACGGCGTTGTGCAGGGCAATGCCCATCGAAAACGAGACGTAGAAGGGAAACTTGCGCCAGAAGTAGGCCCGCCGGTTGTCGGTCGGCCCACTCTGCGTGTGCAGCGTGGCGACGTAGTGGAACAGCACCAGGAAAACGGGGTTGAGCATCGAGAAAGAGGTGTACGCGTACAGGTATTCCATGTGCGGCACCTGGTGCTTGAGCAACAGCAGCGGAATGCTCAGGAACGAACACAGGAAGGCACTCACGAACACCACGCCCACCGACAGGTGCAGCACGGCGTGAAACTTGACGGGCAGGCTCACGTCGGCCGTCAGCACGTTGCCCAGGTGCTTCCTGGAGGTTTCGGCAATGCCCTTGATCCAGCGGAACTGCTGCGTTTTGAGGGCACTCATCACCGGCGGCAGTTCGGCCGGCGCCCCTACGTGCTCCAGGTAGCGGAACTTCCAGCCCTTCAGCTGGGCCCGGTAGCTCAGGTCGAAGTCTTCGGTAAGCGTGTCGCTGTTCCAGCCGCCCGCGTCCACGATGCAGGTTTTGCGCCACACGCCGCCCGTCCCCGAGAAGTTGATGAAGTACCCGCAGGCGTTGCGGCCGGCCTGTTCCACGGAAAAATGCGCATCAATGAGGAACGACTGGATGTGCGTGAGCAGCGAATAGTCTTTGTTGAGGTGGTCCCAGCGGGTTTGCACCATGCCCACCTCGGGACCGGTGAAGGCCGGCAGCGTCTTTTCCAGGAAGTCGGGTTCGGGCACGAAGTCGGCGTCGAAGATGGCAATGAACTCCCCCTTGGCGGCCGGCAGGGCGGCTTCGAGGGCCCCCGCCTTGTAGCCCTTCCGTTGCTCGCGCCGGATCTGCCTGATGTCGAGGCCGGCCCGCTGCCACTCGGCCACCTTGCGGGCCGTAATGGCGACCGACTCATCGGTGGAGTCGTCGAGCACCTGCACTTCGAGGCGGTCTTTGGGGTAGCGCAGCCGGGCCACGGCGTCAATGAGCCGCTCCATCACGTACTGCTCGTTGTAGACGGGCAGTTGCACCGTCACGAAGGGATATTCGGTGAGGGGGCCGGCCGGCGGAACCGGGTGGGCGTTCCCTCTTCGTTTGGCTTTTAAGTACTGGTACACCAGGTGCGCCTGCATGAGTCCGTAGATGAACAGGAACAGGGAGGCACTCAGGAATACAATAAAGATCAACACGGTTACGAACTCGTAACTCAACACGCTTTCTATTCGCATACAAATCAATGTACGGCAGTTTGCGCCGGGAAACGGCCCGTACCACCGCAGTTAGTGATAGACTGTTCTTTCTTACGCGGAGGGCGGGGTGTAGGTTGGCGACCGGCGGACCCCTCTTTTTTTAACGGCCGCCCGTCCCGATTTTTATTGCGGGGTTACCGGCAAGGGGGTATACTTGCGGAATCATTTTTTCTGCTCATTATCAGATGGATTATGAATGGTCAGACGCCGCCGCCGCCGCCGATAAAAACCAAGTGGTCACTCTACAAGCGGTGGCAGATTTTCGCCCCGACCAGCCTGATCCTGACCGGCATGGGGCTTTGCCTGTTCGGCACGGCCAACCACCTGATGCATTCGGGAGCGCCGTTCCTGCGCTGGTTCGTGGCGGGCATCATCAGCCTGGTCACGTTCAATTCGGGCCTGGCCCTGTTCGGCGAGGCCGTCCGCAGCCGCATTCTCTACGACCTGCGCAAAAAGAAGCACCGCGACAAAAGACGGGCCGCCTCCAAAAAACAAGGCCCCAAACCGGAGCCGCCCCCCAAACGCGAAATGGGTCCCGGCCCCCGGTAAAATGGAAAATGACCAGGTAAATGGAAAATGAAAAATTGAAAAAGGAAAATCCGTAAGCGATCCCCCTAATCACTTACCACTAACCACTTCTATGCAATACCACAGCACCAACCGGCAGGTTCCGCCCGCCACGTTCGAGCAGGCCGTCATTGACGGGCTGGCCAAGGACAAGGGCCTGTTCATGCCCGAATCGGTACCCGCCCTGCCGGCCGCCTTTTTTGCCGACCTCCCCTCGCTTTCCCTCGGCGACATTGCCCGCAAGGTGGCCCGCCTCTTCATCGAAGACGAAATTCCGGAGGCCGTCCTCGGCCAGCTTGCCGAAGAAGCCCTCAACTTCCCCATTCCCCTGGTGAGCCTGGCCCCGCAGCTGCACGTGCTGGAGCTGTTCCACGGACCGACGCTGGCCTTCAAGGACGTGGGCGCCCGGTTCATGTCGCGGGTGATGGCCCACTTCCTGCGCGGGGTGGACAAGAAAGTGTACGTGCTGGTGGCAACTTCGGGCGACACGGGCAGCGCCGTGGCCCAGGGCTTCTACAACGTGCCGGGCATCGAAGTCATCATCCTGTACCCGTCGGGCAAGGTGAGCCGCGTGCAGGAGGCGCAGTTTGCCACGCTGGGCAACAACGTGACCGCCCTCGAAATTGAAGGCACCTTTGATGACTGCCAGCGGCTCGTCAAAACCGCCTTTGCCGACGCGGCGCTGCGCGAAGAACTCTACCTGACCTCGGCCAACTCGATCAACTTCGCCCGGCTGCTGCCCCAGAGCTTCTACTACTTCTACGCCTACGGCCAACTGGCGGCTAAAATCACCAACCCGGAAGTGGTGTTTTCGGTGCCCAGCGGCAACTACGGCAACCTGACGGCGGGCCTCTTGGCCGAAAAAATGGGCCTGCCGGCTACGGCCTTCCTGGCGGCCAGCAACGCCAACGACACCGTGCCCGAATACCTGACCACGCGGACCTTCCGGCCCCGGCCATCGGTGGCTACGCTGTCCAACGCCATGGACGTGGGCGACCCGAGCAACTTTGCCCGCATGCAGCGCCTCTTCGGCGACTCCTGGGAGGACATGCAAAAGCGCATCCGGGGCTACAGCTACACCGACGCCCAGACGGCGCAGGCCATCCGCGAAGTGTACGACACCTACGGCTACCTCATTGACCCGCACGGCGCGGTGGGCTACCTGGCCGCCACCGACTACCGCAAAACGCACCGCGACGCCCACCTGGTGGTGCTGGCGACGGCCCACCCGGCCAAGTTTGCCGATGCCGTGCAAAGCGCCACCGGGCAGGTGCCGCCCGTACCGCCGCAACTGGGCAACTGCCTGCACCGCGAAAAGCTGTCGCTGCCCCTCGCCAACGATTACCTGCCGCTCAAAAACTTCCTGCTGCAACGCAGTTTGATGGTACACTGAGGGGTTGGTACACTGATTTATTATGATGGTTATGATCTATTATGATTTTTTTTGGTTCCTCTTCCCTTTAAAATCAGTCCTGATCATAATCATCATAACAAATCAGTGTACCAACCCATCAGTGTACTACTTGACGTTGTACCCGTTGAGCATTTTGGAGAAGATGCCGGGCACGAAGCGTTTCAGGTAGACGCCTACTACTTCCCGGCCGCCGATGAGGGCTTCCTGCTTGTTGGCGGCCACGGCCCGGATGATTTTCTGGGCGCACTCCTCCGGGGGAATGCCGTTGGCCTGGTTGTCGTCCATCTGGTTGTGCTTCTCGCCCCGTTCGGTGAGGGCGTTCACCGAAATGTTGGTGCGGATGTAGCCCGGGCAGATCATCGTGACGTGGATGTTGTGGCCGCTTTCCTCGGCCCGCAAGGCTTCGAAGAACCCGTGGAGGGCGTGCTTGGAGGCCGCGTACGCCGACCGCATGGGCGTACCGAAGTACCCCACCAGGCTGCTCACCACCACCAGGTGCCCGCCGCCCTGCTTTTGCATGAGCGGCAGCAGGGCTTTGGTCAGCGCCACCGGCCCGAAGTAGTTCACTTCCATCAGCTTGCGGTCCACGTCCACCAGCGTGTCGCGGGCGAATGACCGCTGGCTGATGCCCGCGTTGTGCACCATCACGTCTACCCGGCCGAAGTATTTGCGCACCTGCACCACCTTGTAGGAAAACGTTTCGCCCTGCCGCATGTCAATCGGGAGCACCAGCACCCGTTCGGGCGGCAGGCCGGTCAGCGCCGCCACCCGTTGCAGGTCGGGTTCCCGCCGCGACGAGAGTACGAGCCGGGCTCCTTCTTTGGCAAAGGCCACCGCCAGGGCCTCCCCGATGCCCGACGACGCCCCCGTAATCCAAACCACTTTATCGGTAAATGCAGCCATGGTTCGTTGTCCGTTGCTCGTTGTTAGTTATTCGATGCTTCGTACTTCGATGCTTCGAAGTATGTGATTAGCGCCCTTCCTATTGGATACGCCGTGAGCAGCCAGGCAGTGAGCGGGCACGATTCGTTACGGCTGCGTATCGTATCCCCGGCAGCGGTGGTGTCGCGGCGGGCAGGCCCGGCCCAATGGCGAGGGGCGGGTTGACCAGTGGGGGGAAGCATCATTGGGCCTAGACCTTTTTGGTTCTTTTTGGGGCAATGCCAAAAAGAACAAACCCTACTTACGCATCTATAAACCATTCACCATCCCTTTAAAAATCATCCTGTTACCACCCGGCACAACCAACCCTAACCCCCTCAAATACGCCCATACACTAATCACATACGCTTCGAAGTACGACGTTCCGGATAATAAGATACCCAAATTCTTCGTCAACCTCTCCTGCCCAACGGTCAAAACCAGGGGTTATTCTTCTGATTATACGATGATCATGTCCTTTTTTGCCACAAAGACACGAAGGCACAAAGGTTCACGAGGGCTGTTCCCTGGTGTTTTCATGGTGTCTTGGTGACTTTGTGGCAGTCCTTGTACCGGCGATTGTCCTTGCCATTGGGTCGCTTTCCTAACTCTTCCGGTCGAGTTTGCGGTTGAGTTCGAAGGCGGCGCTGATGAGGCCCAGGTGGGTAAAGGCCTGGGGGAAGTTGCCCAGGTGCTGGCCCCGGTGGCCGAGTTGTTCGGCAAACAGGCCCAGGTGGTTGGCGTAGCCCAGCATCTTTTCGAAGTACAGGCGGGCCTTTTCCACGAAGCCCGACCGGGAGAGGCATTCCACGTACCAGAAGCTGCACATCGTAAAAGTGCCCTCCTCCCCGATCAGCCCGTCGGCGGCGCCGCGGTCGGTGCGGTACCGGTACACCAGCGTGTCACTCACCAGTTCCCGCTCAATGGCTTCCAGCGTGGAGAGCCAGCGGGGCTCGTAGGGGTTGATGAAGCGCACCAGGGGCATGAGCAGGGCCGCCGCGTCGAGCACGTCGGCGCCTTTGTACTGCACGAATGCCTGTTTCTCCTCGTTCCAGAAGTTGTGGTACACGTCCTTGTAGATTTCGTCGCGCACCAGGCGCCAGCGTTCGACGGGGGAAGGAAAAGAGCGGTTTTCGGCCACCCGCATGGCCCGGTCGAGGGCCACCCAGCACATCACCCGCGACTGCAAGAACTCCCGCTGCTCGTTGCGCACCTCCCAGATGCCGTGGTCGGGCTTTTTCCAGTTGTTGCACACGTATTCCACCTGCTGCTCGATCTTTTGCCAGAAAGCGTACGTGACCGGCCCGCCGTACTTGTTGTAGAGGTAAATGGAGTCAATGAGTTCGCCGTAGATGTCGAGCTGGAACTGCGCGGAGGCGGCGTTGCCCACCCGCACGGGGAAAGACTTTTCGTAGCCCTCCAGGTGCGGCAGCGTGGTTTCTTCCAGGTCGGGGCTGCCGTCCACGCAGTACATGAGCCGCAGCGTCTCGTGGTTTTCGGTGATTTCGCTCAGTTCGCCCTCGATCCACTTCATGAAGCCGGCCGCTTCTTCCATCAGGCCCAGCCGCAGGAACGCGTACATGGTAAAGGCGGCGTCGCGAACCCAGGTGTAGCGGTAGTCCCAGTTGCGGATGCCCCCGATCACGGAAGGCAGGCCGAAGGTAGGAGCCGCCACGGCCGAGCCGAACTGGTGCGACGTGAGCAGTTTGAGCGTGAGGGCCGACCGGTTCATCATTTCGAGCCAGTGCCCCGTGTACTTCGACTTCCCGATCCAGTCTTTCCAGTAGTTGACGGTGCTGTTGAAGCTCCTGGTGGTGTAGTGCTCCAGGGCTTCCGCCGAATCAAGCGGGGCTTCTTCCGCCGACAGGGCTTCGAGCACAAAGTGCGCCTCCTGCTTGGGGCCGAGTTGGAAGCGGGCGCACACGTCGCGGCCCTCGATGGTCATGGGCACGTTGCTCATCAGCCGGAACGCCGTGCCGTCGGGGCCCTGGCTGGTGAAGGTCACTTCGAAATTGCCGCCCGTCACCGTGTGTTCGGCCCGGGCGTAGTCGAAGCGGGGCTGGCAGCGCATCCGGAGGGGAATCTCGCCGCGGGGCGCCACCACGCTCCGCACCAGCGCGCAGTTCTTCTCCTCGCTTTTGACGGGCATGAAGTCGGTCACTTCGGCTACGCCCTGGTCGGAGAGAAAGCGGGTGAGCAGCACGTTGGTGTCGGGCAGGTAGAGCTGTTTGTAGTCCATCTCTTCGAGTTCGGGCCGGATCTCGAAAAACCCGCCTTTTTTCGCGTCGAGCATGGAAGCGAAGATCGTGGGCGAATCGAACCGGGTGAAACACATGAAGTCAATGGACGCTTCACTGGACACGAGGGCTACCGTGTGCAGGTTGCCGATGATGCCGTAGTTGCCGATGGGCTGGTATTCTTTCTTTTTCATAAGTACACGGGCAAAGGGGTGCCGTACGGCAGTTGGACCGGCGCGGCAATTCCGAAATGAGTACAAGCTGAAAAAATTGAGCAAAGGAAGTGTCCTGCTACGCATTAGACTCCCTCCCGCCCGGGCATTGTTTCAGGTATACGAGAGCGGCGGCATTTAAGATTGAAATAAAGGCAGGATCAGGGCCGGGATGGGAATCGGGTTCAAACCCGACCCCTGCCCGCATCCCCGGTCTAATCCTGTTCATCCTTCCATCCTGTAAATCCTGATCCCTTTTCCCCGGAATGCTTATCATTGCAGAATCACTTGCTTTTGTCCCATTTACCCTGTCCCCGTTCCAAACGCCAATGATTTCTTTCCGAGCCAGCCGGCTGCTGCTACTGTTTTTTGCATTGCTCCTGGGTGCGGCGGCACCTGCCGCCCCCAAAGCGCCCAAGATTGAATACTTCCTCTCGATGGATGAGCCGCACACGCACTACTTCGACGTGCGCATGACCGTGAGCGGCATCAAGCAGGATTACCTCGATTTCAAAATGCCCACCTGGACGCCCGGCTCCTACCTGATCCGCGAATATGCCCGCCACGTGGAGGGCTTTACGGCCACGGGCGGCGGCAACAAGCCGCTCAACGCCGAAAAGATCAACAAGAACACCTGGCGGGTGAACAGCAAAGGCGCCGACGGCGTCACGGTGCAGTACCGCGTGTACGCCTTCGAGATCAGCGTCCGCACGCCCTTCCTCGACGCCACGCACGGGTACGTGCAGCCGGCCGCCGTGTTCATGGCCCTCGACAAGCACCAGGACCAGCCCGCCACGCTCACCGTGAAGCCCTACCAGGACTGGAAGGAGATTTCCACCGGCCTCTCTCCCGCCGGCAAGGACAAGTGGACGCTGGCCGTGCCCAACTTCGACATCCTCGTGGACTCGCCCATCGAGATCGGCAACCAGGATATCCTCACGTTCAACGCCCTGGGCATTCCGCACTACGTGGCCATGTACGGTCCCGGCAATTACAACCGCGAAACCCTCGTCCGCGACATGAAGGCCATCGTGGAAGAGGCCGGCAAGGTGGTGGGCGAAAACCCCAACAAGGACTATACGTTCATCGTGCACAACCTCCACAGCGGCGGGGGCGGCCTGGAACACCTCAACTCCACCACGCTGCAAACCACCCGCACGGGCTACGAAACCAACTACACGGGCTTCCTCAGCCTGGTGGCCCACGAGTACTTTCACCTCTGGAACGTAAAGCGCATCCGCCCCAAAGCCCTCGGGCCCTTTGACTACGACAACGAAAACTACACCCACCTGCTGTGGGTTTCGGAAGGGATCACGGCCTACTACGACGACCTGCTCACGCGGCGGGCCGGCTTCTACTCGCCCGAGCAGTACCTCACGCTGGTGACCAACAACATCGGCACCATCGAAAACGCCCCCGGCAGCAAGGTGCAGTCGGTGGCCGAATCGAGCTGGGACGCCTGGATCAAATTCTACCGGCCCAACGAGAACTCGAACAACACGGGCATCTCCTACTACACCAAGGGCGCCGTGCTCGGGTCCCTGCTCGACCTGGACATCATGCACAGCACCAACGGGCAGAAAAGCCTCGACGACGTGATGCGCTACCTCTACGCGGAATACTACAAAAAGCAGAAGCGGGGCTTTACCGACGCCGAATTTCAGCAGGCCGTCGAAAAGGTGGCCGGCCACGGCATGGAGGAGTTCTTCCGAGACTACGTGTTCGGGACCAAGCCGATTGACTACAACAAGTACTTCACCCACGTGGGCCTGCGCCTCACCGAAACGGCCCGGGGTGAAGCTTTCCTGGGCGCCACCGCGTCCCCGGCCGGGGGCCGCTACAACGTAACGGCCGTGCAGCGGGGCTTCGCCGCCTACCAGTACGGCATCAACGTGAACGACGAGATCATTGCCATTGACGGCCAGCGGCTGGAAGGCGACCTGAACCGGTTCATCGCCAGCAAGCGGCCGGGCGACAAGGTGATGATCCTGGTGAACCGGGCCGGCCTGCTCCAACCGCTGGAAGTGGTGCTGGGCAAAAACCCCAACATCAGCTACCGCCTCGAAAGAAACACCAACGCCACCCCCGAACAGCAAGCCCTGCTCCGGAAATGGTTGAAAGTACAAGGGTAGTCGCCTGTAGAGATGCGATTCATCGCGTCTGGGCAGATTCATCGCGTCCCGGCAAGTCCGGAGCCGCCATCCATTGATCTCCTCCTGATTGATTCGGATTGAAAAGGCGATTGTTACAAAGCAAAAAGCCCGGATGCGTGTCCGGGCTTTTGTTTTTACGGGCAGATGTTTTTAGGGGCAGACGCGATGAATCGCGTCTCTACGGGCGGCGAACCTACACCATCACGCGGTTCATCATGTCTTCGAAGGGCAGGGGGGCGGCAAAGCGGGAATCCACGACTTTGGTGACCATGAGGCGGAGGTAGCTCGGCCGGTCGTTCACGCGGATGAGTTCGAGGTACACGTGGCCGTAGAGCTGGATCATCTTGCCCTGGTCGTTGGTCAGGTCGGGCAGGCGGAAGGAGTGCCTTTCGACCGTCTCCACGTACAGCACCCGGTCGAGCAGTTCGCGTTCGGAGCGGTGGGGCCGGTAGCCCACCGTGAGGATGCGCTCACGGAGGTAGTCGAAGTAGTGCTGAAAGCTTTTGTGGTCAATGAAGTCGCTGCACGAAATGGAGAAGGCGCAGGCGGCCTGCGATTCGAAAAGGTGCACGTTTACCGAGCAGCGGATGCCGACCTTTTTCAACCAGCACGCCCCCCGGAAGAGTTGGCTGAGGGCCCGGTAGCCCCTCGCCTTTTTCCACAGGCGGTAGTCGGCCCGTTCGGTGCGGGTGCGCCGCAACGGCTCCTGGAAGAGGGGTTGGTTGGGAGAAAGTTCGGCCGGAAAAAGCTGACTGAGAATATCTTCTGCGTAAGCCATAATAATTGCTGGCAGCTAAAGGCTGCTCTTCGCTGATTTTTTACAAAAGTCTACTCTTTTGGATTCAAATGTCCATTCATATACCATCTTTTATTACGTAATGTTCGAAAGAGTGGATTTTTTCTCCTTCCCCTGTCTTTGCGAAACTCAGGTGCGGGCAAGTGCCTGGTAGAAAGCGTCGTTCATCTCGTCGAACCGCCGCAGCACGCCGGCCAGGAAGTCTTCGTCGAGCAGCCGCCGGACGTCCTCCACCCCCGTTACGTCGAG
>CADCTQ010000290.1 GCA_902805615.1 uncultured Cytophagales bacterium
GACGGCACCTCGGCCGAAATCGGGGCCACTTCCTGGCGGCGGGCCGTGCCCGAACCGTACTCCTTGAGGTACACCTGCACGAGCAGCATGAAGTACACGATGATCAGCGGGCCGATGAAGATGCCCACGATGCCGAACACCGGCACGACCAGCACGATGCCGACGATGGTCAGCAGCGGATGAATGTCGCCAAGCTTCTTGGCCAGCGCAAACCGCAGCACGTTGTCAATGTTGACCACCAGGATGGCCCCGAACAGGAGGATGCCGATGCCCTGGCCCATCTGTTCCTGCGCGATCAGGATCACGCCGGCCGGCACCCAGACCAGCGGCGTGCCCAGCACCGGGATGAACGAGAGGAAAAAGCTCACCACGCCCCAGAACAGCGGGTCGTCGAGCCGGAAGATCACAAAGCCCAGGCCCATGCACGCCCCCTGGATGAGCGAAATCACCGTTTGCCCGATCACGTTGGTGTTCACCACGTTCTGGAGTTCGGCGCCCAGCAGGTCAATCGTTTCGTCCTGGAAGGGCAGGTACTTGTAGAGGCTTTCGAGAAACCGCTCCTGGTTGGCAAACATGTAGTACAGGATGAAGTACATCAGGCCGATGGACACCAGGATGTCGACCGTGCCCGAAAACACCGACGGGAACAGCGCGGGCAGGAAGTCGCCGCCCTTCTGGGTGAGGGTGCGCATGAGCTGCCCGTTGGAGAGTTCCAGGCCCGTCAGTTGCTCCACCTTCCTGATGATGGGCATCAGTTCCTCGATGTGGCGGGTGTAATAGGTCACCTTTTCGGCCAGCATGAGGCTCAGCACCAGGAAGGGCAGGATGATGATCAGGAACGAACCCACCAGGATGAGGCCCGTGACCAGGTAGCGGTTGTGCCCCTTTTCGTGCACGTACCGGTTGAAGGTCTTCTGGAAGATGACGTAGATGATGCCGCTGCCGATGATGGCCGGCACGTAGGCGTAGAGCCCGAAGAGGATGAAAAAGGCCAGGACCAGCAGGATGGTGAGTTGCAGCACGCTCCGCTGGTTGCGGGTATATAAATTGATCATAAGCAGCGGTTAGCGAATGAGCCGGTCCGGGATTAGCCTTTCCGTGAAGATATGTATACGCCGGTGCATACAAAAAAATGGCCAACCGGTGTCAGTTGGCCAATATAATGCATTCGGCGGGAAAAAAGTACTCCCTACTTGGCAACCGTCCGTACGGCCTCTTTGGCACTCGCCGCCACCTCGTCGAGCACGTCCTTGTGGGGCTTGACCTGCTCCTTGGGCGGCTCGCCCAGCAGGAAGCCCAAGGGCTCCAGGCCGGGTACGTGGTCGAAGATCACCTTGAGGATGGCCGTGAAGGGAATCGAAAGGATCATGCCCGAAACGCCCCAGATCATGCCGCCCAGGATCAACGCCACGATGGCCGCCAGCGGGTTGACCCCCACCTTGGAACCCACGATGTTGGGCGTGATGAAGTTGCCTTCCAGGAACTGCACGAAGGCAAACACGGCCGCCACCCCCACCGCGTACCAGATCGAATCTTTGGTGAGCAGGGCCATGGTGATGGGCAGGATGGAGCCGATCAGGATGCCCAGGTACGGGATGATGTTGAGGAAAGCCGCCAGGGCGCCGAAGAAGAACGCGTACTTGATGCCCAGCAGCAGCAGGCCCACCGTGTTGAGCGCCGCCAGGATCACGATCACCAGGAACAGGCCCATGATGTGGTTTTTGACCACCGCCTGGATCTTGTACCCCACGTCCATGATGCTCTCATTGGGCGTATGGTTGAACACCCGGTTGAGGAAGTCCATGAAGAAGTTGCGGTAGTACAGGAAGAAGAAGATGAAGATGGGCATCAGGCTCAGGTCAGCAAACGTGCTGGTGGTGGCCCCCAGCGTGCCGCTCAGCAGGGCGCCGCTGGAAGCCACGGCCCCCGACGCCTGGTTGCGGAGCCAGTCGAGCTGCCGCGTCTCGTTCACCCCGAACCGTTCGGCAATGAAGCCCTGGAGTTCGGCCAGCAGTTGGTTGAACCGGGCCTGCAACTCGGGCAGGTCGTCGCCGAAGTTCATCAGTTGCGCAATGATGAAGTACATGATGCCCACCAGGGCTGCGATGATGACGATGAGGCAGATGAAGATGGCCAGCACCCGGGGCACTTTCCAGCTTTCGAGCCGGGCCGACAGCGGGTGCAGCAGCAATGCAAACAGGAAAGAAAAGCTCAGCGGCACCAGCAGGCCGGCCCCCAGGTCGAGGCCCCACAGCAGCAGCGCCAGGCTGATGAGCACCATTGCCACCTTTACATAAAGCGGCTGTTCAAATTTTACGTATTTTTCCATGGATAAAAGAAGAAACGAAGCACCCCGTTCCGGGCGGCGCCCGGCGGGATAATAATGGGTTAAACGGCATTGCGCCCAACAAGTTGATTCTTTTCGCCCCGGGCCGTCCGGGCGGCAACCGCCCCGGCTGGCGGCCGGCCCGCATCCCGATGGCCCAAATCCCGTTACAACACCCGCAACCGAACCGGAACATGACGCCCGGAATTTCGCAAAAAAACGAAATGCTCCCCTACAAGGTCCTATACTTTTTATTCTCGGTGAAGGTTGCCCTCTTCACCTGCTGCGGCCCCGAAAAGCGCCGCAGCGACTTCGAGGTGATCGGCGGCGCCTACAAGATCCGGCAGGTCGCCACGCTGCCCGGGGAGGTGAACGAAAGCTCCGGCCTGGCCGTGGCCCGGCCCGGCCAGTCGTACTGGACGCACAACGACGGCGGCAGCGCACCGGCCCTCTACGAGGTGGACGCCGGGGGCAAACTGCTGCGCACCCTCGACCTGCCCGGTCTGCGCAACCGCGACTGGGAAGACCTGGCCCGCGACGATGGGGGCAATCTCTACATCGGCGACTTCGGCAACAACAACAACACCCGCCGCAACCTCAAAATCTACCGCCTCCACCCCGACCGGCCGGGGCGGGTGGACAGCATCACGTTCCGCTACGCCGACCAGACGGCCTTTCCGCCCCGCGAACGCGAACGCAACTTCGACTGCGAGGCTTTCTTCTGGCACGCCGACAGCCTGTACCTTTTCTCCAAAAACCGGGGGCGCAAAAACGTGAAGATGTACGCCCTCTCGGCCCGGCCCGGCGACCACGTGGCCGAGGTGCGGGGCGAAGTGTTCATCAAGTCCATGGTCACGGCCGCCGACGTGAACCCCTCCCACAGCCTGTTTGCCGTGCTCACCTACGGCAAGGTGCTGCTGTTCCGCCTCACCGACAACGGGCGGCTGCTCAAAGACCCCTACCTCTGCATCAAGGTGTACCGCAACCAGGCCGAAGCCATTGCATTCGTAAACGACACCGACTTCCTCATCACCAACGAGCAGGGCAAGATGTATTTGGTAGAACGGAAGGGAAAGTAGCGAACGATTTGCGGCTATTAGTGGTATATTTGATTATATGGCAAAGACCACCAAGACAACTGGTAAGGATCAAAAAGCAGGAAGGGTAAAGCCAAATGCACCAAGTGCAATGGGTTCGCCTGCTCCCATTGCGCGTGCTCACCCCCCTTTGAGCGTCCCACCGCAACATTCAGGAGCAGTACCCGGATTGTACCGGAATAATCTGCAAAAGACAAAAGCTATTCCTCCCTCAACGGCCTCCCTTGCATCAATTGCCGAGAATGAGGTGGTAAAAATACTGCAACAATACGCAGCGATGATTCATCAGGTGAAAGTAAAAACCGCCTCCCCTTCGCTCATTCATTATATCGTAGGCCTTTACAACCCGGCCGACCTGGAAACCAGATCAAACATTTGCGTAAGAGCCAGCGATTTGGAGGATCTGCTTCACATCAGGATAAAAGTTCAGTTTACCCGGGCTGAGCACATGGAGGCATACGAAGGCGTAATTTTGAATCTGTGACGGAACATTATCTAAAGCAGGCGGTAAAGAACCTGCAGTTTCTCATACGACTTGAAACAGATTATCCCGAAGACTATTACGACTGGAAGACCACGGTGATATTTTACGTAGTAGTCCACTGGTCACGGGCTTTTATCAAAATTCGTGACAGAAAGGCTACATCCATTTCGAGTCACTCGGTAGCAAAAGCCTATCTGAAAAAACTCCTCAAACCTTTTGCTTATAAACACTACGTGACTTTGGATGACCTCTGCGATACGGCCCGTTACGAAGGGGTATATGTAAACGAAGAAGTGTGGATTCAGGATCGTAAAGACGATTATGGCGTAGCCAAAAAAATCATGGAGGAGCTAAAGCGGGAAATAGGCCGGACGATCCCGGAAGTTCTCGACCCTTTGCCTCCTCCCCCTGATTCTTCGTCCCCCAAGGCACCCCACCCCTAATAGCTGTAAGAATTTCTCCCACTACCCAATACCGCCTCATCCCGGCACCCTCCCTCACCTCTCCCAAGTAATATTTTAACTTTTTTTTGTCTAAAAAGCGGCGAAGTGCTTTTTATTTCCTAGCTTTCTATATTTAATAACCAACCCTACCTTAATCTATATCCTTTTGAGTATGAGAAGATTGCTTACCGCCTTTCTCTGGGCGTTGCTGATCGGCGCTGGCCTGGTCAGTAAGGCCCAGGTCACCCTCACTCCCTCCTATCCTACCATTGACCAGCCGGTCACCATTACCTACGACGCCGCGGCGGGCAACGGTGCCCTGGCGGGCGCCTCCTCCGTGTACATGCACAGCGGCGTGGTACTCACCGGCCCCACCGGCACCGCGTGGAGCAACACCGTCGGCAACTGGGGCCAGGACGACGGCATCGGCAAAATGACCGCCATTGGCGACAACAAATGGCAGATCACCCTTACGCCCCGCACCTACTACGGCATCACGGCCTCCCAGAACGTGTTCCGCCTGAGCATGGTGTTCCGGAACCCCAACGGTACGCTGGCCGGCAAAACCGCCGACAACGGCGACATCTACGTGAACGTGGACCCCGGCTTCTACGTGCTGGTCAACTCCCCCACCGGCAACGATCCCTTCACGGTCACCGACAAACCCTTTACCATCAGCGCCACCGCTTCCGCACCGGCCAGCATGAAGATATTCATCGGCAACACGGCCGTGAAAACGGTCAAGAAAGCCACCACCATCAGCCACACGGTTACCTTCACCCGGCCCGGCGTGCAGAACATCCGCATCATCACGAGCAGCGACGGCGACGTGACCACCATTGAAAAGCGGATCACCCTTACCGTCGTCAACAAAAGCCCCGTGGCGGCCCTGCCCGCGGGCGTAAAGGACGGCATCAACTACGTGGACGACAAGACGGTGATCCTCTCGCTGCTGGCCCCCGGCAAAGACTTCGTGTTCGTCACCGGCGACTTCAACGCCTGGAAGACCGACGCGGCCTACCAGATGAAGAAAACCCCCGACGGGGAACGCTTCTGGCTGCAACTGGGCAACCTGGTGCCGCAGAAAGAATACGTGTTCCAGTACCTGGTGAACGGCAACCTCCGCATCGCCGACCCCTACACCGACAAAGTAGCCGATCCCTGGAACGACGCCTCCATTCCCGCCGAAACCTACCCCGGCCTCCCCAGCTACACCAACACCGCCTACGGCATTGCCGGTGTGCTGCAAACCGCCCAAAAGCCTTACGATTGGAAAGTAAAGGAATTTAAAGCCCCCGCCAAAGAAAAGCTGGTGGCCTACGAACTGCTCATCCGCGACTTTACCGCCGCCCACAGCTACCAGTCCGTCATTGATTCCATCCAATACCTGAAGAACCTGGGCATCAACGCCATCGAGCTGATGCCCGTCAACGAATTCGAAGGCAACGAAAGCTGGGGCTACAACCCCTCCTTCTTCTTCGCCCCCGACAAGTACTACGGCCACAAGGACAAACTCAAGGAACTCATTGACGTGGCCCACGCCAACGGCATGGCCGTCATCATTGACATGGTGCTCAACCACGCCTTCGGCCAGAACGTGATGGCCCGCATGTACTGGGACGAGGCCAACAACCGCCCCGCCGCCGACAACCCTTGGTTCAACCCCGTGGCGCCCAATACCTGCTTCTTCTGGGGCAACGACTTCAACCACCAGAGCAAATACACCCAGCAGTTCATTGACCGGGTCAACTCGTACTGGCTCACCGAATACAAAGTGGACGGCTTCCGCTTCGACTTCACCAAAGGGTTTACCAACAACGACGTCAAGAACTGCGGCTCGGACTACGACCAGCAGCGGGTGGACATCCTCAACCGCATGGCCGGCACCATCTGGAACGTAAATCCCAACGCCTACGTGATCCTGGAGCACCTCACCGACAAGTCGGAAGAAGACAAGCTGGCCGAAGCCGGCATGCTGCTCTGGCGCCGCGTGGACCCCGACTACAAGGAAGTGATTGCCGGCTGGCAGCTGAACCGTTCATTCGAGCAGGCCAAGTCCGACAGCCGCGTGGCCTACATGGAAAGCCACGACGAGGAACGCATCATGATCCAGAGTCTCCATCACGGCAACGATACCCAGCCGGGCTACAACGTGAAGGACACCACGGTTGCCCTCGACCGGCTCGAACTGGGCGCCGCCTTCCTCTACACCGTGCCCGGTCCCAAGATGATCTGGATGTTCGGTGAACAGGGCTACGACTACTCCATTGACTTCAACGGCCGGGTGGGCAACAAACCCCTCGTCTGGAGCCAGTACATGCGCGACCCGCGGCGGGTGGATACCTACCGCACCGTTGCCGCCCTGCTCAACCTGCGCAAGGACCACCCGGTCTTTACCGAGGGTGCATTCACCTGGAAGACCGACGCGGAAACCCGCTGGATCAACATCCGGCACGAGAGCATGAACGTGGTGATCGTGGGCAACTTCGACGTGGTGCCGCGTACCTTCAAGCCCAGCTTCCCGCACACGGGCCGGTGGCACAACTACTTCAAGGGCATGGACTTCATGTACGGCGGCGGCGACATTACGCTGGCCCCCGGCGAGTGGATGCTGCTCACCGACAAGAAGCTGCCCATGCCGGCCGGCTTCAAACCCGCCAACGTCGTAACGGCCACGCCGGCCGCGTTCACGCCGAGCGACGAAGTCACCATTACCTTCGACGCCCGGCAGGCCAGCGGCAACCTGGTCGGCGCCCAAAAAGTGTACATGCACAGCGGCGTGGTCCTGAGCGGTCCCGACGGCACCGAGTTCAACAACACGGTGGGCAACTGGGGCCAGGACGACGGCGTGGGCGAAATGAAGTCCATCGGCAACGACAAGTGGCAGATCACCCTCACGCCGGCCGCGTACTACAAGCTGAGCAGCGACCAGCAGGTGTTCCGGCTGGCGATGGTCTTCCGCGACGCGTCGGGCAACAACACGGGCAAAGGCCCGGCCTTCAGCGACTTGTTCCTGGACGTGAAGCTGCCCCCGCTGGCCGCTCCCAGTGGCCTTACGGCCGCCGCGGCCGGCGTGCAGGTGAGCCTCAAGTGGCTCGACAACGCCAGTGCCGAAACCGCCTACGTGGTGGAACGGTCCACGACTTCGGGGAGTGGCTTTGCGCAAGTGGCTTCGCTGCCCGCCAACGCAACTACCTACACCGACGACAACGTTCCCGCCGGCAGCTTCTTCTACCGCGTACGGGCCATCGGTGAGGGCAACGCCCAGAGCCTCAATTCCAACGAAGCCACGGCAACCGTGGGCGCCGGCTTTACGGTGTACTTCTACAAGCCCGCCGACTGGAACGCCGCCAACGTATACTACTGGGACGCCCAGCCCGCCGGCGCGATGCCCGGCACCGGCTGGCCCGGACCGGCCATGACGGCAGCCCCCGACCAGGGTGACAACTGGTACAAGTTCGAGTTCCCCAGCGTAACGAGTACCAACCTGATCTTCAACAACAACGGCAACGGCCAGACGGCGGACCTGTCGCGCAACAAGGATGGCTGGTACCGCGACGGCAAGTGGTACGACCAGAAACCGGCCGAACTGATCATTCACTTCAAAAAGCCCTGGTACTGGACCAAGGCCAACATCTACTACTGGAACGTAACGCCGGCGGGCATTGCCCCCGACGCCGGGTGGCCGGGCGCCGCCATGCAGGACGACGGCAATGGCTGGTTCAGCTTCCGCATCGTGGGGGCCACCGGCGCCAACATGATCTTCAACGACGGCGGCCAGAACCAGACGACCGACCTGACCCGGAGCGGTTCGGGCTGGTTTGCCGACGGCGGCTGGTTCAACGCGCAGCCCAAGGACCTGACGATTCACTTCAAGAAGCCCGCCGACTGGAACACGGCCTTCATGCACTTCTGGAACGTAACGCCGGCGGGCACCCTGCCGGGTACCAACTGGCCGGGCGTGCCGATGAAGGACGACGGGGACGGCTGGTACAGCTACACCCTGGCCGGCATCACCTGCGTGAACATCGTGTTCAACAACAATGCCTCCCCGCAGACGGGTGACTTGTCGCGGTGCGGCGACGGCTGGTACGCCAACGGCACCTGGACGGACCAGAAACCCGCGGCCCGCCTCGCTGCCGACGGCAAGCAAAACGCCATTGACGGGGTGACGCTGAGCCAGAACCGGCCCAACCCGGTTGACCGGACCACGACCATCTCGTTCACGCTGCCCGCCGCGCAGCAGGTGGCACTCAAAGTGTACGACGGGTTCGGCAAGGAAGTATCCACGCTGGCCCAGGGCGAATTTGCCCAAGGGGCGCACAGCGTAACGATGGAAACGAGGGGCCTCCGCGCCGGCGTGTACCTGTACCGCCTCACCACGGGCGGCCAGGTGCTCACGCGCAAGCTGGTGAAGAACTAGCAGAGGAGAGTGATAAAACGCGAAATAGGGAGGCTTCGGCTTCCCTTTTTCTTTTTTAACCGGCGTGGTGGCAACAGCCTTACCGGTACACGCTGCGGATGGCCGTGACGTCGGGGTCTGCTTGGGTGGAATGTGAAACGGATGATTTCACGAATTCTTTGAGGGCCGCCGGCACTTTACCGTCAATAGAAAGGGTACGCAGAGACGTATTATGTGCCAGTCCCCGGCACAAATGGTTCAGTCCGTCTTCGGAAAACTGGTGGCGGACGACATTCAGCGATTGCAAGGTTCGGGTCTTGCTTACCAATTGTCCCAGCATCACGGCTACCGGGTCGGTCAGTTGGTTGGCCCGTGCTCCCAGCACTTGCGTGGACCGGCTGTACCCCAAGTCCAGGTGCCGGATGGCTGGGTGAGCGAGCAGGGCCTCCACCAGTGCCTTAGCGCCCTCCGGGCCGATCCCGTTGCTGGCCAGGCCCAGTTCGGTCAGGGTAGCATTGTCTCGTAAAGCGGCGGCCAGGGCGAAAGCTCCTTCATCTCCCAATTGGTTTACGTTCAGCAAAAGCGCAGTGATGCTAGATTCATTCCTGAGCAGTTCACCCAGAACTACTGCCGCGGCCGGCGTGAGTTGATTGCCTCCCAGGTACAAACGTTGCACCTGGTTGTGCCCGTTTTGCAGCACGTCCGCCAGTTGCTTTACGCCCTCCACGCCAATGCCGGTATTGACCAGGTCCAGGATCCGGATCGTGCGGTTCTTTTGCAACAGGCTGACCAGGGCGTCCACTCCCTGCCGGCCGAAGGGGTTTCGTTTCAGCCACAGCCCTTCGATGGAGGTATTTTCAGCCAAAGCTTCTCCCAACAGCGCCAGGCCGTGCGGCTGTATGTAGTTACACCCCAGGTACAAGGTTTGGAGCGTAGGATGGTCTGCCAGTTGGGCGGCCAGGAATGCGGCCCCGGCATCCCCGACCCCGTTGGTACCCAGCAGCAAATGCCGGATTTTCTCATGCTTCCGCACGGCTGCCGCTACCTGAAGAGCGCCTTGCGGGCCCAGGTTTTGTTTGCAAAGGTCCAGCGTACCCGCCGGGGTAAGGGTTCCGATGGGAAACGTAAGGCTTACCGGGGGCAAGGCATTCGTTTGCAGGTATTCGAGTAAAGGTGCCAATTGAGCCTGTGCCTGCGCCGAAAGTTCGTACGTCTGATCCACCGGACAGACAACCGGGTGTGAAGGGGAGAAAGCAGGTTTTGCCGGGCTCATGGTTGGTTCGGGTTGAATTGAGCGGTCTCTTCGTTCATCTACAGCAAGGGACAAGGTGGCCATAAATAACTGCTTACCAGGGATGAGGCTGGTAATCTTTCAGGAAATGCCCGAACGGAGGAACGGCCTCCTCCAGCAGACCCCGCACAATCGGATCGTATATGCGGGCGGCGCCGTCCATTTCATCCAGCGGTGGCACAAAACCGTAGGTGCGGTTGCGGATTTTAGCCGGATGCGGATTCTCATCGGTGATCCAGCCGGTGTCCACACTGTTCATGTAGATGCCCCAATGAGCGTACTCGGTTGCCGCCGTACGGGTCATCATGTTCAGGGCGGCTTTGGCCATGTTGGTATGCGGATGAAAATGGGTTTTGGAAGTCCGGTTGAATTGCCCTTCCATGGCCGATACGTTGATGATGAAGCGGCGCGGGAACGGCGAACGTTGCAGCAGGGGCTTCAATTTTCCGTTCAGCAAAAAAGGGGCGAAGGCGTTCACCAGGTGTACCTCCAGCAGTTCCACGGTATCTACCCCCTCCAAACCCAAACGCCAGCTGTTCAAGGCACGCAGATCAGCCTGCTGGCCGAACCGGTCGTAGACGCCCGCCGGAAAAGCCGGATCGGGAGGCAGGTGGATCGGCAGGACGGAAGGGGTGGTTGAACCGGATGGGTGCGGAGCCGCGGCCAGTACGCTTTGCTGGGCGAGGGGCAACTGATTCCGTGGCGTATTTTCCACCTCCCGCAAATGCCGGTAAAAACCCGCCGGACGCCGGATGGTCTGGGCTGCATTGTTGATGAGAATGTCTAAATGGGGTACCGTTGCCTGGATGTGCTCAATGAATGCTTCTACCGCCGGGATGTTGCGTAAGTCGAGCGGATGGATTTGCAGACGCTCCCCCCAGCACGCAAAATCCGTTTCGGCCGCGTACCGCCCGGCCGCCTCCTGGGGAAAACGGGTCGTAACAATCACCCGGGCGCCGTCGCGCAGCAATTTCAGGCTGGTCGCGTAGCCAATCTTGATGCGCCCCCCGGTGAGCAGGGCAATTCGTCCGCCCAGGTCCGTGCACTGCCGGCGGCGGTCGTAGTTGAACCGGGCACAATCGGGACAAAGCAGGTGGTAGAAAAAATGCACTTCCTGGTACAGGCGTTTGCACACGTAGCACCGGTTTGGCTGCGACAGGGCGAATGACCGAGGGGTTGCCGCGCCTGGTGCGCTTTCCGGTAGCACCGGTTGTGCGGCGGCCGGTACCGCTTCCTGCTGCACCAAAACCGTACTTTCCTCTACCAGCCGGTCCGCCGCGCGTTGCTCCCGGAGGCTTTCTTTGCGAATGGTTTTGCGGGCTTGTTTATGCAATTTGGTAACCAGCCCTTTGAGTTGAAAGGTGTCGGGGGCTGCGTCGGGATTCCGCGAAAGCACCTGCAACACCTTCAGGCAGGCTTGCCATTCCTGGGGGGAAAAAGAGGGTTCATCAGGCAGCGACATACACCAATCGGACAATCTTGATAACTGCTTGTTGGAAAAGCAAGACCGGCCAGAATCGAACTGGCAACCTCCGCCCTAGCAGGACGGTGCTCTTCCATTTGAGCTACGGTCTTACCGGATGACAATATACTGCTTTCCCGCAAAGTTGCCGTTAGTCAGTCAGTGCCTCACGAAAGCAGGAGAAATCGGAGGCAGGAAAAGATGGCAAGACTGGTCAGAGTCGAACTGACAGCCTCCGCCGTGAAAGGGCGGCGTTCTTCCTGCTTAAACTACAGCCTTGCCGGAAGTTAATATAGGATTTTCTGACTATGGGCACAACCGGCGTACGGGTTTTAACAGCACATTTAAGGCTATTCGACCGCAGTTGAAGGAATATGACTCGGTAGAGGCGTATTCGGAAATCATCCCCCTACCCCCTTCGGCCCTTGCACCAACCTGCCCGCAAGGGGGACTGCGTAGTCACCGGTTCCGCCCCAAGGGAACCACCCATTCCCACGCTCAAACGCCCCTATTCCCTGACACCCAAACTCCCTAAAACGTCAGCGGGTCGAAGTGCTTGAAGTGGCCGTTGAGCTTGACGAGTTCCTTGGTGCGTTCCATTTCGGCCACGATGGGAATGGCGCGTTCGAGGTGGCGCAGCAGGAAAGCCTGCCGTTCGCCCTCCGTGCGGATCGTGAGCATCTCGTACTCCTGCTCCACGGAGAGGCCCAGCTTGTGGGCGAGTTGGTAGGAAATGCAGTTGGAATGGCGCAGGTCCAGCTCGAAGGGCATCTTGAGCAGGCCGTACAGGCGCTTCACCTGGCCGATCAGCTCGTTGCGCACGTCGTCGGCGTAGGTTTCGTCCTCGTCCACGTACTCGATCTCCCCGCCGGGGTAGAGCTTGCCCGGGGCCAGCTTCTGGAATTGCAGCAGCCGGAACACCCGTACGCCTTCCGTTTCCACGTCCATGCGGCCGTCGTCGTAGCGCCGGTTGAGCGATTTCACCCGGATTTCGGTGCCGAACTTCTGCACGCGGTCCCCGATGAACGCCGGGATGCCGAAGGTTTTCCGCTCTTCGAGGCATTCGTTGATGAGTTGCCGGTAGCGGGGCTCAAAAATGTGCAGGTTGAGCTTTTCGTACGGGAAGGCCACCAGGTTAAGGGGGAACAAGGGCAAATAAGACGACATAACAACTAGGGTTGATGCCCGGACCGACGCCGGACAGTCCGGCCGGGGCCGGCTTTTGGATTCAAAACGGATTCGCTGCGGGTACCAAGGCTTCTACGCAAAATCGCGGGCAAAGGTACCGGCTTGCGGCGGCAAACGCCCGGCCGGCCGGATTACCAGGCCAAATCACTCGGCTTTCCCCCCGGTTTTCTCCACCCGCACCCCTACGCTCATGATGCCCGGCAGCGGATCTTTGCGCATGTATTGCTTCACCTTGAAGGTATACGTGCCCGGGCGCGGAAACCGGTAATTGCCCACCGACAGGATGCGGTGGTCGAAAATGTCGCCCACCCCGTCGCCCAGCGGCTTGCCCGTCTGCGGGTCCATCAGCGTCAGTTCCTGGAGGCGCGATTTGAGGATTTTGCCGGTGTTGTCGGACAGGTAATACGTGATGTAGAGGTTGTAGTACGGGTAGGCCGCCGCGTTGCGGATGTTGTAGTACAGGTTGTAGGGCACGCTTACGTCTTTCACCTCGAACTGGAACGCGGGAATCGTATCAATGTACCACTGGTAGCCTTCCAGGTCGTGGTTTTTTTCGTAGAGGCGGGCCGGATCACAAGATGCAAACAGGGCAACGATCAGCAACAGCGGCAGGAGTATTCTCATGGGCAGGGAAAAGGTGAATGGTTGTTGGTCGTTCGTTGATCGTTGTTCGATGATGGATGGTCCTGACCACGCCGGTTCGGCTGCCGAACAACTAATAACGAACAACCAACAACGAAAACCGCTGCAAAAGTAACACATCCGCCGGCAGTGCAAAATAAAAAGGGCAGGCGCAATGCCTGCCCTCCGTAATTGCAATGGTTCCCGCCCGGTCTGGTTCAAGCGTGGACGCCTAAACCTGACGCATCCGGCCCTGCCTGGGTGGCAGCCCGGATGCGCCAACCCGTACGCTGCCTACGGCTTGGGCGTGGGCGTCGGCGCCGCCCCGGACGCGGCGGGCTTTTTCTTTTTCTTCTTGAACTTCTTGGCCTTGTCCTGCTTGGTGAACTTCTTGTCGAGCTGGGCCAGGTCGCTGTTGAGCGGCGCGGGGGCCAGGGCGACTTCCATTTCGTTGATTTCGAGGGAGGCGGGTTTATGGCCTTTCTTGTTGAGCGAAATGATCTCGGTCACCCGTTCCACCGACACGGGGTGCCAGGAGGTTTCGTCGTGGTAGCCGAACCAGAGAATGCGCTTGAAGATGTCGGTTTTCTGGAGATAGGCGGGGCCTTTCTGGGTAAACAGCGGGCCGTCCACCGACGGAATGTCCTTGAGGGATTCCATGTACGTCTCCAGTTCGTAGTTGAGGCAGCACTTGAGGCGTCCGCACTGGCCGGAGAGCTTGGTGGGGTTGAGGGAGAGGTTCTGGTAGCGGGCCGCCCCGGTCGAAACGCTCTTGAAGTCGGTGAGCCAGGTGGAGCAGCACAGTTCGCGGCCGCAGGAGCCCAGGCCGCCCAGCCGTCCGGCTTCCTGCCGCAGGCTGATCTGTTTCATCTCCACCCGAATCTTGAATTCGGCGGCCAGCAGCTTGATGAGTTCGCGGAAGTCCACCCGTTCGTCGGCCGAGTAGTAGAAGGTGGCCTTGGTGTTGTCGGCCTGGTATTCCACGTCCGACAGTTTCATTTCCAGCTTCAGTTCGCCGATGATCTGGCGGGTGCGGAACAGGGTGGGCATTTCGCGGGCTTTCGCCTGTTCGTACTTGTCCTTGTCCTTGGGCGAAGCAACGCGGTAGATCATTTTCAAATCTTCGGTCTCCTGCACGCCTTTTTTGCGCATCTGGAGGCGCACCAGGTCGCCCTGCATGGATACGAAGCCCAGGTGGTGTCCGTTCTGCACTTCCACGATCACGGCGTCGCCCGAGTACAGGTCCAGGCCGTTCACGTTGCGGTAAAATTCTTTCCGCCCACCTTTAAAACGCACTTCTACGGTATTGAAACGATTGTTCGCGGGAACGTCCATGTCGCTGAGCCAATCGAAAACTGCCATTTTTTCAAATTCACCGGTGGCGCATCCGCCCCCGGACGTACATGTGTTGCATGCCATAGCCTTTCACTTATATTTAAATCGGCCCGAAGCCTACGTTGTAAATGATTACTTCGATTATTTCACTGCTCGTATTGTACGTGCGCCCACTTCCCAATTGCGGAAAAATGATCTCAGCAATTCACAAAATAACGGAGGTAATTCACAATTCCTAGAAAAAAATCCCTTACAGGTAGGCCAATAGGTCCGTACCGATGTCCCGCCGGAAATACTTTCCTTCAAAATCCACCTTTTCGGCGGCCGCCCGGGCTTTGGCGGCGGCTTCCTCCAGGGTTGCTCCCATCCCCGTCAGGGCCAGCACCCGGCCTCCGTCCGTTACAACGTTGCCCGCGGCCAGCTTTGTTCCGGCGTGGAAAGAAATAACGCTTTCCGTCGCCTCCAGGCCCGTCATGACCTTGCCCTTTTCGTAAGGTCCGGGGTAGCCGCCCGACACCAGCATCACCGTCACGGCCGTGTGCGGGTCCACCTCCGGCTGCACGCCGGCCAGTTCCTTGCGGGCGGCGGCTTCCAGCAGCGTCACCAGGTCCGACCGCAGGCGCGGCAGCACCACTTCGGTTTCGGGGTCGCCCATGCGCACGTTGTACTCGATCACGTAGGGGTCGCCGCCCACGTTCATCAGGCCAATGAACAGGAACCCCACGTAGTCCATGCCGGCGCCTTGCAGGCCGGCCACGGTGGGCTTCACGATCCGTTCATCCACCTTCGCCAGGAAATCCACGTCGGCGAACGGCACCGGCGAGACGGCACCCATGCCGCCGGTATTGGGTCCGGTGTCGTCCTCCCCGACCCGCTTGTAGTCTTTGGCTTCGGGCAGGAGCACGTAGTCGCGGCCGTCGGTGAGCACGAATACCGACAGTTCAATGCCGGCCAGGAACTCCTCCACCACCACCTTGCGGCTGGCTTCGCCAAACTGGCCCCCCAGCATGTTGCGCAGCGTGGTTTCTGCCTCCTCGTGGCTGGCGGCAATGACCACGCCCTTGCCGGCGGCCAGGCCATCGGCCTTGAGCACCACCGGCAACGAGTGCGTCCGCAGGTATGCGAGCCCTTCGTCGAGGGATGGGGCGGTGAAAGTGGCCGACCGGGCCGTGGGAATGTCGTTTTCGCGCATGAACGCCTTTGCCCAGTCTTTGCTGCCTTCGAGCCGGGCCCCGGCCGCGTCGGGCCCTACCAGGAGCACGTGCGCCAGGTCGGGGCGGGAACGGAAATGATTGCGGATGCCCCGCACGAGGGGTTCTTCGGGACCTACCAGCACCAAGTCGATGCGCCGCTCCAGCACGAGCGCCGAAATGGCGTCGAAGTCAGTAACGGCAATCGGTTCGTTGGTGGCAATTGCGGCGGTGCCGGCATTGCCGGGGGCCACGTAGAGTTGACCGCAGCGGGGGCTCTGGCGGATTTTCCACGCAAACGCGTGTTCGCGCCCCCCTGCTCCCAGGATGAGAATGTTCATAGGTTTAGAGGAGTGAGAAGCGAGAAGCGAGGAGTGAGAAGAATGCGTACAGGTACCTTGCCGTTTCACCCGGACAAGCCCGTGCACAACCTTCTCGCTACTCACTTCTGGCTTCTAATTGGCTACTTCTGAGAGGAATTTGACGCGGATGAGGCGGAGTTCTTCTTCGGAGTAGTCGTCGCCGAGTTCGCGCAGGGCGATCTGGATGTTGTCCGTTTCGGCCGTCATGAAGTAGTCGTAGATTTCGTCCTGCCGTTCCTCGTCCATGATGCCCTCGATGTAGTAGTCGAGGTTGAGGCGGGTGCCGGCGTAGCAGATGTGCTCGATTTCGCGGATGAGGTCGGCCATGTTCAGGTCCTGCGCTTCGGCAATGTCTTCGAGGTCCACCTTGCGGTCAATCTGCTGGATGATGTGGATCTTGGCCTTCGACTTGTTGGCCGTGGACTTCACCACCACCTCGGTGGCCGTCGCAATGTCGTTGTCCTTGACGTACTTGCTGATGAGTTCGATGAAGGGCCGGCCGAACTTCTCCACCTTGCCCATGCCCACGCCGTTGACGTGCGCGAGGTCTTCCCGGGTAGTGGGATAGGTGGTCGCCATTTCTTCGAGGGACGGTTCCTGGAACACGGCGTAGGGCGGCAGCTTGCGTTCCTTGGCCACCTTGCGCTGGAGCGTTTTGAGCATCTCGAACAGCACCGGGTCGCAGGCCTTGCCGTGGGCGGGGGTGTTGCCGTCGCGGTCCTCCTCGTCTTCGGCTTCGGCGTTGGAGAAGTCGTGGTCCTTCGACAGGGTCACCGGGTAGGGATTTTCCATGAAGTGGATGCCCTTTTCCGACACCCGCAGCACGCCGTAGTTCTCAATGTCCTTCTCCAGGAAGTCGTAAAGGAGTATTTGGCGGATGAGCGTACTCCAGTAAGGGCCTTCCCGGTGGGCGCCTTTGCCGTAGATGGGCAGCCGGTTGTGGCCGTAGCTGATCACGTACTGGTTTTCGAGGCCCCGCAGCACGTCGGAGAGGTGCGTGATGTCGAACCGCTGGTTGGTCTGGAGCGCGGCCTGGATGGCCAGCATCACGTCTTCCTGGGCCTGGAACTTCTCCCTGGGCTTCACGCAGTTGTCGCAGAAGCCGCAGTCCTGGTGCATCTGCTCGCCGAAGTAGTGCAGCAACTGGCGGCGGCGGCACACCGACGACTCGGCGTAAGAGGCCATTTCCTGGAGCAGGTGCTTGGCGTTTTCGCGTTCGGTCACCTGCTTGTCCTTGTTGAACTTGTCGAGCTTGATGATGTCGTCGTAGCTGTAGAACATCACGCAGTTGCCCTCCAGGCCGTCGCGGCCGGCGCGGCCCGTCTCCTGGTAGTAGCCTTCGAGCGACTTGGGCGTGTCGTAGTGGATCACGAACCGCACGTCGGGCTTGTCGATGCCCATGCCGAAGGCAATGGTGGCCACGATCACGTCCACGTCTTCGTTGAGGAAGGCGTCCTGGTTGGCCATGCGGACGTGCGGGTCGAGGCCGGCGTGGTACGGCAGGGCCTTTACGTCGTTGACGGCCAGCAGCTCGGCGATTTCTTCCACCTTCTTGCGGCTCAGGCAGTACACGATGCCCGACTTGCCCTTGTGCCCCTTAACGTACTTGATGAGTTGTTTCTTGGTGTCTACTTTCGGCCGCACCTCGTAGTAGAGGTTTTTGCGGTTGAAGGAAGATTTGAAGAGCGCCGCCTCTTCCATCTGGAGGTTGCGCTGAATGTCGGTCTGTACCTTGGGCGTGGCCGTGGCCGTAAGGGCGATGATGGGCAGGTTGCCCAGGCTGTCAATGATGCTCTTGATCTTGCGGTATTCGGGCCGGAAGTCGTGCCCCCACTCGGAGATGCAGTGGGCCTCGTCAATGGCGACCAGCGAGATGTTTGCTTTCTGGAGAAAAGCCACGTTCTCTTCCTTGGTGAGCGACTCGGGGGCCACGTAGAGCAGCTTGGTTTCGCCGCTGAGCACGTCCTTCTTCACCTTCGTCATCTCGGCCTTCGAGAGGGTGGAGTTGAGGAACTGGGCCTTTACGTTGAGCACGTTGAGTTGATCCACCTGGTTTTTCATCAGGGCGATCAGCGGGGAGATGACGATGGCCGTTCCGGGCTTGATCACGGCGGGGAGCTGGTAGCAGAGCGACTTGCCGGCCCCCGTGGGCATGATGACAAACGTGTTGTGCTCCGCTAAGATGCTGTTGATGATGGCTTCCTGGTTTCCCCTGAACTGACTGTATCCAAAAACTTCCTTGAGTTTTTCCTTTAGGCGGGTGTCCTGTTCCTGTTCCGTTATCATTTTTCTGCTATACGAAAAATTTGATGTCTTGAAAAATCAAATTTGGTGTCTGAAGATTGAAGATACTAAAAAAACGAAAGCTATTCGTGCATTTTTTCGATCCGGGCGAAAATAATCTGCCCCTGGCGAAAAAAGGGCTCCGGCCGCTTCCGGGTGCGCAAAAAGCCGCGTGGCCGTTCCCTCCGGGCCTTCCCGTACGCCGCCGGCCGCCGGAGCGACGAAAACCCCGACGGGCGGGCACCGCCCCGGGAGCACCGCAACCAATAGAACTATTCCAAGGAATAGTAGCGCAAATCAATGCCGGCTCCGGTCCGGGAAAATGCCGGCGTCCGCCGGAGCGCGCAGCAGGGCTGCCGTAATATATTTCCTAAAAATAGCAATCTTTGCGACTCACATACCGGCCCGGCTGGGTATTCACTGCTGAAATTTACTTTGTACCTTCTTATACTCTGCTGCTAATGAATAAAAACAATTATGTGATTATCATGGCGGGGGGCGCCGGCACCCGCTTCTGGCCCTTCAGCCGATCCAACTACCCCAAGCAATTCCACGACGTGCTGGGCACGGGGCGCACCCTGTTGCAACAAACGGCCGACCGCTTCGCCAAAGTTTGTCCGCCCGAAAACGTGTTCGTGGTCACCAGCACCGAGTACCGCGACACGGTGCAGGCGCAGCTGCCGCAACTGACGCCGCAGCAAATCCTGCTGGAACCCGTGCGGCGCAACACGGCCCCCTGCATCGCCTACGCCTGCTACAAGATCGGCCTCAAAAATCCGGACGCCAACCTGGTGGTGGCCCCCGCCGACCACATCATTCTCAAGGAGGAAGAGTTCGTCAAAACCATCGAAACGGCCCTGGCCGCCACCGCCAAGGACGACATCCTGGTGACGCTGGGCATCAAACCGAGCCGCCCCGACACGGGCTACGGCTACATCCAGTACCTGCCCGGCCGCAAAACGGTTAAAAAGGTAAAGACCTTTACCGAAAAGCCGTACCTGGAACTGGCCAGGCAGTTTCTCGAAAGCGGCGACTACGTGTGGAACGCGGGCATCTTCGTGTGGAACGTGAAGGCCATCTCCAAGAACTTCGAGACGCACCTGGGCGACGTGGCCGAACTGTTCGAAGACGGGGAGAGCTACTATTACACCGACGGCGAGGAAGCCTTCATCAAAAAGGTGTATTCGCTCTGCAAGAACGTCTCCATTGACATCGGCATCATGGAAAAGGCCAGCGAGGTGTACGTGGTGCTCAGTGACTTCGGCTGGTCGGACCTGGGTACGTGGAAGTCGCTGTACGACATTTCGCCCAAGGACGAAAACGGCAACGTGCTCGACGGCAACACGATGACCTACGAAACCAAGGACTGCATCGTCAAAACGCCCAAGGACCGCCTCGTGGTGACCTACGGCCTGGAGGGCTTCATCGTGGCCGAGTACGACAACGTCCTGCTCATCTGCAAGAAGGACGAGGAGCAACGCGTCCGCGACTTCGTGGCCGACGCCAAGAACAAGGGCGCCGAGTTCGTGTAGAAAGTTTTTTCCGCAAAAAGGCGCGGCCCATTGCTTACCCCGGTTGTACCCCTGGTATTAACCGGGGTATTTTATTTCCAATCCTGCCATGCGTACCTACCTGCTCCTGATCGTCTTTTCCGTCCTGCTTGCCCGCGCCTCGGCCGCGCAAACGCCTTCCTTCCCTTCCGAGACCGTTGAAGGGGTGGTGTACCAAGTGGTTGAACAGATGCCCGAATTCCCCGGTGGCATGAAGCGGTTGCAGAAGTACCTGGGGGCAAACCTGGAATACCCCCGCGCCGCCCGGCGGGCCAAGGTTGCCGGAACCGTGTTCGTCGGCTTCGTGGTGGACCGGAACGGGCAGGTCAGAGACGCCCAGGTGCTCAAAGGCATCGGGTACGGGTGCGACGAGGAGGTGCTGCGGGTGGTGAAGGCCATGCCCGCGTGGAAGCCGGGGGTGCAGGACGGGCAACCCGTAGCCGTCCGGTTTTCGCTGCCGGTCAATTTTGCCGCCCGGAGGTAAGCACTCTTCCGGTCTACCGGTTCCGCAAATCCTGCCGGGGCAACTTCGTACTCTTTTTTGGTAGTTCTCTAAAGGTGTGAATGGCCTTGCAGTCGCCCGGCTAAGCCTGCCACTCACCCGCTAGCCACTCAGTAGCCGCGGCCGGCAAGGGGTGCCTTTGGGAGCCAGGCGCTACACTTGCCCGATGTCCATTTGCTGCAGCAGGCCATCCCGCAGGGTGTAAAGGTGCTTCACCGGGCCCTCAAAGACCAGTTTTCCCTGCTTATCCTTCACTACCTGATGCACGGTAACTTCCAGTCTCCCATCAGTCAGTTCGCTGATTCGCGTTGGCTCGACGTGCGCTTCTAGTTCCTGCGACTGCCGCCGCCAATAACGCTGCACTTCGTCGTGGCCGGTGGCATAGTCGCCCTCCCAGGCCCTCGCCCAGCGCACCTGTGGATGCAGCGTGGCGAGGACCGCCGGGATGTCGCGCGCATTGAACGCCGCGTAAGCTTGTCTGATGAGGTTTTGGGGAGAGTCCATGAGGTATAGCAGTCGGGGTACACTACTTAATCCACTTTGGGCGCAACTATCACCGGTTGCTGCCAAAAGAAAATGACGGTGATTCTTCGCGGGTGTGGCTGGCAATGCAACTGCCCTCACCAAACGCCATCCACACCTTTTAAAAATTACCCTTTTTTAATTCCTCGTCATCGGCCATGCCC
This sequence comes from uncultured Cytophagales bacterium, assembly GCA_902805615.1. Taxonomy (GTDB): domain Bacteria; phylum Bacteroidota; class Bacteroidia; order Cytophagales; family 172606-1; genus CADCTQ01. Next base: position 21,223 of record CADCTQ010000290.1, read on the forward strand.
CTTAACGGGCTTACGGTACGGCTGCCCGGGGCATTAAGGGGGTATTTTCCAATACAATAACTCCGATGATGAAAAAACTTTTACTCTCCCTCCTGGCGGGCCTGTTTGTGGTGCTGTCGGGCCACGCCCAGGACCAGGCCAGCGCGGTGGTCGTCTCCCCCGAAGAAGACGTGGTGTTCCAGGTCGTCGAAGAAATGCCCCAGTTTCCGGGGGGTACGCCGGCCATGCTTAAGTACCTGGCCGGTACACTCCGCTACCCGGCGGCAGCCCGCGATGCCAACGTGCAGGGAACGGTTTTCGTGGGTTTCGTGGTAACGCGTACGGGCAGCATCAGCGACGTAACGGTGCTGAAAGGCATCGGCTACGGCTGCAACGAGGAGGCCATGCGGGTGGTGCAACTCATGCCGGCGTGGATACCCGGCCGGCAATCCGGGAAGCCCGTGTCCGTACGATTTACCCTACCCCTCCGTTTCACCCTCAATTAACGCCGGGCATCGGACCATCCCGTCCACAACGCCGCCGTCCGCACCAAGCCCGGCGGCGTTGTGGATTTTTTGCTTTTGTTGCATCCACGGCCGTAAACGATTCCTCTCCCGTACGTTTTCCCCAACCTGAACGGAAAATAAAGAAACGCCGCAAAAGGGGGCTCAGCCGGCCTGTGCGGCGAACATTTTCCCGGTAAATTCGCTTATCTACCTAACCCATTTCCTACCACTATGGCTGTCACCGAACAAACTGCCGTTTCCCCGGAAGACGTACTGGCGCAGACGTTGCGTAAGGCCGACGCCTTTGTGACAGTACCCGGGACCCTGGAAGAACTCTACCGCCTTGGGGAGGTAAAAGCAGACTTTATCGAAGGACTCATCTATCTCCACATGGCCGCCAGCACCCCGCATGAACGCATATTTGTCAACGTACTCACTGATCTCAATGTATTTGTGCGTACGACAAAGGCAGGAACCGTTTTCGGCTCCCGTACTTCCGTTGATTTCGGCCCGGACTATCACCCCATGCCCGACATCCTTTACCTGGCCAAGGACAACCCGGCCAGGGTGGAACAAGACCGGATCGTGGGTGTGCCCGACCTGGTGATCGAGATTCTTTCGCCTTCCACCCGGCGGCTTGACCTGGTAGACAAACGGCAACTGTACCGTCAGTACGGGGTGCCGGAACTGTATTTTATTGACCCGGTGAACGGCGAGGTGGTCATTGATTGTTTAAAGGACGGGGAATACGAAACTTTTGCGCTGCAAACCGGTTCATTCGAAAGCCGCGTGCTGCCGGGACTGGTGTGGGACGCGGCGCAACTGCTCAACGCGTAATCCCGACTTAGCACTTTACCCTGACATGATCGAAGCAACTCCTTCCGTAAACCAACATACCACGCGGCCGGGTACTGCCGCCAAGGCGCAGCCCCGCGTGGGCGTCCTGCTGGTGCAGCTCGGCACGCCCGACAGCCCTTCGGTGCCCGACGTGCGCAAGTACCTGCGCGAGTTCCTCATGGACGGCCGGGTGATTGACATTCCGGCGGCCCAGCGTACTTTGCTCGTCAATGGCATCATTGCGCCGTTCCGCGCCCCCAAATCCGCCAAGATCTACAAGGAAGTGTGGACGGAAAGGGGTTCGCCCCTGCGGTTCTACAGCGACGACGTGGTGGAGATGCTGCAAAAGCGCCTCGGCGACGAATACTTCGTGTTGCTGGGGATGCGTTACCAGAACCCGACCCTCGACGGCGCCCTCGAACAACTCCGGACGATGGGGCTCGAACGCATCGTGGTCATCCCGCTGTTTCCGCAGTACGCCTCCGCCACCACCGGCTCGGTGTACGAAAAGGTCATGCGGCTGGTGAAAGACTGGCAGATCATCCCGGAAATGAGCTTCGTGAACCGGTTCCTGGAACACCCCAAGTTCCTGGAAGCCTTCACGTTGCTGGGCCGCAAGTACATGGCCGAGCACCCGTACGACCACTTCCTGTTCTCGTACCACGGCCTGCCCGAACGGCAGATTCTCAAGGGTGACTACACGGGCAATACCTGCAAGCTCAACGAATGCTGCGCCACGCTGCACGCCCACAACCAGCACTGTTACCGGGCGCAGTGCTTCGAAACCACCCGGCTGCTGACCGCCAAACTGGGCATTCCGAAGGACAAGTACACGGTTTCCTTCCAGTCGCGGCTCGGCAAAACGCCCTGGATTCAACCGTACACGGACGACATCATCGTTGATTTAGCCAAAAAAGGCGTGAAAAGCGTGCTGGCCTTCTCCCCGTCGTTCGTGGCCGACTGCCTGGAAACCACCATTGAGATCGGCGTGGAATACCGCGAGCTGTTCGAGAAGCACGGCGGCCACCACTGGCAACTGGTCGAAAGCCTCAACAACCACCCGCTGTGGGTCGAAACACTGGCCGACCTGGTGCTTGCCAGAAGTTACAAGGTGTAATTGCTTTCGGTAGTTGCCGGGCGGTTGTTTAGAATACAACGGGCCACAAAGACACCAGGACACGAAAAAACACAAGGAAGTCCGTGGCCGGCACTTTGTGCAACTTCGTGTCCTGGTGTCTTTGTGGCCCTTCATCTTTGAATAGAACCACGGAATCATTCAATCACCGGGGAGTGTCACCCTTTATAAATTCACATTCTCCTTTTTGTGCATGCCGGCCAGTACGCCGGCGGCGTAATCCACTTCTTCGGGCGTGTTGAACTTGCTGAACGAGAACCGCACGGAAGGCCGCTCGGGATCGGCGTGGAGGGCCCGGAGTACGTGCGAACCAATGTCGGAGCCGCTCGAACAGGCGCTGCCGCCCGAAGCCGAAATCTTGTGGATGTCGAGGTTGAACAGCAGCATGTCGCCCAGGTCCGAGGGGGGCAGGCTCACGTTGAGCACGGTGTAGAGCGACTTTTCGGCATTTTCCGGGTCGCCGTTGAACCGCACGTCGTCAATGCTTTCCTTCAGCCGCGCAATCATCCGGTCTTTGAGCCCCTGCACGTGCCGGCGGTGCGCCTCCAGGTCGCGGCAGGCGATTTCCAGCGCCTTGGCCATGCCGACGATGCCGTACACGTTTTCGGTGCCGCCCCGCATGTTGCGTTCCTGCGAGCCACCGTGGATGAACGGGCTGATGCGGTTTTCATTGTTGACGTACAGGAAGCCCACGCCCTTGGGCCCGTGAAACTTATGGGCGGCACCCACCATGAAGTTGAGCTGAAGTTTCTGCAAGTCGTGGCGGTAGTGGCCCACCGTCTGCACCGTATCCGAGTGGAAGAGGGCGCCGTACTCGCGGCACAGCTCCCCCACCGCGGCAATGTCGGTGAGGTTGCCGATCTCGTTGTTGGCGTGCATGAGCGACACGAGCGACTTGGGATGCGTTTGCAGCAGTTCCCGCAGGTGGGCCATGTCCACGTAGCCTTTCTCGTCCACCCGCACGAGGCTCAACGCGATCCTGCCCTTTTTTGCCAGGTCTTCCAGCGTGTGCAGCACGGCGTGGTGTTCGAGCGGCGAGGAGATGGCGTGCCCGATGCCGAACCCTTCGATGCTGCACCGCAGGGCCGTGTTGTCGGCTTCGGTGCCGCCGGAAGTGAAAAATATTTCGGCCGGCGACGTGTTGAGCAGGGCCGCCACGCTTTTGCGGGCCTTTTCCAGCGAAGACCGTACTTCCCGGCCGTGCGTATGGATGGAAGAAGGATTGCCGAAATGGTCGCGCATGAAGGGAATCATGGCGTCGAGCACTTCCGGATCAAGCGCCGTGGTCGCCGCATTGTCTAAATACACCCGCATAACCAGAATACTGTTGAATATCGAATGACTGAATAAATACGAAGCCGCAAAAATACGAATCCCCGGCCAGTTTACACCGCCGGGGATCGTGGTTTACGGTTCCTTTCCGCGTTACGCCCGGATCTTGCGGGAGACCACTTCCTTGATGTCGCTGATGATCTTGTTGGCCAGGTAGTCGGCCGTGGCCTGGGTATCGGATTCGGAGTAGATGCGGATGATGGGCTCGGTGTTGGACTTGCGCAGGTGCACCCATTCTTTGCCGAACTCGATCTTCACGCCGTCGGCCGTGTTGATCGGGTTCTTTTCGTACTTGCGCCGGATGTTGTCGAGGATTTCGTCTACGTCCAGGCCCGGCGTGAGTTCGATCTTGTTCTTTGAAATGTGGTAGTCGGGGTACGTCTTGCGCAGGCGCGACACGGGCACGGCGGCGTGGGCCAGGTGCGTGAGGAACAGGGCAATGCCCACCAGGGCGTCACGGCCGTAGTGCAGTTCGGGGTAGATGATGCCGCCGTTGCCTTCGCCGCCGATCACGGCCTTGTTTTCCTTCATGGCGTTCACCACGTTGACCTCGCCCACGGCGGAGGCAAAGTACTTGCCGCCGGCCTTTTCGGTGACGTCGCGCAGGGCCCGGGTCGAAGAGAGGTTGGACACCGTGTTGCCCGGCTTGTGCTTGAGCACGTAGTCGGCCACGGCCACCAGCGTGTACTCCTCGCCGAACATGCGGCCGTCTTCGCACACCAGGGCGAGGCGGTCCACGTCGGGGTCCACCACGATGCCCAGGTCGTAACGGCCCTTTTCGATTTCGTTGGCGATCTGCGTGAGGTGTTCGGGCAGGGGCTCGGGGTTGTGCACGAACAGGCCGGTGGGTTCGCAGTTGAGTTGGGTGATCTTCTTGACGCCCAGTTCTTCGAGCAGCATGGGCACGGCAAAGCCGCCGCAGGAGTTGACCGCGTCCACCACCACCGAAAAGTTACGGGCGGTAATGGCTTCCTTGTCCACCAGCGGCAGGGCCACAATGGCCTCGATGTGGCGTTGCAGGTACGAGTTGTCGTAGCGGTAGCGGCCGATTTTCTTTACTTCCGAAAACTCAAAATCTTCGCTTTCGGCCAGTTGCAGCACTTTGGCCCCGTCTTCGGCCGAGATGAATTCGCCGTTGCGGTTGAGCAGTTTGAGGGCGTTCCACTGGATGGGGTTGTGGCTGGCGGTAATGATGATGCCCCCGCCGGCCTTTTCGGCGATTACGGCCATTTCCACGGTGGGCGTGGTGGTGAGCCCGAGGTCAATCACGTCAATGCCCATGCCTTGCAGCGTGGAGGTCACCATCCGGTTGATGAGTTCGCCGGAGGGCCGGGCGTCGCGGCCAATGGCTACTTTGGTGGGGCCGTTGTTTGATTTGACCCAGGCGCCGTAGGCCGCCGTAAACTTCACTACGTCCAGTGGCGTAAGCGCATCGCCGCTACGCCCGCCAATGGTGCCGCGGATACCTGATATGGATTTGATTAAGGTCACTAGTTCTGATGATTAGTTCAGCAAAGGACAAAAATAAAAAATTAAAGGCTGAGGCGGTAAAAAACGGCCGTATTTATCGTCACGAATGCCGCCTCGTGAAGGTACGAAGAAAGATTTACCCAATGAACGGGCCGCACCCGGAATGCGAACTTTCGGCGCAATTCCCCCTTTCGGGAAATAGGCCCGGTTTTTTGGGGGCATTCTTCGGTATCTCTCCGCGAATTGTCTATTTTTGAAGGGTGTTGCTGATGCGGACGTGGCCGCGTACTTGCCCGGCAGGTGCGTTTGGCGTCCCCTCAGCTTTTGCGTACCATTTCCGTCCCCATGAAGACGTACAAATTTTACCTGCTCAGCCTTGCCATCATCGTGCTCGACCAGGCCGTCAAAATGCTGGTTCATTTCAACATGGAGCTGGGCTCGGCCGGGCAGATTCGCGTGTTTGGCGACTGGTTCAAGCTGCACTATACGCTCAACCCGGGCATGGCCTTCGGCCTGCAGATCGGCTCGGAGTACGGCAAGCTGTTCCTGAGCCTCTTCCGGCTGGCGGCCATGATCGGCATTGCCCTCTACCTGCGGGTGCTGGCCCGCAAGGGCGTGCACGAAGGGCTGCTCTGGTGCACGGCCCTCATCCTGGGCGGGGCCATCGGCAACGTGATTGACAGTACGTTCTACGGGGTATTCCTCCACAACGCCCCCGAGGGTTCGCCCACCGTCTGGTTCCACGGCCAGGTCATTGACATGTTTTACCTCGACATCTGGGAGGGCTTCGTGCCCGAGTGGATACCCTTCATCGGCGGGGAATTTTACTCGCTGTGGCCCATTTTCAACGTGGCCGACGCGTCCATCTTCGTGGGCGTGTTCCTGATCCTGCTGCTGCAACGCAAGTTCTTCGAAGAGCACAACCAGAGCGAGACTCCCGCCTCCGAAGGCACCCCCACGCCCGGCACGTACAACCCCAATACCCTCACGCAGAACTCCTGAAAGAACTTAACCGCAAGGGGCGCAAGGAAGACGCAAAGACCGCAAGGAAGACGCGTATTTCTTTGCGCCCCTTGCGTTCACCGCTTGCGATCCTTGCGGTTAAGTTTCTTCTTCTTTTTCCTCGGTGTTCTCTGCGCCCTCTGCGGTCCTATCCTCCCGGCTTATTTTGCCGCCGGACTGCGTTTGAACATGTAGCGGGTGATGAAGATGCCCGTTGTCTTGTCCGAACTTTCGGCGGCCGACGTGACGTGCACCAGTTCCCAGCCTTCCCGGGCCAGGTCATTGACCTTCTGGGTGATGGTCCGGTCGTTTTCGCGCACGTTTTCGAAGTTGATGCCGGTGAGGCTGTAGAAGTTGGACAGGGGCACTTCCTGCATTTTTCCGCCGCTGTCGGTGGTGATCATCCGGGAGCGGCCCAGCCCCCCGGCAACCAACGATTCAATGGTAGTGACCTGCAAAAATTCGGGTGCCTGCGTTTGGGCAACGGCCCCCAGCGGCAGGGCCGCCAGCAGGGCCAGCAAAAAGAGTTTCTTCATGGTTGTGGGGCTGTTTTTTTAGATTACTCAGTAGACAGCGACAAAGGTAATGCCCGCTTCCGGGCCGCCGCAAAATTTATTACGAGGTGAATTTTTTTCGGGGTGGCGGGTTACATTTCCCCGGTGGGCGGCTACTAAAGAACAGTTCAGCCCAATCAGACCATACAAAATTAAAGCATCATGCATACGCTCATCGTGTTGTCGGCAGCCCTTACGTGGATATTCCTGGTGCGCGGACTTACCGTGAAAAAGCAAGAATGGAACGAATTGCGGTAACCTGCTGGTGTTATCCGCCCCTACGAGCAACCTAAACCTCCTTAAAAAGTGAAGAGACCACCCCCGGGCGGTCTCTTCACTTTTTGGTGCTTTTGAGTGGATTGAGTTAATCTTCCAGCAGGTTGCCCAGCAGCGAACCGCCCTCCTTGCCTTTGTTGCCGCCGTACGGCGCCAGGGCCTGTACGAGCTTGGAGATCGGCATGGACTGAATCCACACGCGGCCGGAGCCTTGCAGCGTAGCCAGGAAGATGCCCTCGCCGCCGAAGATCATGGACCGCAGGCCGCCGGCCCGCTGCACGTCGAAGTGGACGCTCGGCTCGAAGGCCACCACGCAGCCGGTATCCACCCGCAGGGTTTCGTTGCGCAGCGTTTTCTCGATCACCGTGCCGCCCGCGTGCACGAAAGCCAGGCCGTCGCCCTGCAACTTTTGCAGGATGAACCCTTCGCCCCCGAAAAAGCCCGAACCCAGGTTGCGGTTGAAGTGCATGGAAATGCCCGTGCCCAGGGCCGCGCACAGGAAGCTGTCGCGCTGGGCAATGAGGGCGTTACCGGGCAGTTGGGCCAGGTCAATGGGAATGACCGTGCCGGGGTACGGCGCCGCGAAGGCCACCTTGCTGCGCGTGTAGCCGTGGTTGGTGAAGTGGGTCATGAACAGCGATTCGCCCGTAACCAGGCGGGAGCCTACCTGCATGAGCTTGCCCAGGAAACCGCCCGTGGGCTGCGAACCGTCGCCCATCTTGGTTTCGAACTGGATGCCATCCTCCATGTAGAGCATGGTGCCCGCCTCGGCAATCACCGTTTCTCGGGGGTCCAGTTCAATCTCCACGATCTGGATGTCCTCGCCGACGATCTTGTAGTCTATTTCGTGTGAACGCATAACGGGAAGGGGTTGGGGTTAGAGGCGTAAAATTATCAATTACTCAATTTCCTCATCGTCCCCCGCCGGCCCGAGCACGTCTTTTTCTTCCTCTTCCTCGCTGCGGCCGCCCCGCTTGAGGCTTTCGAGGTCTTCGCGGTCCCGCAGTTTCTTGTCGTCCACGTTCCGGTTGAGGAATTCGTTGATCTTGTCCAGGTCGTAGTTGGTGATGATTTCCCCGAAAGAGTTCACCTGGATGTCAAACCCGTCCAATTCCTTGTTCACCCGCGGTTTTTCGGTCTTGGCGCTGCTTTTGGTTTCTTTCTTCTTAGCCATAATGTTGAAGTTTATGCCTTCAACGTGTTCAACGCCCGGGCAATGCGGCGGGTTGTTTCTTCTTTGCCCAGCACTTCCATGATCTGCATCAGGTCGGGGCCGTGGCCCACGCCGGTGACGGTGAGCCGCAGGGCCTGCAACACCTTGCCGATCTTGACGCCGTGCTTTTGCAGCACCTCGTTGAGCGTCGCCTTGATCGCGTCGGCGGTGAACGGCTCTACCGCGGCCAGGGCCTCGTTGAAGGCGCCGATCAGGCGGGCGGCTTCGGGGTTCCACTTGCTCTGCACCACGGCCTCCTCGTACGAAGTGGGGGCTTCAAAGAAGTACGTGGCTTCCGACCACAGCTCGGTCGGGAAAGTAGCCCGTTCCTTCATCACCCGCACGATCTTTTCGGCCTTTTCGGGCGTGCAGGCAATGCCTTTGGCGCCCAGTTCGGCCAGCACCTGTACGGCCAGTTCGGCGTCGGGCCGGGTGCGGAGGTACTGCTGGTTGAACCACTTGGCCTTTTCAATGTCGAACCGCGTGCCTGCCTTGCCCACCCGTTCAATGGAAAACGCCGCGATGAGTTCGTCCATCGTGAAAAGTTCCTGTTCCGTGCCCGGGTTCCAGCCCTGGAGGGCCAGGAAGTTGAGGAGGGCGTCGGGCAGGTACCCCGCCTCGCGGAAGCCCTGCACCTGCACCGGGTTGCCCGTTTCCGCGTCAATGCCGTTCCAGTTGAGCGGAAACACCGGGAAGCCGTACTTTTCGCCGAACCGCTTGCTGAGTTTGCCGTTGCCATCGGGGTTGAGCAGCAGAGGCAGGTGGGCAAACTGCGGCATGGTGGCCTCCCAGCCGAGAAAACGGTACAGCAGTACGTGCAGCGGCGCCGAGGGCAGCCATTCTTCGCCCCGGATCACGTGGGTAATTGCCATCAGGTGGTCATCCACCACATTGGCCAGGTGGTAGGTAGGCATGCCGTCCGACTTGAGCAGCACCTTGTCGTCCACGGTGGAGGAGTGCACCATTACCCAGCCGCGGATCAGGTCGTGGAGACGGATTTCTTCCTTGCGGGGCACCTTCAGGCGGATCACGTACGGCGTTCCCGACGCGATGAGTTCCTGGGTTTGGGCTTCAGAAAGCGTCAGCGAGTTGCGCATCTGCATGCGGGTCACGGCGTTGTACTGCTGGTTGGGCACGTTGGCCGCGACCAGCCGTTCCCGCATGGCAGTCAGTTCGTCGTTTGTATCAAAGGCGTAGTAAGCGTTGCCCTCGGCCACCAGCCGGTCGGCGTACTGCCGGTACATGGGTTTGCGTTCCGACTGCCGGTAGGGGGCGTGCGGCCCGCCTTCCCGTACTCCTTCGTCAATTTTGATGCCCAGCCAGTCGAGGGAGTCGAAGATGTACTGTTCGGCGCCGGGCACGAAGCGGGTCTGGTCGGTGTCTTCGATGCGCAGGAGCATTTTGCCGCCCAGCTGGCGGGCCAGCAGGTAGTTGTAGAGGGCCGTCCGTACGCCCCCGATGTGCAGGGCCCCCGTGGGACTGGGGGCGAACCGGACTCTTACTTCTCTATTCATTTCCCGGGAATAACTTAGCTGTGGTGAAAGGGCCCGGTTTCGGCCAAAGTGACGCCGGGCGCGGCAAAACTACGCAAACGCATTCACGAAACCGGATATTCTTACGCGCCAATTTCCCCCCTCCCGGTTACAGCCCCCGGGGGCGCTGAATATAGGGGCACACTTAATTTTTACTGAAGCTATGAAGAAAAACCTATTTTTCGCCCTGGCCGCGTGTGCCGCCCTTTCGCTCACTTCCTGTAAAAAAGACGGTGAAGGCTCTGCCCGCCTGCAAGTACGCCTCACCGACGCCCCCGGCGACTACCAGGCCGTGCACGTGGACATCAAAGGGATCGAGGTCAACAGCGGCGAGGGAGAAACGGGTTGGGTTGCCCTCCAAAGCGTGCGCCCCGGCGTGTACGACCTGCTCAAACTCACCGGTGGCCTCGACACCCTGCTGGCGACCGAAGAACTGCCCGCCGGCCGCATTTCGCAGATCCGCCTGATCCTGGGGGAAAACAACTCGGTAAAAACCGGTGACCGGGTGTACGCCCTCAAGACGCCCAGCGCCATGCAGTCGGGCCTGAAGCTGAAGGTCAACGCCACCCTCACCGAGGGCATCACCTACACGATCCTGCTCGACTTCGACGCCGCCCGTTCGGTGGTGTCGGCCGGCAACTCGGGCGGCTTTAACCTCAAGCCCGTGATCCGTTCAATCGTAGAGGCCCAGAGCGGCGCCATCAAAGGTTCGGTGAGCCCGGCCCTGGCAACTCCCGCCGTGTTCGCCATCTCCGGCACCGATACCGTGAGCACCGCCTATGCCGATGCCGCCGGTGCTTTCCTGCTGCGCGGCGTGAAGCCCGGCACGTACAAAGTGGTTATCCAGCCCAAAGAAGGCTACCAGGACCATGCTACGGAAAACGTAAGCGTAACCCTGGGCAATGTGACCACGCTGGCCCCGGTGGCCCTCACCGCCGAGTAACCAGGTACTTAATAAAACCAAAGCCCTCCGCCTGCAAAGACGGAGGGCTTTGGTTTTACTATATTGTTATATCATTGACTGGTGGTCATTATATCGTTCCAGTCAAGACTTTCTCAGGGGTGGTCAGTGAGACACTGACCACGGCACGAAATTTCCCCGGAATGGTCCGTACGCCGCCGTCAGTGTCCCACTGACGGCCTTTTCTTGACCTTTATTTCCCACCGGGCAGGTGGTAGACGCCATAAATGGCTTCTCTACCGCCAACCTGCTTTCCAACCCTTTATTTTATTTACGCCATTTCTTCCCGGCGCTTGCGGACGGGCAGCAGGTGGTTGATGAGGTAGAGGTACTCGGCCAGGAAAAATACGCCGGTGGCGGTGCAGATGTGCCAGAGCCAATGCGTGCCCATCGTCATCCACTCGAATCGGTCGTCTACTTTGCGGAACACCAGCGCCAGGATGAAAAAGACCGTCGCCACCACAATGTCAATCCAGCCCCGGTACCCGGTTTTCGACAACAGCAGCAGGGCCGGCAGGAAGAGCGTGGTGCCGTTGATGAGGTACGCCAGGTTGACGGCCGTCTGCCCGTTGAACAGGTCGAAGGCCGTAAACCGCATGAGCAGCGAAGCCGCGGCCACCATGAACACGTACCCCCAGTGGGGCAGCACCCGCCACCAGAAGTAGAGGCTCACGGCCAGCGTCAGCACCGCAATCGGCAGCACGTCCATCATCAGCAGCCAGCGCGAACTCCGGAAGGCGTGGTACACCGTGCTGCCGATGCCGCCCAGCGCCAGCAGGGGCATGCAGAGGGTCAGGAACGTGTTCTGGCGGTACTCGCCCCGCAGCCGGATGGCCCAGTAGAGCACCGGCACCAGGAACGCCAGCGACGAATACGCATTCCAGGGTTCCACAATGAAACGTTCCGGCCGGGTTTCGGCGTAAATCACGCCCCCGTCGGGCATTGACGCGGGTATTTGCAGCAGGATGTCCAGGATCATGTGGTACGAAAGCAATTTGTCAAACATTCATTTCTACCGGGGCTGGCCCGAAACGCACCCCGCGCAATCACCAGGCAGCTACGGTAAAGGTAACCTTTTTCACCCCCGCCCGGAAGCTGCCCCCGGCGGGGTAACCGCCAAATGCGCTACCAAATGGTTCCGAAACTTACCTCCGCGTGGGCGCCGATACATACGCAGCGAACCGGCGAATCGTTTTCGGGAAATACGTACCGCGGGGAAATTCCGGCGCCGGACCGGTAAAATTCCGGCCCGCCGGGGTGCCGGACGGAAACCCGCCGGGCCGCAAAAATGTTGGGAAAGCGTACCTTTGCCCCCGCGCCGGGCTTTGCCGGACCGGGAGCACCCTTTAAGGATAAATACCTTACCTCAACATGCCAAAAATCATTGACCTGGCCCTTCCGCCGGAAGTGGCCTTCGACGAAACCCGTTTCCGGGAACATGTCATCGGGAGCCTGGGCCTGGCCGGTGCCGGCACCGTGGCCGTCCGCCCGCTCCGCCGCTCGATTGACGCCCGGGGCCGGCAGGTGAAAGTAAACGTGACCACGGCGGTGTACGTGAACGAACTCCCCGACGCCCGCCTCTCCTATTCCAAAGACCTGCCCGACGTAAGCCGCGCCCCGCAGGCCGTGGTGGTCGGCGCCGGCCCGGCCGGCATGTTTGCCGCCCTGCGCCTCATCGAACTGGGCATCCGGCCGGTGGTGCTCGAACGGGGCAAAGACGTGCGGGCGCGCCGCCGCGACCTGGCCGCCATCACCAAGGACCACGTGGTGAACCCCGACTCCAACTACTGTTTCGGGGAGGGTGGCGCCGGCACGTACTCCGACGGCAAACTCTACACCCGCTCCAACAAACGCGGCGACGTGCGGCGCATCCTCGAAATCCTGGTGGCCCACGGCGCTACGGAAGAAATCCTGGTGGACGCCCACCCGCACATCGGCACCAACAAACTGCCCAACATCGTGACGGCCCTCCGCGAAAGCATCCTGGCGGCCGGGGGTGAATTCCTGTTCAACAAAAAGGTGACGGGCTTCCTGCTCAAGGACGGCGAAATGGAGGGCGTCCGCACCGAAGACGGCCACGAATACCGCGGCCTGGGCGTCATCCTGGCGACGGGCCATTCGGCGCGGGACATTTTTGAACTGCTGCACCAACAGCGCATCCACGTCGAGGCCAAGCCGTTCGCGATGGGCGTCCGCATCGAGCACCAGCAGGCGCTCATTGACCGCATCCAGTACCACGGCGCCGACCGGGGCGACTACCTGCCGGCTTCGTCGTACGCCCTGGCGGCCCAGGTGAAGTACAACGGCGAGGAACGGGGCGTGTTCTCGTTCTGCATGTGCCCGGGCGGCTACATCGTGCCCGCGGCCACGGCCCCCGGCGAACTGGTGGTCAACGGCATGTCGCCCTCCCGCCGCGACTCCAAGTACGCCAACTCGGGCATGGTGGTGGCCGTGAACGAACCCGACTGGCAGGCGTACCAGGCGCACGGCCCGCTGGCCGCGCTGCGAATGCAGCAGGAACTGGAACAGAAAGCCTTCCGGATGGCCGGCGGTACGCAGGCGGCCCCGGCCCAGCGCATGACCGACTTCGTGAAGGGCAAGGTTTCGTCGTCGCTGCTGCCGACCTCCTACCAGCCGGGCCTGGTGTCGCTGAACATGCACGAGGTACTGCCCGCCCCCATTGCGGTGCGGCTGCGGGAAGGGTTCAAGGCGTTTGGCAGCAAGATGCGGGGCTACTTCACCGACGAGGCGCAACTGATCGGCATCGAGAGCCGTACTTCGTCGCCCGTGCGCATTCCGCGGGACCGCGACACGCTGGAACACCCGCAGACGAAGCGATTATTTCCCTGCGCCGAAGGAGCCGGGTACGCGGGCGGCATCGTGTCGGCGGCCATGGACGGCGAACGGTGCGCCGAGCAACTGGCGGCGCTGTACGCGGGCCGGAAGGCAGCAGTAGTGGTGTGATGAGGAGACCGGTAAGGCCGCAAACGGATCAATGATTATGTTACGATGGATAACCCTTATGCTGGTGGCCGGCGTTCTCCTGGTGCTTCTCGGTTTACTCGTCAAGTCGGGACCCTTATTTCACCTGTCTTCCTGGAAAACCCAGGAAATACTGTATCGGAGCCGCACCCATAAAAACCACCGGATTGAACTTCAAATGCGGGACATTGGTGCCTTTGGCTACCACCGGCGTATTGTGGAAGTTAAACCATTCTTGTTTTTTGACCTGCCTTCCGAGATAGACACCGCTGGCATCAATAAAAAAAAGAATTGGTACCGGGTGGATGAATACGTGAATGAGTTGGAACTAAAGGGAGGATAACGAGAAAAGCCCGCTTACCGGATCATGGAAAGCGGGCTTTTTTCTTTGACAACAGGCAATGGTACGGATCAGTACGCCAGTTGCGGCGACTCTTTCTTGCCTGCCAGGTTGCGCACGGCGCTGATCACTTCGGGGGCGGCCAGGGCGATGGAGGCCAGCGAGGCCAGCGTAGCCAACTGGCAGTAGGCGCACAACTTCTTGTTTTCCTGCCATTCTTCCTGGGCCAGCTTGATGGCTACGGCCGAATCACCCAAAATCTTAGCCCCCATCGCAATCGGCAGGAAGGGGCTCTGGGCGGCGCGGTCCTTGCCGCCGGCCGAGGCCAGCATGGTCGTGACGGCGTAGCTGGCGATCATGCCCGGGCCGTCGGGCGAGTTCATCCGCTTGTAGGCGTAATCCGACGCATCCACCTTGTCGGAGTCGAAAATGGGAATGGGCGGATCGGGTAGTTTCTTGATGATGCCCGTCTGGTACAGGCTCACGATCTGGGCCACCGCGGACCCTAAAATGGAAAGGCCGATGATCCAGCGGCGCCGGTTCAGGTCGGGGTTGCTGCCGTTGCGCAGCTCTTCACTCAATTGACGTGGTTCCATAGGCTGTAGGTCAATTGACAATCAAAAATTGACAATTGAAAATGGTTAAGGGTTTACGATAGGTAATTCGTTCTGGTACTGCTTACGCAAAGCGGAGGGAAGGAGTTGGGGAAATGCCGGCAACCCGTTTCGGGCCGCTGTTCAATGGTTAGTGAAAAATTTTTTCGGCCCACCCGTGGCGTCCGCCCGTGACGGCTGCCCGAACGGTGCCCCCGCTGCTTGCCGGGGCGGGAGTTCACGCCAACGTTAAAATCTTGGCTTAATGAACGTTATCCATCTTGGCGTGCATGCGGCCCCCCAGGGTGCTTTTTCGGCTTCGCCCTTAACAATCCTTCTCCCTGCGTCATCGGTCCAAAAATTTTCCTGAACCGGCGGCTGATCCAAGAAAATTTTGTTTTGTAACATCATAATAATGCATAATTTGATTAAAGTTTCACAAAAACCTTAACAAAATAGTACCGCTATGAAAAAAACATTAACCGCACTGTTGTTTGTTTCATCACTTTACATTCCGGTTTCCGGGCAGTCAACCACTTCGGACGCAGGCTGGAACGTTGACATCACCAACAAAACCTACGCCATTCGCGGGTATAACGAAAGCAATAGCACGGCAGTCAGTTCTCCCTACGGCATCATGGGTGCAGGGTACAAAACCACGAATACTTCAGGAGCCACTTTTGGGCTGCGGGGCGACGCCAATGGTGGTTCGTATACGTACGGCGTACACGGATCGTGCAGCAATGCAGGGGTGCGGAACGTGGCCGTATGGAGTTCGGGGGACCTGGTGTATACCGGCAGCACCTACAAGGCTTCGGATGCCAAACTGAAGGAAGGAATCATCCCGCTCAGCAATGGCTTGCGCATTATCACCCAGTTGAAGCCCAAGGTATACGGCTTTAAAAAAGAGTACAGCCACATGCAACTCGGCAAAGGCAAAGAAGCCGGTCTGATTGCCCAGGACATCCAGGCGGTGCTCCCTGAACTGGTTACGGAAAACATGTTTCCCGAAGAAATTGACGCAAAGGGCAACAAAACCCGTGACGGGGAATTGTTCCTGGCCGTGGATTACGTAAAGCTGGTACCTTACCTGATCGCCGCCATCCAGGAGCAGCAGCAGGAGATCGAAGCCCTGAAAGCCGGGGCCAATGGGGGCAAAAAGGCGAGCCTGAACGGCGTGGCCGCCGGCCTGGGCGGACGGGCCGAGTTGTTCCAGAACCAGCCCAACCCGTTCTCCGAAAACACCACCATCCGGTACCAGCTTCCCGGCGAGGTGAACGCGGCGTACGTCTACGTGTACAACATGCAGGGCGAACAACTGGAGAAGTTTCCCGTGGCGAAGGGCTCCGGCAGCCTCACCATCCAAGGCGGCTCCCTCAAGGCCGGCATGTATATCTACGCCCTGATCGCCGACGGCAAAGAACTCGACAGCAAGCGGATGATCCTGACGAAATAAGACCTTGATGACCTTGATGAAAGGATGAAGGGGATGATTGGAGGATGTTTATTTGTTGCCTTGATGAAAGGATGAAGGGGATGATCGGAGGATATTCATCTGGTTACTAAACGGTGTTATCCAATCAAATGCGTACTCTTCATTTCACGCCGGTATAATTCATTCCACTCCCTCCACGTTGCGCCCCCGGAAAGCTGGTATGCCTTCCGGGGGCTGCCTTTTCAGGACCGGCCGCCGGGGTCGCTACACCGGTAATTTCTGTG
>CADCTQ010000291.1 GCA_902805615.1 uncultured Cytophagales bacterium
CGGGGCGAGGCGGAACACGCGTCCGCGGTTGAGGTCGCCGGCCTGGTGGCCGCCCACGCCGGGGTCGTACCAGTCGGCGATCATCAGCGAGCCGTCGGGGGCCACGCACACGTCGGAGGGCCGGAACCACTGGTCCCGCGCGCCTTCCACCAGGTTTACGATGCTGGCCTTGTAGCCCGCGCCGTCCTTCTGCACGGGGTACGCCCGCACGATGTTGGGGCCGGCGTCGGAGTGGATCACCTGGCCGCGGAACTGTTCGGGCAGCAGGGTGCCTTCGTACACCACCATGCCGGTGGGGGAGCCCGCGCCCGTCTGGAGCAAATTGGGCACTACGCCCGGGTCGTTGAGGTGCCAGTGGCGGTGGGGAATTTCGGGTTCAAGGTTGGTGCGGTTGGCCTGCCAGCCCGCGCCGGTGAGTTCGTCGGTGTAGCCGTAGTTGCCGTACTCCATCACGTAGTTGATGCGCACGCCCTTGTTGCCGTCGTCGTCGTTGTCGGATTGCCACATGGTGCCGTACGAATCCACGGCCACCTCGTAGTTGTTGCGGAAGTTGTGTCCCAGCACTTCAAAGCCCGTAAAGTCGGGGTTGCAGCGGAACACCATGCCCTGCTTGTAGTTCTTGGGCGACACTTCGTTGCCGAACTGGTCTTTCACCAGGTTGCCCTGGCCGTCTTTCATCTGTTCGCCGGCGTTGCCGAAGTTGAAGTAGAACTTGCCGTCGGGGCCGAAGGTAAAGGCGTGCATCCCGTGGTCGTGCTGTTCGCCCTCGATGCCCTGGAAGATCACTTCCTTCTTGTCGGCCTTGTCGTCGCCGTTCGTGTCGGTAAAGAGCCACACGTAGGGACTCTGCGACACGATGGCCCGGTTGCCCATCACCCAGATGCCCAGCGGCGAGTTGATTTCGGGGCCCTGGTAGAACACGGTGTTTTTGTCGCTCTTGCCGTCCCCGTCGGTGTCTTCGAGGATCATGATGCGGTCGCCCTCCTTGTGGGTGGGGTTGCCGGTGATGTCGGGGCGGTAGTTGAAGGCTTCGCACACCCACACCCGGCCGCGGTGGTCCACGTCAATGTTGGTGGGGTTGGTAATGACGGGTTCGCTCACGAACAATTGGGCTTCCAGGCCGGGGGCGACCTTCAGGCCCTTCACGGCGTTCTCGGGCAGGCGTTTCTGCTCGTCGGTCAGGTTGTTGTAGAGGCTGTCCAGGAACTGCTCCTTCACGACGGGGTCGTTGGACGACTGGTAATAGGCACTTGCCACCAGCATCAGGCCCCCCAGGGCCACCGGCGCCGTGCGGCGGAGTGTACGCATCAGGTTACCCTTTCCGCCCGCGGCGGCAGTGTTCAGCGTAGTATCAGGCATAGGTTGTTATTGTTCAGTTGTGTAGAAGCTTAAATTTAGCACAAATTATATAATTGATGGTAATTTGCAGAGACTTTGTGTGGAGAAGAAGAAAAGTAGGTACGCATGGCACATAACGGGCATTCTATCCGTGGCAACCGGTTGCCCCATACACGCAAAAACACCCCAGAGCGCCGGTGTACCGGCAACCCTGGGGTGTTTTTGCGTGAATAAGAAGCCCGTTGTCATCAGCCACCGGCGCACCGTACGCATTGTACGGGCAAATGGCAGTGCGGGAGCGATATTTAACGTCCTAATGCAATTTCGTCCCGGCAGAAGTAAGGAGAGCCGTACCAGTAATCTACCCGGGACTTGCCCAGCAGTATGTACGTGGCTCCGTCGCCGGGCTTTCTGCCGGCTACGTATCCACCAAAACCGGTCGGGAAAGAATTGGTAAGCAGCCGGTAAGCGTTTGTGGTAAGTGCACCAATATAGGGGCAAGTGGTCGTGGCGAAGGTGAACTGGTAATCGCATTCCGTGCTGGTAGAATTGGAAACGTTGAACACGGTCCCGGTCGCTCTGACTGCGTTGTTGCCGCCGTACGGGAATCCTAAGGGAAAGCTCCGGATTACGCAGGTAGCGGCTGTCCGGCCGGATGCCGCATCGGCGGAACCGGCTTTCCGATACACTTCGTCAATCAATTCACCCAGTTTGGCATCATCCACGAACCGGCTGGCCGGCGCCCCGAAGCGGCTCATGGAAAGCGTGTTGACTTCCGTGCGGAGGGCTTTGTTCTGCTTTAACTGTGCCTGGATGGCTGCGTCGTTACCCGCCTGCGCCCATTCCGCTTGGAACTTCAACGCGTTGAATTGCTCATATTCATCAAAACTCAATCCTTTGAGCCCGTCCGTATAGCTTTTTGAGTCGGCGGCGGAAGGATTGGATTTTTTGCTCAGGGCGAACAAGTCGGCGACCTTCGAATCCGCAGCGGCAGTAGCCGCAGGCTCGTCTTTCTGACAAGCGGCAAAGATGAACATGCAGGCAAAGAGGGCAAATGCGAACAGAGCAGAGACTTTGAAGTTTTTCATAATTAACCGGTTAAAATTTTACAAAAGGTTTAAGGGTAAATAATATAATAATTAATTCAGACAAGCAGGCAGCCTTGGGTTTCCTTCTTCCGGGAAGCGTAAAGACAAGCCGTAAAAAGTAGTTTTAGTGGGACATGGTTGAGTCTGAATACAATAGGCAACACTTAGATGAAGCAAATGCACCTTTAATTCACGTTTATGCGCAAGCGGCTGATTGAGTGCGTTTTACATGTGTAGTGAACCGTCTCGCTTCCCGCATGAGCACGTGGTGTATTGCTGTTCGCCCCTCATGGCGAACACGGACCTGTATCTAAGCACCGTGCCTGCGTGGGACCGTTGCTTCCGGATTATGAAGGAAGAGAAACTTTTTTGGGAGTGGTGGGTTGCTTAATTTAATAAGCATTGGTTCGATGTATACTGGGACTGTAATACATTTAATACACTTTCGTTTAAATCATATAATTCAAAAGTCCATATAATTATCGGTTTAAACAAATCTTTGCAGTCATTAATTTTACGGTAACAACTTTTTTGCCCCGAATTTTCATCGCGGGCTCCTGACCGCAAATAGGGGATTTCTAAGGTTTTATCGTGCGCATCACGACGTGCGGCAATCCTTTTTGGACGCTTCCTATGTGTGGAAGTTTTTTTGCCGCATCGGCAAAGAGCCCGTCACTGCCGCCCGCACCTTTGCCGCCGTCCGGCTGAAGGAGCCGGACGACAAGGCAAAGCAGGCTGCGGGATGGCTCCGGCTTTCATCAGCTAAGAGTGGAAACGGCGGCGTGCCTGGTGCCGTGGTCAGTGCCCGAATGACCAACTTTCCCAAACACCTGGCCTAGCCAGTCGAACGAGACGGGAAGAGTCGTCGCATGGTACGGGAAAGCCTTGGCGTTGCGGGATTCACCGGGTACGCGGCAAAAGCTGGAGCGGCTGCGGGCCGCGAAATGAATGCACTAGCCTGGTAGAGGTAACAAGGGGTATATTGCACGCCTTACAGCGACTCCTCCCGGGCATGGAAAAGATTCAACTACGGCCCTGCCATTGGCTGGGGTCCTGTTGCTGGTGAAAAACGCCTTCTATCGTAATCGTTTCCGTTTCTTCTTGCACCCGGTAGCAGATTATACAGGGATAGCGTTGCAATGGTGCTAACCTGACTTGGCGGTAACGCACCGCGAACAGAAATGGATGGCGACAGAGTAAGTTGAACTGCTGGTCCAAAGCAACGATGAATTCGTCACCTAAACCCGGTTGTTCAAGATTTGTACCAATCAACCGCACGCTGAATGTCCTCTTCAGCCAGCGGCTTAATTCTCAAATGGTGCGTTACGATAGCGTGTCAGGTTAAGCTACCCGTTTTTGACGGGCTTTTTGAGCCGCTTTCTGCCCGATCTTCTGCCTGCTTTCTGCTACCTTTATCTCATCCCATGCGGCAGCAGACCATTTGCTGCCCTGAACAGAGGCCGATAAACGACCTTTCCGCCGGCAAGCACGCATCACATTTCAAATTAATAAAGGTACCCACATGGAAATGCAATTTGTAACCGATGCCGGGGGCCGCCGGATCGCCGTGATTCTGCCCATCCGGGCCTACGAAAAGAGGCCCGAAGAACCAGAGGAGCTACGCGATGCGCAACTGTATGACGAAGCCAAAAAGGAGGATGACGGAGAGCGGATTCTTTTTCGGATTATTTGAAAAAGCGCCAAACGAAGCATGGCTAACGATTCGTGCCAGCCGAAGACGTGTTCAACGCGATGAAGGACAAACGCAAATAGGCCTGATGTGCAAGGTTCTTATCGATAGAGGTCATGGTAATGCGCAATAAACGCCATCCGGTTTCGGTGATGCTGGAATTACTCGCTTCGGGTATGTCAGTGGAAGAGGTCCTGGCGGGTTATCCTGGGTTGGTTGTGCAAGATCTTCAAGCTTGCCTGGGGTGTGAAACCTGGTTGGTTTGGAAAGAGTCAATTAAACCCTTTTTTCAATTGTACATTTTATAGAAAAAGTATAAATTTTCGCCCCAAATGACGCTTTTATGACGGTACTCTGTTTTTTAAATTTGACAAATTCAATAGGATTGACAAAATTCCTAGAAAAAAGTTATGAAAAAGTATTTCTGGTGCGTCTTCAATTTGTCCGTTCCCACATTGCTCAAGTTTTTAGCTGTTTTCGTTTTCACGATCTATGCCATCCTGGCCGGGAAAGCTTACGACAGTTATGTACAGACCCGTTCATTGCATTACCTATACGTCATCATCCTTCTTGTGCTGGTTGGATACCTTTCCCAACGTGTGATAAAGAAATTAAGAAACTCCAGCTAAGGCAACCAGTATTTTACGCATACTGGCGGTAAGTTTCTTTAACAGCAATCATGCATCATCAGCAGCCAGTTGCCGGTAACCCAATTACAACTATCGGGTGGCGTACCTGAGTCGGGTGGTGTCGGTAGCCAGGCGGCAGGCACGGTTGTCGCGCGTTTGTAACGCGTGACGACTCCCGCAGCGTTTGCAACGCTGTCCAGCATGGGTAGTGTGATGAAGGCGTGTTACAACGCCAAGAGAAGCCACTCGCGTTGCAAACGCGCGTGAGCGGTGCCCATCGGTGCCGCAATACGAATATCCCCCGTGTATCGTCCTGTCTTATGGTTCCAATCTCGGGCATCTAAGCCCGGGGTTGCCCAAGTCCTCTTTAAGTAGCCCTACCGCATGCTCTGCGCCGTCGCCGCTTCGCTCTCCTTGATGGCGTCGTAGAGGGCTTGGTGGAGGTTGGTGCGCACGTTCATCGTGGAAAGTTTGGAATTGTTGCGGGTGGGGTACACGCGGTTGGAGAGAAACACGTAGAGGAGCTTGTGCTTGGGGTCCATCCACACGAAGGTACCCGTAAAGCCCGAATGGCCGAAACTCTCGGGGCTGGCGTCGCGGGCCGAACTGCCGTTGGCAACCGCCTGAATCATGGGCTTGTCGAAGCCGATGCCGCGGCGGTTGCCCGTTTCGCAGAACTGGCACCGGGCAAACTCCCGCAGGGTCGCCTCGTTGAGGTACCGCACGTCGCCGTAGCTGCCCCCGTTGAGGTACATCTGCATCAGTTTGGCCAGGTCGTTGGCGTTGCCGAACAACCCGGCGTGGCCCGACAGGCCGTTGAGCATGGCCGCGCCCTCATCGTGCACCGTGCCGTGGATCAGCGACTTGCGGAACAGCGAATCGTACTCGGTGGGCACGATGCGGTCTTTCGGGAAAAAACGCGTGGGGCCGAAGGTCAGCGTGTTGGCGCCGAGCGACTCGTAAAACGTGTCTTTGAGATACGTCTGGAAGGGCTTGCCCGTCTGCCGCTCCACGATGAGGGGGTAGAGGTAGTACGACAGGTCACTGTACACGTACTTCTTCTCGGGGTTGAGCGGCGAGTGGTGAATCTGCTTGTAAATTCTGCGGCAGTAGCTCCGGTGCAGGTACAGGCCGTCCACCACCCGCGTCGGGTACCGGGCCGACGAATCCGCCTTCACCGTGCGGGCCTTCAGCTTGCCGTTTTTTTTGTACATCCCCTTCCAGAACGGAATCCAGTCTTTGAGCCGCCCCTGGTGCGTGAGAATGTCGCGCAGGGGAATGTCGGCCTTGTTGGAGCGGCGGTACTCGGGCAGGTAGCCCGCCAGCGTGCCGTCCACGTTGAACTTGCCCTCGTCGGTCAGTTTCATCAGCGCGGCCAGCGACGTGCTGATCTTGGTGACGGAGGCCAGGTCGTAAATGTCATCGGTTTCCACCGGGCGGCGGTTTTCGTAGGTGTGGTAGCCGTAGGCTTTCTCCAGGATCACCTTGCCGTCTTTGGCCACCAGCACCACGCAGCCCGGCGTGGCTTTCTGGCGCACGGCGTTGCCGGCCAGCGAATCCACCTTGGCGTAGAGGATTTCCGACCGGATGCCCGTCTCCTCGGGCATGGTGTACTTGAGCCGGTTCACCGAACTCAGCGCCTGGCCCATCCCTTCGCGGAAGGCGTTGACGGTCACGGGCAGCTTGCCGTTGGCCTTCACGGCCCCGAAGATCAATTGCGCGGCCATTTCCTGGGTGTCCTTGTTGTCCTGGTAGGCCAGCACCAGGGCCCGGGCGGCTTCCAGGCCGGTAAACTTGTTGAGCGTATAAGGGTTGCCCAGCAGCACGGCCACGGCCTTGCCGCTTCCCACCAGTTCGCGCACGGCCGTGACCATCGCCGGCGTGATGCCGTAGTTGCGGCCCGGCCGGATGCTGGGCACATGGATGCCCACCACCACGAGGTTGTACTTGCCCAACTGCGCCTTCACGCGGCCCAGGTCGGCGGCGCTGCTGCCCGCCGACAGGTTGTAGGCGTCTACATGGGTGTACTTGCCGAGCATCCGGGAGAAGTCGCTGCGGCTGCCCACGCCCACCGACACGGCGGCCACCTTCAGCGTATCGAGTTGGCGGAGGGGAATGAAGTTGTTCCCGTTGGTGAGCACCGTGAGGGCCGCCTCCGACAACTGGCGGTTGAGGAACTGCGCCTCGGGCGGGTTGAGGTCGGCCACCAGGTTGTTCAGGTCCACGGGCTGGTACTGGGTCAGGCCCACCCAGGCTTTGGCGGCCAGCACCTTGCGGCACCGGGCGTCAATCTCCTCCTGGCTGATGAGCCCGTTTTTGATGGCCTTTTTGATCTCGGAGATGGCCCGCGGAATGTCGGCGGTGTATTCGAGCACGTCGTTGCCGGCCAGGATGGCCCGCATGTCGGCCACGCCGGGCGGGAAGTGCTTGGTAACGCCCTGCATGTTCATGGCGTCGGTAAAGGCCAGGCCCTGGAAGCCCAGTTCGTTTTTGAGCAGGCCCGTCACGATGGGCTTGGAGAGGGTGGAGGGCAGGTTGCGGGTGCTGTCGAGGGACGGGATGCTCAGGTGGGCCACCATCACGCCGCCCGCGCCGGCCTCGATGATCTTGCGGAAGGGGTACAGTTCGAGCGTATCGAGGCGCTGCCGGCCGTGCCGGATGAGCGGCAGGGCGTAGTGCGAATCGGCGTCGGTGTCGCCGTGGCCGGGAAAGTGCTTGGCGGTGGTCATGATGCCGGCGTCCTGCATGCCGCGCATGTAGGCAATGCTTTTGCGGGCCACGTTGTCTTTGTTCTCGCCGAAGGAGCGGAAGTTGATGACCGGGTTGTTGGCGTTGTTGTTGACGTCTACCACCGGGGCGAAGTTGACGTGCAGGCCGATCCGCTTGCACTGCCGGCCTACTTCGAGGCCCATGCGGTACAGCAGGGTGTCGTTCTGGATGGCGCCCAGCGTCATCTGGTACGGGAAGCGGATGGTGCTGTCGAGGCGCATGCCCAGGCCCCACTCGCCGTCAATGGCAAACCACAGGGGCACTTTCGCCAGCGCTTGGTAGCGGTTGGCCAGCGACGCCTGCCGCACCGGGCCGCCCTGGAAAAATACCAGCCCGCCGATCTTGTACTGCTGCACGTACTTGCTGATGGTGTCCACGTGGGCCCGGCCCCGGTTGGAGTACGCCGCCACCATGATGAGCTGGGCGATGCGTTCGTCGGGCGTCATGGTGCTGAACACGGAGTCAACCCACCGCTGGTTGGCGTTGAGGAAGGGCGGCGCGCCGGGAACCACCAGGGTGATGGGCGACTGGACGCCGGTGGAAGCCGGGGACTGGCACCGGGCAAAAAGTGCGGCGAAGAGGAGGATTCCGGTGAAAAGGGTGCGTTTCAAGACGTAGGCAATTTGGGGGTGTGAAAAGATAAAGTTGCACAAAGATGGCGGGTATACAAAATAGCCAGGTTACCCGCCGGGGCATTCTCCATCAAGGGAGGTAAGGGTCCAAATCAAATTATATACCCGCCCTTTTTCACCCTATCTCACCCGTCAAACATGGAAAATCTGAATGAACCCCACGCCTCCCGTACCTCGTGCACGGCAGACGATACCGGCAAAGTCACTGCCATCCTCAGCTACATGACGCTGGTGGGATGGGTGGTGGCCCTGGTGATGCACCAGTCGCAGAAGACGGCCCTCGGGGCGTACCACCTGCGCCAGTCGTTGCTGTTGTTCCTGGTGATCCTCTGTGCCTACGCGGCCATTATGTTCGTGGCCGTGGTGCCCCTGCTGGGCTGGCTCATCGGCATCCTGGCCATCCCGGTAGTCGGACTCGGCTCCCTGATCCTGTGGGTAATGGGCCTGGTGGCGGCCGTGAACGGCGAACAGAAGCCCATCCCGGTCCTCGGCGAAAAAGCCCAGGAAGTCTTCAAGGGCCTGTAACGCCCCGCCGACGCCCGTCAACGCGGCAAAATCCCTCCCCCGGCCTCCCCAACGGCCGGGTTTTTTATTGCCCTTTCCAAAACCAATCTAAAAAACTATCTTGGGCGCAGTCACTGTCAACCGCTCCTCCCATGCCCCTACTCATCGTCCTGTTCGGCATTCTGCTGCTGCTCGTCCTGATCCTGGGCCTCCGGCTCAACGCGTTCCTGGCCCTGGTGCTGGCGGCGCTGGTGATCGGCGTGATGGAGGGAATGCCCTTTGCCGCCGCCGTCAAATCCATTGAGAAAGGGGTGGGCGATACACTGGGCTCCCTCACGCTGATCATCGGCTTCGGGGCCATGCTGGGGAGCCTCATCGTGGAGAGCGGGGCGGCGCAGACGATCACCTTCCGCCTGCTCAACCTGTTCGGCGAAAAGCGGCTGCCCTGGGCAATGGTGCTCACCGGGTTCATCATCGGCGTGCCGCTGTTCTACAATGCCGCCTTCGTGCTGCTCATCCCGGTGGCGTTTGCCATCATCAAGGCCACGGGGCTGCCGTCGCTGTACGTGGGCATCCCGATGGCCGCCGCCCTGTCGGTCACGCACGGCTACCTGCCGCCGCACCCGGGACCGTCGGCCATTGCCGTCATCTACAAGGCCGACTTCGGGCTTACGCTGCTCTACGGCATCATCGTTGCCATCCCGGCCATCATCATTGCCGGCCCCATCTGGGGCGGTTTGCTCAAAAACTACAAGGTGCCGCCGCCCAAAGACCTGTTCGGCTTCAAGGAGCGGACCGCCGACGAAATGCCCGGCTTCGGCATCAGCCTGTTCACGGCGCTGGTTCCCGTGCTGCTGATGGCCATATCGGCGGTGGTCAACCTGATGCTGCCCGAAGGGGCGCCGGCCCGGGCTTTCTTCGAACTGGTGGGCAACCCGGTGGTGGCCCTGCTGATCTCGGTGCTCATTGCCATCTGGCTGCTCGGCGTGCGGCGCGGCCGGAACATGAACGAGGTGAACCAGACCCTGGTGGGGGCCGTCACGAGCACCGCCATCGTGCTCTTTACCATCGGCGGGGGCGGCGCGCTGAAGGGCGTGATCGTGGACAGCGGCGTGGGCAAGTACATTGAAGGGCTGGTGAGCGGTTACGCCGTTTCGCCGCTCCTGATGGCCTGGGGCGTGGCGGCGCTCATCCGCGTGAGCCTCGGCTCGGCCACGGTGGCGGCACTCACGGCGGGCGGCATCGTGCTGCCCCTCATTGACCCGGCCGTCGTCAGCCCCGAACTGATGGTGCTGGCCACCGGGGCCGGCAGCCTCATGTTCTCGCACGTGAACGACCCGGGCTTCTGGATGTTCAAAGAATACTTCAACCTGAGCATCCCCCAAACCATTGCCTCCTGGTCGGTGATGGAAACCATCGTATCGGTGCTCGGCCTGATGGGCGTGCTGGCGCTGGATGTGGTGGTGTAAGCAGTAAGCAATAGGCAGTCGGCAGTAGGCAACGTATGCGTATTGCCGACTGCCTATTGTCCTTTCCCCCGGGCCAGGTCAATCATCATGCTCAGTTCTTCCACCAGGGCGTCGGGGCCGCCCTCGAAGCCGACGCTTTTGAACCGGATGTTGCCCTGCGGGTCAATGACGAACTTGGTGGGAATGCCGTCTACCTTGTAGGCTTCAATCACCTGGTTGTCCACGTCCATCGGCACGGTAAAGTCGTATTTCTTCTTGGCCAGGAAGTCCCGCACGACCTGCTGCTTGTCGTCTTCGCGCTGCCAGGAATTGACGAACAGGAATTGCACCGTGGGGTCGTCTTTGTACCTGGCAACCGCCTGCTGCATGGCGGGCATGGACTGCACGCAGGGGCCGCACCACGTGGCCCAAAAGTCTACGACCAACGTTTTGCCCTTCAGGGTTTCCGAAGAAACCGGGTTGCCGTTCAGGTCCTGCAAGGCAAAGGAGGGCGCCGGTTCGGAGATCATTTTCCCTGCCAGTTCTTTTTTCATTTTCTCCCGGGCCGGCGCTTCCAGCGAAGCCAGGTAGCGGTCGTAGCCTTTTTCGTTGCCGTTCGTGGCGAGGTAGGCCAGCCGCAGGTCTTCCTTCATCTTGCGCGTGCCTTTGCCCTCCGGAATCATCTTTTCACCGGCGGCCAGTGCTTCCTGGTGGCGTTTGGTTTTGACCAGCACGGCCACCAGGCGTTCATTCACTTCGGCGTCCCCGCTTTTTTGCAGCGCCACGGCTTCTTTGAGGGCCGCGTGGGCTTCTTCGGCCTTGCCCTGCTTGTCGAGCACGGTGCCGTACGTGTCGAGGTACGAGGCCAGGGCCGACTGCCGTTGCAACTGCCATTGCCTGGCGGTGGATTGACTGGGCTGCTCACCCGACGGCTGGGCCAGCTCCGCGCGGGCTTTGGTCACGGCCTGCCCGGCCAGGGATTCGGCCAGGGACAGTTCCAGGCCGGCTTCGTGCAGTTTGCGGGCCGTGGTGTTGTAGACCCCCGCGGGCATCCGCGGGCCCTGCCCTTCGAGGAACTTCCGCAGCCCGGCCATGTCCTGCCCGTCCACGTAGGCGACGGCGGTGCTGCCGTAGGCGTACTCCAGCCGTTCGCTCCTGGGGAAATCTTTGCCAAACTGCTGCACCAGCGCCAGCTTCCTGGCGGCGTTCTTCTCCCCGTAGATTTTCAGGAAATGCTCGTGTTCGGCCATTCCGCCCTTCGGGGCCCGTTGCAGCACCAGGGCTTTGTACTTATCGGCTTTTTCGGCCTGCTCGAAACGGCCGTACCCGTAGTGCAGCGCCTCCATTTCCTCAACCGTCAGGTTCTTCTTCGCGGCCAGGGCATCCAGCTTAGCCAGGGCCAGTGCCGGTCCCTTCTCCTTGTCCTGCCCGGCCAGCAGGTGGAGGTAGGTCGTCAGGAAAACGGCTTCACTGCCGGGGTAGGCGGCATTTTCGGCTGTCAGCAGTTCGAAGGCTTTGGCGGGGTTGCGTTCAACGCCGGCCAGCCAGTCGCCCCAGCGCATGTACATCTCGGCCAGGCCGCCCCGGGCCCCCGCCACGGGCTGCCCCTTGGCGGCGTAGAGGAAAGTAAAGTACCCCTGCTTGCCGTTGTCGTCAGTCAGCTCCCCCGAGCGGAACAAAAACACGACGCCGTCGGTGGCGGCCTGCGTGGGAACGGTGCCCTTCAGGACGGCGCCTTCCCGCGTGAGGGCCAGGTCGTAGGCTTTGAATGTGGGGCCGTCGTAGAGGAACGCGTAGCCTTCAATGGCGGCGGCTTCGGCCAGCGGGGTGCCCTTGGGGTCATACGTGATGGCAAACTTGTCGCCGGGCCGCGGCTGCGCCGGTTCCACGCGCAGCGCCGGGGCGGCGGGCTGGGCCAGGGCGGATGAGGCCGCCGCGCACCAGAGCAACAGCAGGAGTACTTTTTTCATGGCGTAAGGGGTTGAGGGGATAAACAGGTAAAGTACAAACGGTTGACCGGCTTTTCAAGCGTACCGCTCCGGTAAATTTATCCCCCTATATTTGCCCCGCTACGCAAGCGTCAAAACCATGCACGTTGATCACATTCCGTTAGAAGGGACCGGCCAATTCTCCGGCCTTTTCCTGGATTACCTCCAACAGAAAGAAGCCCTCCGGCCCTTTTACCCGGTGTACCCCACCGTCGAAAACTTCAAGGGGCTCATCGGATCGCGGGCGTTCCCGGCCGAAAAGCGGGAGGCCCTGCGCAACGTGCTGCGGGAACAGTACGCGGCCTACCCGCCCCTGGTGCACACCCAGATTGACAGCCTGCGGCGCGAAAACACCTTTACCGTCACCACCGGCCACCAACTCAACATCTTCGGCGGGCCGCTGTTCCTGGTGTACAAGCTGGTGACGGTCATCAACCTGGCCAAACGCCTCAAAGAAGCGTACCCCGACTGCCACTTCGTGCCCGTGTACTGGATGGCGACCGAAGACCACGATTTCGAGGAGATCAGCTACTTCCGGCTGCTGGGGCAGAAGTACACCTGGCAAACCGGGCAGACCGGCGCCGTGGGCCGCATGAACCCGCGGGAACTCGAACGCGTACTGGGGCAACTGGCCCACAAACTGCCCGCCTTCGAAAGGGCCTACCTGGGACACGACACGCTGGCGGCCGCCACCCGGAGCTGGGTGCACGAACTCTTCGGCGACCAGGGCCTGCTCTGCCTCGACGCCGACGCCCCCGCCCTCAAGGCGCACTTCCGCGACGTGATCCGCGAGGACGTGTTCCGGCAACGCACTTTCCGGGAAGTAAACGCGACGGCTGCCGACCTGGAGGCCCGGGGCTACAAAACCGGGGTGAATCCCCGCGAAATCAACTTTTTCTACCTGCACGGGCGCCTCCGCGAACGCATCGTGCCGCAGGGCGACGGCTTTGCCGTGCTCAACGCGGAGGTATCGTTCACGGCCGCCGAAATGGAAGACCTCGTCGGGAAGCACCCCGAACGGTTCAGCCCCAACGTGATGCTGCGGCCCGTGTACCAGGAAACGATCCTGCCCAACCTGGCCTACGTGGGCGGGCCGGCCGAGGTGGCCTACTGGCTGCAACTGGGGGGCGTTTTCAAGGCCAGCGGGGTGCCCTTCCCGGCGCTGATGCCCCGCAACTTCGCGCTGGTGATTGACCGGAACACGGCCCGCAAACTGGATAAACTCTGCCTGCCGATCGGGGATTATTTCCTCGACGAAACGCAGTTGAAGCGCAACTACGTGGCCTGTTCGGTGGCCGAGCCGGTGGCGGTGGACGACGAAAGGGCCCTGCTGGTGCAGGCGTTCGGGGCGCTGCGCGAAAAGGCCGTGGGGCTCGACCAGACGCTCGAAGGCTTCGTGGGCGCCCAGCGGCAGCGCGTGCTGAACATCCTCGAACACGTGGAAAAACGGCTCAAGCGGGCCGAAGAGCAAAACCAGTCGGTGGGCATCGGGCAACTGCTGGGCGTCCGCAATGCCTTGTTCCCGGGCA
>CADCTQ010000292.1 GCA_902805615.1 uncultured Cytophagales bacterium
TAACGATACCAGCGCCTAAGGAAGGGGGACTGCTCACTGCCTGGCTACTCGCTGCGTATTCACAAGGCAGGGCGCGAAGCACACACAGGGTTCAAACCCTATCCTTATTCCCACCCGGCCTCATCTGCGCATCACCGGATTCGGTGAAAACCGCCATTCGTAATTCGTAATTCGTAATTAAATTGCCCCATGCGTACCCACTTGCTGCCCATTGCCCTGCTGCTGGCCCTGCCGGCGTTTTCCCAGACCCCCGCCCCGCTTACGGTTGATAAGATCATGCGTGACCCGGCCCAGTGGCTGGGCACTTCGCCGAGTGAAATCCAGTGGTCGGAGGATAGTAAAACCATCTACTTCAAATGGAACCCCGAGCGGCGCAAGGCCGATTCGCTCTACGCCGTTTCGCCCAACAGCCCCACGCCCCGCCCGGTAGAGCCGGCCGTGCGGCGGTCGTTGCCGGCCGCTGGCGGCACCTACAACCGGGGCCGTACCGAACGGGTGTACGCCAGGGACGGCGACGTATACTGGCTCGACGCCCGGACGGGCCGCATCACGCAGGTCACCGCCACGGTCGAAACCGAGAGCAGCCCGGCCTTCAGCCACGACGAAACGAAGGTTCTCTTTACCCAGGGCGACAACCTGTTTGCCTGGCGGAAGGCCGGCGGCGGACTCGTGCAACTTACCGACTTCCGGAAGGGAAAGAAGCCCGACAAGAAACTGACCGAAGGGGACAAGTGGCTGGAAGCCGACCAGCGCCGGTGGATCGAAACGGTGCGGGAGCGGGGCGACAAAAAGCGGGAAACCGAGAAGCAGGAAAAAGCCGACAAGGCCGGCCGGCCCAAAACGGTGTACGTGGACGAAAGGAGCGTCGGCACCCCCGCCCTCAGCCCCGACCAACGGTACGTAATCTACGCGCTGAGTACGGCGCCCAAACCCAAGCCGACCCAGGTGCCCTTTTTCGTGACCGAAAGCGGCTACACCGAACCCCAGCCCGTGCGGGCCAAGGTGGGCAGCGGCCACCCCGCCGAAGAACTCTTCGTGCTCGACCGGCAACGCGACACCGTGCTGGCCGTGCCCGTTACCGACCTGCCGGGCATCTACGACAAACCCGATTACCTGAAAGATTACCCGCAAAAGGCCGCCACCGGCAAAAAGGACTCGACCGGTGGGAAGCCCAAGCCCCGGGCCCTGACCTTCGGCAGTCCCGAATGGTCGGCCGACGGCCGGTACGCCGTGCTGTGGGTGCGGGCCAACGACAACAAAGACCGCTGGCTGGTGCTGCTCGACCCGGCCGCCCGTACCTTCAAATCCCTGGACCGCTACCGTGACGAGGCGTGGGTGGGCGGACCGGTGTACACGGCCTTCGGCTGGCTGGCCGACAACCGCACCGTGTGGTTCGGCAGCGAGGCCGACGGCTACGCCCACCTGTACGCGGTGGACGTGGTTTCGGGAGGACGCAAGGCACTTACGCAGGGCAATTTTGAAGTGTCGAACGTGCGGCTTTCCAAAGACCTCAAGACCTTTTATTTCCTCGCCAACCCGACGCACCCCGGCGAGAAACACGTGTACCGGATGCCCACGGCGGGCGGCAAACCCGTGCAACTGACGACCGGCACGGGGGGCTACGAGTTCACGCTTTCGCCCGACGAAAAGCACCTGGCGCTGCGGTACTCGACGGCCACGCGGCCCTGGGAACTGTACCTGATGGACAACAAGCCCGGCGCCAAGCCGAAGCAGCTCACCCGGTCCACCACCGCCGAATTCAACGCGTACCCGTGGCGGGAGCCGGAAGTGGTCACGTTCAAGGCCCGCGACGGGGCCGCGGTGTACGCCCGGCTCTACCGCCCGGCAAACGCGCAGAAAAACGGGGCGGCCGTGATCTTCGTGCACGGGGCGGGCTACCTGCAGAACGCCCACAAGTGGTGGAGCCAGTACTTCCGCGAGTACATGTTCCACAACCTGCTGGCCGACAAGGGCTACACCGTGCTCGACATGGACTACCGGGGCAGCGCCGGCTACGGCCGCGACTGGCGCACGGGCATCTACCGGCACATGGGCGGCAAAGACCTCACCGACCACATTGACGGCGCCAAGTGGCTCGTGGACACCCACGGCGTGGATGCCAAACGGATCGGCATGTACGGCGGTTCGTACGGCGGCTTCATCACGCTGATGGCCCTGTTCACGCAGCCCGACGTGTTCAAGGCCGGGGCGGCGCTGCGTTCGGTGACCGACTGGGCGCACTACAACCACGCCTACACGGCCAACATCCTCAACGAACCGACCACCGACAGCCTCGCCTACGCCCGGAGTTCGCCGCTGTACTACGCCGAAGGGCTCAAAAGCCACCTGCTCATGTGCCACGGCATGGTGGACGTGAACGTGCATTTCCAGGACATCGTGCGGCTCTCCCAGCGGCTCATCGAACTCAAAAAGGAGAACTGGGAACTGGCCGTGTACCCCGTGGAGGACCACGCCTTCGTGGAGCCCAGCAGTTGGACCGACGAGTACCGGCGCATTCTCAAACTGTTCGACGAACAACTCACCGGCAACGGGGCGAAGTAGCCTGCGCATACGGTCAAGAGTACCCTGTTCTTTCGTTAGCCCACGGTTGAAACCGTGGGCTGATAAAATGTGCTTGATTAGCCCCATGCCTAGTGAATACGCGGTGAGTAGCCAGGCAGTGAGCAGGCGCTGTCAGTGAGACACCGACGGTTACGAGCCCGTATCGTTGTTTCGGCACCGGTGGTATCGCGGCGCGTGGGCCCGGCCCAATGGCGAGGGGCGGGTTGCCTGGCGGGGGGAAGCATCATTGGGCCTAGCCCTTTTTGGTTCTTTTTGGGGCAATGCCAAAAAGAACAAACCCCACT
>CADCTQ010000293.1 GCA_902805615.1 uncultured Cytophagales bacterium
GGCGCGTGGCGTAGTCGGCTTCCGGGTAGTTGTAGTTCATGCCGATCATGTCCGTCGAAAGGCCGCCGTTGTTGTTGATGTCGGTTTTGCGGTTGGGCATGTAGTCAAATTTCATCACCCCGTCGAGGTCCTTGGCCGGCCGTTTGGAGAGTTGCCGCAACACCAGTTCGTACCGCGTGGAGTCGTAGTTGCGGGGCCGGGTGATGGGCACCTGGTTGGTCGTGCTGTCAGTGAGGCAGATGCGGAAATTGTACGCCTGCACCTTTTTGTCGCCGGTGCCGTTCGGTGGCAGGCTTTCCGCACTGACGCCCCACACCAGGCCGCTTTCAGGGTTGCCGGGCACTTTGTACGGGTCCACGCCGTCGGGAAACTGGTGCTTGTCGTGGAATTGCACGCCGTTGAGCGTCTCCTGGTAGAGACGGTTGTCTTCGCGGCCCACGGTGTACGACACGCCGGCCCGGGCCAGCAGGTCGCCCTCGTAGGTAGCGTCAATGAACATTCCCGCCTGCACCGTCCGGCCGGCTCCCGCCGCGGGGGTGACGGCGTTTTCCAGCGCAATGCTCCGGAGGTAGCCGTTGGCGTCTTTGTCGGCCCCGGTCAGGCGGTGTTCGAAGAGTACCTCCACGCCGGCGCGTTTGACGTAGTCCCGGAACAGGTTCTCGGCCACGCTGGGCTCGAAGACCCACTGCTCGAACTTGCCGTAGTGTTTGCCCAGCCGGCGGTAGTAATCGAGGGACAGCCCCGTGATGGCGTACTTGTTGCCAATGTCGGTGTAGCCCAGGCCGCCCGCGGTGAGTCCGCCCAAGTGCCGGCCGGGTTCGATGAGCAAAACCGTTTTGCCCATTTTTTTCGCCGTGTAGGCCGCCATCACGCCGGCCGACGTGCCGCCGTACACGCAAACGTCCACCCGCACGGGGGCGGACTGGGCCCGGGAGCGGCCGCTGAGCAACAGGAAGGGAACGAGAAGGAAGAGGGTTTTCATGAAAGACAGCGCCATTTGCTTGGAAAAGTATAATTTAATGTGGGATTAATCAAGCAAAAAAGTAAGTCGCGTTGTAAAAACTGCGTATACCTTTGCAGCCCTGCGAAAAGACCGGTTCCACCTAAACCCAGAGGCCGGTCTTTCCGCCCGAAGCGAACACCAGCGTAAGCCCCTATGACCACGGCAGCCATCCATACCAGTAGAGGCGTAATGAAGATTATGTTCTTTGAGGAGGACGCCCCCCAGACGGTCCGCAATTTCATTGAGCTGGCCGGCAAGGGGTTTTACGACGGACTGACGTTTCACCGGGTCATCCCGCACTTTATCATCCAGACCGGCGACCCCTCGGGCACCGGGGCCGGTGGGCCCGGCTACACCCTCAAGGAAGAGGTGACGGGAAACCGGCAAATCCACGACCGGGGCGTATTGTCCATGGCCCGGGAAGGCAACCGCACGAGTGGTTCACAGTTCTTCATTTGCAGCAACCGCCTGCTTACGGCCCATCTCGACCGGCACCACACCGTGTTCGGCAAAGTGATCGAAGGGTTGGAAGTGATTGACCAGATCAAAGCCGGGGACGTGGTGGAGAAAATCGTGGTGCAGCGACCCGCCTGACCGGGAGGGTAGCGCAGGATCATTTTGCCCCTGAATGTGGATAACTTTGTGGATCGTGTGGATAAGCGGTGGAAAAGCGTGGATACGCTGTTGAAAACTAATTTGTCTCGTGGATGACCCGGATGAAAGACGATTCTCTATTTTTGAAAGGTTGCCTCATCGTAACGAAGTGCTGACGTATGGAATCCAGAAACTCTTATAAAAAAGCATCTCCTGACCGCGCCAACGGGTTGAACCGTACGGGCGTGCCGCGTTTTTTGGATGCTGGTCTGGGCAAATTGCCCCCGCAGGCGCCTGATCTGGAGGAAGCCGTGCTCGGGGCCCTGATGATCGAAAAAGACGCTTTGACGTCGGTAGTCGACGTGCTGAAGCCCCAGAGTTTCTATAAAGATGCGCACCGGGAGATTTACCAGGTCATCCTGGATTTGTTTGCCGACTCGCAGCCCGTGGACCTGCTCACGGTAACGCAGCGCCTGCGTTCGAGCGGCAAGCTGGAGGTTGCCGGCGGTCCCTTCTACGTGGCTACGCTCACCGAACGCGTCAACTCGGCCGCCAACATCGAATTCCACGCCCGCATCATCGCCGAGCAGGCCATCAAGCGGGAACTCATTGGGGTGGCCTCCGAAATCCTGCGCGACGGGTACGAGGACACCACCGACGCCCTCCAACTGCTCGACAAGGCGCAGCAGCACCTGTTCAACGTATCCGAGTCGAACATCCGCAAGAGCGTGGCCGACATGCGTTCGCTCATGCAGCAGGCCATCAAGGAACTCGAAGCCAAGAAGGACCACAAGGACGGCCTCACCGGCGTCCCCTCCGGCTTTACGGCCCTCGACCGGGTCACTTCCGGATGGCAAAAGTCTGATTTAGTGATCATTGCAGCTAGGCCAGCGATGGGAAAAACTGCGTTTGTTTTGTCCGCCCTGCGCAATGCAGCGGTGGAGTTCAACATGCCGGCCGCCATCTTCTCGCTGGAAATGTCGGCCGTGCAGCTCGTCAACCGTCTCATCTCCGCCGAGGCCGAACTGGAAAGCGAAAAGATCAAGAAAGGCAACCTGGCGGCCTACGAATGGGAGCAACTGCACGTCCGGATTCGCCGCCTGGAAGCCGCCCCGATTTTTATTGACGATACCCCCGGCCTTTCCATCCTCGAACTGCGGGCCAAGTGCCGCCGCCTCAAGCAGCAGCACGACATCCAACTGATCATCATTGACTACCTGCAACTCATGTCGGGTGATTTGTCGAACAAGGGCGGTGGCAACCGTGAACAGGAGATTGCTTCGATTTCGCGGGCCCTGAAAAACATTGCCAAGGAACTCAACGTACCCGTCATCGCCCTTTCCCAGCTCAGCCGCGCCGTGGAAACGCGGGGCGGTGACAAAAAGCCGCAACTCTCCGACTTGCGCGAATCCGGTTCCATCGAGCAGGACGCCGACATGGTGATGTTCCTCTACCGCCCCGAATACTACGGCATCACCGAAGACGAAGAAGGAAACCCGACGCAGGGCATCGGCGAAGTAATCATTGCCAAGCACCGGAACGGTTCGCTCGACACTGTGGGGCTTAAATTCATCGGCAAGTACACCAAGTTCATGGACCGCGACGGGGTCAACGACTTCGGCGGCGGGGGCTTCGGGGCCCTACCCGGCGCCGGCACCGTTCCGGCCGAATTCGACGAACCCGGCACCATCCGCCTCGGCAGCCGGGCCAATACCCTGCCCCCGGCGCCCAACGCCGCCGATGACGATCTGCCTCCTTTTTAGGGAGTTAGAGAATTTGAGCGTTAGGGAGTTTGAGAATGGAGCCCGGAATTGTTCGTTCGCGGGTAACGCTCGAACTCCCTAACGCTCAAACTCGTTAATTGCCTCTCCACCCAACATTTTCCCGGCTTCATCAGTTAGACAAAGTACGTTGTCGTATATTCGCAACGCAATCATGATGAGGCAATCAGAAGATTCTCCAGTTGTACCGTACAAAGGGCAGGATACCGGCAAGAAAGAGCAGGTAGCCACCATGTTCGACAACATCTCCCCCAAGTACGACCTCCTGAACCGGGTTTTAAGTTTTGGCATTGACGTCCACTGGCGCAAGCGGGCCATCCGTTTGCTGAAGCCCCACCGGCCCAAAAAGATTCTCGACATTGCTACCGGCACGGGGGACTTTGCCATCGAAGCATTGTCGCTGGGGCCGGACAAAGTCGTGGGCGTGGACATTTCCGAGGGCATGCTGGCCGTGGGCCGCGAGAAAATCCGCCGCAAGAAACTCGAAGACCGCATCCAACTGCAACTGGGTGATTCCGAAAAATTAACCTTCCCGGATAATTCTTTCGACGCCGTCATCGTTTCTTTTGGCGTAAGGAACTTCGAAAACCTGGCCCGGGGACTGGCCGACATGCACCGGGTCCTCACCCCCGGCGGGGTTTGCGTGATCTTGGAATTTTCCAAGCCCCGAAGCTTTCCTTTTAAACAATTGTATCACTTTTACTCGCACCAAATCCTGCCCATGGTCGGGAAGGCGGTTTCCAGGGATGATGCAGCTTACCGGTACTTACCCGAGTCGGTGCAGGCCTTTCCCGACGGCAGCGACTTCACCCGCATCCTGGACAACGTAGGATTCACGGCTACACAATGTATACCACTCACGTTCGGCATTTGCTCCATCTACACGGGCAGAAAGTAACCCTGGCTTTCGTTACGGTCCTGCTCCTCACGGGGCTCTCTTCCCGGAGTCTTCAGGCGCAGGATAAGAACCGCAAGAGCTTGTTTTCGGTCCACTTGTCCGACTACGACGACCGGCCGCTGCATTACGGCTTTTTCCTGGCGGGGCATTACACCCAGTTGAAGCGGGAATATTCGGCAGGATTCATTGACGGCGGGGACACGGTGCACGCAGTCAATCCGAGAGGGGCACCCGGGTACGGCATCGGTTTCATTGTCAGCTACGCCTTTGACCCGCAGTTGGACATTGCCCTGCTTCCTTCGTTTGCGTACTACGAAAGAACCGTTGAGTACCGGTTCGCCTCCGGCCGGTCCGAACCCCAGACCATCGAGTCGGGCTTTCTGGAATTTCCGATCTTGCTGCGGTACAAGTCGGTACGGCGGGGCAACGTGAGGGCCTACCTGGTGGGCGGCATCAAACCCGGCGTGGAAATCGGTTCCAACAAAAAAGACAAAGGCGCCCTCGACCTGCGCACCAACAACGTGGACATGAGCGTAGATTACGGCTTCGGGTTTGACCTGTTCTACGAATACTTCAAATTGTCGCCCGAACTTCGTTTCTCGCACGGCGTCACCAACATGCTCGTAAAAGACCCGAACGTGTACAGCAAGGCCCTCAACCGCCTTTCCTCGCACACGGTCTCCCTCTATCTCTACTTCTGATGGCAAAAATAGCATTGATCACCGGGGCTACCTCCGGCATTGGCAAAGCCACGGCCTTGCTGTTTGCGCAGCACGGGGTGGACCTCATCCTGTGCGGCCGGCGCGAAGACCGGTTGCAGGAACTGCAAAAAGAACTGGTAGCACAAGTTCG
The DNA here is from genome assembly GCA_902805615.1 of uncultured Cytophagales bacterium. Classification (GTDB taxonomy): domain Bacteria; phylum Bacteroidota; class Bacteroidia; order Cytophagales; family 172606-1; genus CADCTQ01. The sequence continues at coordinate 5,129 of CADCTQ010000293.1, forward strand.
GGTGCACACGCTAACCTTCGACGTCCGCGACCGCAGGGCCGTGGAAGCCGCCATCGGATCGTTGCCCGCCGACTGGCAGGAGGTTGACATGTTGATCAACAATGCGGGCAACGCCCACGGCCTGGCGCCCATTCAGGAAGGGGCCGTGGACGACTGGGACGCCATGATGGACGGCAACGTAAAGGGGCTGCTCTACGTCTCCAAAGCCATCATTCCCGGCATGGTTTCCCGCCGGCGGGGTCACATCGTCAACATTGGCTCGGTGGCCGCCAAGGAAGTGTACCCCAACGGCAACGTATACTGCGCCTCCAAGCACGCCGTGGATGCCCTTACGCAGGGAATGCGCCTCGACCTGAACCCGTTCGGCATCAAGGTCACCGGCGTCCACCCCGGCCTGGTGGAGACCGAGTTTTCGGTGGTGCGTTTCAAGGGCGATGCGCAGCGGGCCGACAACGTGTACAAAGGCTTCCAGCCGCTGGTTGCCGAAGACATTGCCGACGTGATCTGGTACGCCGTGAGCCGGCCGCTCCACGTGGTCATCGGCGACCTGGTGATTCTCCCCACGGCCCAGGCTTCCGCCACGCTGGTGCACAAGCAGGTATAAATTAGGTAAGTTGTAAATCAAACAGCTACAAAACGGGAACCCCCGCTGGTCCAAGTCCGGCGGGGGGTCTGTCATTTTTTGCGTACCGTTTTATTTTTTCAGCACCAGTACGGCGGCTGCACAGTAATCTTTGGCGCCCTCGAAGGAGAAGGTAAGGTAGTACACGCCGGTGGAGGAGCAGGTGTACCCCAGGCCCTGGCGGAACTTCTTGCTCGAAGCATCGTAGCTCGTACCGATCAGGTTCCGGTTGGAATCGTACAGGTTCAGCACCACCCCTTTCAACTCGGGGTCTTTGTTGGCGATGTTGATCAGGTACGTAGAGTTCTGACGGAAGATGTAGGGAAACTCGATTTTGTCTTTTCTTCCGCCCTCGCCGTCAATCTTATAGCTTTTCAGGAAGGTAGCCCCATCGGGCAGACCGCTGATGATCTTCTCCGTGAATTTTTCTGCATCACACTGCGCATATGCGTCAGATAGACCCATGTAACAAAAACCAAGTAAAATGGCTAGTGTACAAAGTATCTTTTTCATAATCAAAGGGGTTAAAAAAGTTCTCTAGGATTAATTATTGAATGACTTGGTTTCTGATGGCGACGGTCTTGTTGAAGATGTTGTTGATGTCTTCATCCGTTACGTTGATCTTGCTGGTACTATTGTCTACTACCATCATCACGCCATCCACTTCCTTCATTGAAGACTCTTTGTACACTTTGGTCACTTCCACTTTGTCAAACGTCTGCTGGAGGGCCGTCAGTTCGGCAATCAGTTTCTGGGTGTTGGGGTCTTCCTTGTAGAAATCAAGTACAAGCAACAGTTGATCGAGAATGATTTTTTGTTCCCCGATTCTCTCCTTGAACGACTGGTCCGGGTGCTTCTTCACGGTTTCGCAGGTAAGGTAGAGGGCTTCGAGCCAGCCGCCGGTCAGGATGAGCGCGCTGAGGTTGGCCCGGTCCTGGTCTTGCAGGTGCCCGTTGATCTTTTCGAAGTTCTGCGTGGTGATGAGCAGCAGGGAGTCGAGGTTGCTGCTGTTGGTCGCCAGGCGCTTGATCGTGTTGAAGTCGAAGAACTGGCCTAGGTTCAGCCCGTCGGCCATGCCCCGTACGGCATCCAGGTAGAGGAACGCGTCCTGCTTCTGGTCGTAGATGTTGGCGTAGCCCAGGTCGGTACTGTAAATGCCCAGGTTGAGGGCCTGCTTGAAATTGGTATTGTAGTTGGACGCGTGCTTGGTCGAGTTCAGCAGCGACTTGTCGTAGCTGGCGCCCTGTTCTTTGATGAGCAGGGAAATTTCTACGGGAGAGGGGATGGATTGGATGAAATCCTTGATTACTTCTTTCGAAACCTGGGGCTTCTTTTCCTTGGCCGTGTTTTGCTGGCTTTCGAGGAAGGCTTGTTCGCTGGGCTTTTTATCTGTATTGCAGGCCAGCATAGAGAGGGCTAAGAGGCCTAAGTACATCTTTTTCATAGCAAGAAGGCTGGAATAATAATTGGTCAAAATAAGTGTGTAATGAGATGAAACCGTAACGATTATTGGGGATAACCTTACGCCTGAAATAATTAGCCGCTTACTACCTTACTTTTGCGCGCCGGGATGCGGATGCGCCAGTTGGCGGGCAGCTTGATGTCTTTGATCCGGTCGCGGACGCGGTCACGCAGCGGCGTCAAGTCGGGCTTGGGGATGCGGTCAATGGCTTTGCCGGTGAACTCAAAAAGGTTTCTGAAGGCTTCAAAGTACAACGTCACGTACAAGAGTGCCGACATTACCCACACCACCACGATGTTGAACCAGAAAGTATCCACCAGCACGCCGAAGATGGCCTTGCGGGGCGCCAGGAAGTGCGCCCGGTAGTTGAACAGACCGGTGATCTCGGCGTCCTTGAACACGGGGTCAATCTGCTGCAACAGCCGTCCGTCGTGCTCGATGATCCGGCTTTTGGTACTGGTGTTCTTCACGAAGTCGGCCAGCGATTCGTTGTAGTACCGGTTCTTGTAATCGGTGAGGTTATAGTCCAGCGCCGCATCATTTTCGAAGAAGGCGATCATCTTTTCCTTCTGGTTGTCTACCTCGTTGAACTGCCGGATGTAGCTCTCTTTGAGGTTTTCCAGCGTAGCCCGTACCTTTTTGGCGGTTGCCTTGTCAAACGACTCCGTATTGGGCAAATCCTCCGCTTTCAGGTGCGCCCCTTCACGCAGGGTCTCCTGCCGAAGGGCGTGCTGGACGATGGCCAAGTTGCTGGCCGCTAGGGCCCGAATGGAGTCGTCCTTGCTTTCGTAGTTGTCCGCTGCGTAGTCGAGCCGCTCCAGCAGGGCCGGAATCAGGTAGGTCTGCTTGTAATACGCTTCGCTCTGCTGCTTTTCGTAGCTGTAGTAGGGCGCCTGGTAGCGGTTGTCGCGGAACTGGTGCACGGCCAGCGCCTCGTAGGTCCAGCGGGTGGCAATCCCGTCGGCAACGATGGGCACTTCGCCCTTCGTGCTGATGACGTTGTTGAGCTTATCGAAACTGAACATCACGCCGCTCAAGATCATCTGCGGGATCAGGATCAGCGGAATGGTAATGTAGACGGCCACTACCGAACTGAAAGAAGCCGAAATGTTCAACCCGAGTACGTTGGCAAAGCAGGAGCACGTGAAAAGAACCAGCCAGTAGCTGAAGGTCATGCCCTGAATTTCCAGGATCCAGTTGCTGATGAGCACGAACGTGAGGGTCTGAATGGCCGACAGCGTAAACAGGATGGCCAGCTTTGAAGACAGGTAACTCGTACGGCTCAGGTTCAAAAACGACTCCCGCTTCTGGATTTTGCGGTCCCGGATGATTTCTTCGGCGCTGACGGTGAGGCCCATGAAGAGGGCTACCAGCACGCCCATCAGGATAAAGGCCGGAATGTTGTCGTTGTACCGGTACGCGTATTCACCCGAAACCGGGTCGTTCTGGTAGCGCACCACGAAAGCCAGCAGCACTGCCAGCAGCGGCCCCTGCAACAGGTTAATCAGCATGTACTGGGTGTTGCTGACCTTGGAGAGGAAATCCCGCGTGGTAAAAATGACTGCTTGCTTGATGCGCGTGGGGAGGCTGAGCGCCTTGGGGGGCTTTTCCTTGACGGCCTCCACGTCCTCCACTTTGAAGCTCTGTAAAAATTTCTCGTTCCACTGGGGCGGCGTTACTTTTCGCTTGTTGGTGAACCGGCCGTATTCGTCAACGACTTTCGCTTCGATGATGTTAAAAATCTGCTCGGGGTTCACGTTGCCACAGGTGTGGCACTGGCCCCGCTCGCTGTCTACCTGGTTGGTGGCCTTTTTAAAGTACACCACCGCTTCCACCGGGTTGCCGTTGTAGATCGGGTAGCCGCCGGTGTCGAGCAGCAGGAGCTTGTCGAACATCTTGTAGATGTCGGAGGACGGCTGGTGGATGACCACGAAAATCAGCTTGCCCCGGAGCGAAAGTTCCTTGAGCAGGTCAATTACGTTTTCGGAGTCGCGGGACGAGAGGCCGGAGGTCGGTTCATCTACGAAGAGTACGGCCGGTTCCCGGATGAGTTCGAGGGCGATGTTCAACCGCTTGCGCTGCCCGCCGCTGATCTTTTTGTTGAGGACGTTGCCGACTTTGATGTGCTTGATGTGTTCGAGACCCAGGCTCGCCAGCACGTCGGTAACCGTCTTCACGAGTTGCTCCTCGGCAAGGTCCTTGAAGCACAGCTTGGCGTTATAGTACAGGTTCTCGTACACCGTCAACTCTTCCATCAGCAAGTCGTCCTGGGCGATGTAGCCGATGACGCCCTGGATGTCGTCGGTCTGCGTGTGCAGGTTTACGCCGTTGATGAGCACTTCGCCGCGGGAGGGTTTTTCGATGCCCGCCAGCACGTTGAGCAGCGTGGTTTTGCCGGCGCCGCTGCCGCCCATGATGCCGATGAGCCGCCCGGAGCCTTCCGCCAGGTTGATGTCGCGCAGGCCGAGGGCGCCGTTGGGGAAGCGGAACTCGATGTTGCGGGCCTGGAAGGACAGCTTGACCGCCTTGGCGTCGTCAATGAAAAGGCCGATGACGTCGCTGTAGTAAAGCGGCGAACTCTTGGGCGTCTTGATGGTGCTGCCGTTCGAGAACAGGTACACCTGATGCGGCTTGATAATGAGGCCGTTGAGCAGCAGGTCTTCGTGCCCGTTGTACTTGACGAAGTACATGTCCACGCTGTGTACGTGCATGAACAGTACTTCATTGTGCAGGTGCTCCAGGTGCAGGTGCCGGGCGACACCCGGCGTGGCGGCACTGGGCTGGTCGTTGACCACCAGCAGGTTGACCGAGGATACCATGTCCTTGCTTTCGGGCTTCAGCACGAAGCTTTCGATCAGGTGGTACTCTTCCTGGCCGATGTTGAACACCTCCGACACGGTGTCAATGATGCTCATGCGCTGCGACGAGAAATTGCCGTCGGACCGCACCAATTCGAGCAGGCGGATCAGTACGATGACCTTCTGCTTCTGAGTGAGGGTTTTGTTGATCTTTTTACAAATGGCAAGTGTTTTCACCGAGTCCTTCACGGACGTCAGTTTGGCCTCACCTTTGTCTTCGGAACCATAGCCTGCAAAGGCGTCGTACAGTTCGACGTATTCCTTCACGGAATCCTGGTCGAGTTCCTGCTGGAAGAACTGAATTACAAATGCCCGTTCGTTTTCCGTAACACCGCCGTCCTGTTTGGTAATGATGGCAAACAGTTGGGTCAGTGCTTTGAGTATTTCTTCACTCATAGCTAGTTAGTACACACCGCCCGCGGGCGGATTATTACCAGGATAATAAAGGATCTCACCCCTAAAGCCGTTGCCGGCCGCCGGGAGACAGGGATGCCGGCCACAAAGCCGGCGGGGAACTTAGTAGGTTTTGAACTCGAAAGGCACTTCTACCAGTTCGGCGAATTCGGTGCCCGCCTCTTCCATGTCCTCGTCGTCTTCGTGGAAATACCAGTTCACGGTGGTGCCGGGGATGGATTCCAGCTTGCTCAGGATGTCGAGGATCAGCTTGGAAGAGGCCGTGTTGAAGTATTCGAGTTTGAACGCGAAAGAAGTCTTGGCATTCGGGGAAGCCGAGTAGCGGCCCAGCCAGTCGAGTACCGGACGGTAAAATTCAGCCGTATCTTCGGGCAGGGAACGTCCGGAGATTTCAAAAATACCGTTCGTGCGATCCAGGATGATTTTAGGGGTGTCTTCGGCACCTTCTAAATTGATGATTTCCATAGTTGTACTAAAGCAGAAAAGAGGTTAATTATTCGTTGGCCCCTGCGCGGGAAATAGTCGTTTTCAGCGAGAAGAAGGAGGTTTTGTCGTTGACCGGGTGAAAGTCGTATTCGAGTTTCTGGCCGGATTTGCGGGCCATGTCCACGAAGCCCAGGCCGGCGCCGCCCTTGTCGGACAGGTCGCCGCCCTTGCTGATGATGTCCTTGTACATGGCTTTCAGCCCTTCCTTGTCGAGGCTGTTGATCAGGGCCAGCTTTTCGCTGAGGGGCTCGATCTTGTCGTTGGCAATCGGGTTGCCCGAAGTAATGATGTATTCGTTGTCGTGCTTGCCGATCATGAAGATGGCCGCGTTGCGGGCATCCGCCACGGGGGCGTCATCGGCGTGCTTGCAGATGTTTTGAAGGCATTCCACCATTACGTTGAATACTTTCCGCTTGATGTTCGATTCCTCACCGACCGAATCCATGTTGCGCTCGGCCATGGACAGCACCGATTTCGTGATTTCCTGCGTGAATTCTCCTTCGTACACCAGAATGAGGTTCTTCTGGAGCATGATGGAATGCAGGTCATAAACATACTTCATAGAGATATTTGGTTTAATCATTGTACTCATATACACGGACTTTTTGAAGCGGTTTATCAGAACTTGATGCCGATCATCAGGACGTCATCGGTTTGCTTGGTATCGCCTTTCCACGCCTCGAATTCCTGGTCAAACACTTGGTGGATCTGCGCCATGTTCATGTCCGGGTTGCCGGTAATGATGTCGCGGATGCGCTTGGGCGAAAACTTGCGGTTCTCCGGACCGCCGAACTGGTCGGGGAAGCCGTCGGAGCAGAAGTAGGCGCCGTCGCCGGGCCGGATGCCTATTTCGGTGGTGGTGAAGTTGGTGCGGCCCTTGTACTGCCCGCCCCCGATGGGGAATTTATCCCCTTTGATTTCCAGCAACTCGCCGTTCTGCACGTAGTAGAGCGGACGGTGGGCGCCGGCGTAGTGCAGCGTATTCTTCTTGAGATTGATCTTGCAGAGGGCAATGTCCATGCCGTCCCGCGTGGATGAATCGGAGTTGTCCTGGCGCAACGTGTGGGTCACGCCGTAGTCGAGGCGGTCCAGGATTTCGCCCGCCGTCAGGTCGTCGGGGCTGCCCACAATGTTGTTGAGCAGGAAGTAACCGATCAAAGAAATCAGGGCGCCCGGTACGCCGTGGCCGGTACAATCCACGGCGGCAATGTACAGGTCATCACCCTTCTGCATGAACCACGGGAAGTCGCCGCTCACCACGTCGCGGGGCTTGTAGAGGATAAAGGCATCGGGGAACACCTCCTTGATGATGTCGTTGTTGGGCAGGATGGCCCCCTGGATGCGCTTGGCGTAGTTGATGCTCTCGGTGATCTTGCGGTTCTTGCTCTGGATTTCCAGTTCCGCCATTTTCCGCTCGGTAATGTCGTGCGATACGAAGAGCACTGATTCCACCACGCTCTGGTCGTTGTATTCGGGAATGGCGTTTACCTGCATCACCCGGTTGCCCACCGAGGAGGGGAAGTCCATTTCGGCCGAAACTTTCTCCTGGCTCGTGAGTACGGTTTGCAGGATATTTTTCCAGTTCTCCACCACGCCCGGTTCCAGCGTCAACTCGTCGAGTTGCTTCTGGTAGAAGGCGTCTTTCTGGTGGCCCGAGTACGTTTCGATGATCGGATTGATGTAGAACACCCGGCCTTCCTTGTTGAACCGGGTGATCAGGTCCGGTGAGTTTTCGGAGAGGGCCTGCATCTGGCCGCGCATCCGGGCCTCCTTGTCGGCTTTGCGCCGCTCGGTAATGTCGCGGGAGTTGACCACGATGCCGTTGATGGCCGGGTCAGAGAGCCGGTTGGTGCCGGTAGCCTCGAGCCACACCCGGTCGCCGTTCTTGCACAGGTAGCTGAACTGAATGGTCACCGACTGGTCGGGGTGCTGCGTCAACTCGCTGAACATCCGGTCTACGGACTCCACGCCCAGTTCGTGCACGTACACAATGTCGTTCATGCCGATCATTTCCTCCGGCGAATACCCAAGGATGCGCTGCAACGACGGGCTGACGAAGCGGATCATCCGCGTGGAGTCGTAGATTGTAATGATCTCGGAGGCGTTTTCGAGCAGCACCTGCATCCGTTTCTGGGCGTGGTTCACCTGCTCGATCTGCTGCTCCAGGGCCTGGTTGGTCCGCTTGAGTTCTTCCTGGGTCGCCTGCATTTCTTCGGCGTTCTGCCGGAGCACTTCCTGCTGAATCTGCAACTCCTCACTTTGCCGCTGCGACTGTTCGAGCAGTTTGCGGGTGGTTTCGTTTACCTTGATGTTGAATACCGTACGGGCAATGATCTCGCTTACCTCGTTGATGAACCGTACGTTGCGTCCGCTGAACTTCTCGAAGCCGGCGTACTCCATCACGCCGAACACCTGCTTCTGGCTGCCCACCACCGTGATGAGGGGCACTACCAGGATGCACTTGGGCCGCCGGTCGCCGAGCAGGCCGGAGGTGATGGTCACGTAATTGTTGGGGATTTCGGTGCGGAGCAGCGTATCCTGCTCGATGGCCGCCTGGCCCACCAGCCCTTCGGCGAAGCGGAACCGGGCCTGCAAATATTTCTTCTTGTGGTAGGCGTAGCTGGCCGTCATTTCAATCA
>CADCTQ010000294.1 GCA_902805615.1 uncultured Cytophagales bacterium
AACCGGCAGCGGTTCCTGAAACGGGTGGAAGAACAAATCAAAAAAGCCCTGCCGGACATCGTAAACCAGGAAAGCCTGAAGGAAACCAGCGCGGGCGGCACCGTGAAAGTGCCCGTGAAGGGCGTGGACGAACCCACTTTCGTGCACGATCCCGAGACGGGCATCAAGCAGATCGTGCGGCCGGGCAACGACAAGTTCTCCGAGGGCGACCGGGTGGCCAAACCCAAGGGCGGCCAGGGTCAGGGCGGCTCGGGCGGCCCCGGCTCCAACAGCCCCGAAACCACCGAAGACGGCTTCGTGGTCATCCTCTCCCGCGAAGAGTTCCTGCGCTTTTTCTTCGACGACCTCGAACTGCCCAACCTGGTGAAGAAGTTCATGGAAAACGTGGACAGCTTCGAAAACCGCCGGGCGGGCTTCATCAAGTACGGCGTGCCGTCGCGGCTCAATATCAAGAGTTCCTACCAGCAGTCGCTGGCCCGGCGGGTGTCGCTGCAAGGCGTCTACAAGAAAAAGCTCGAAAAGCTCGAAGCGCAACTGCTGGCCTCCATTGATCCCATCGAGCTGGAAATGCTGCAAACGGAAATCGCGAAGGTGACCCGCCTGGTGAAGGCCGTGCCCTTTTTCGAGGACGTGGATCTGCGCTACAACCACTTCGAAACCGTGCCCCAGCCCACCACGTCGGCGGTAATGTTCTGCATCATGGACGTGTCGGCTTCGATGGGCCACCACGAGAAAGACATTGCCAAGCGGTTTTTCACGCTGCTCTACATCTTCCTCACGCGGCAGTACGAAAACGTGGAACTGGTGTTCATCCGCCACCATACGGCGGCCAAGGAAGTGGACGAGGAAGAGTTTTTCAACTCCCGCGAAAGCGGCGGCACGGTGGTGGCCCCGTCGCTCAAGCTCATGCACAAGATCATCAACGAACGCTACAACACCGGGCAGTGGAACATCTACGGCTGCCAGGCGTCCGACGGCGACGTGTGGTCGGACTCCGACGCCGAAGAATGCGTGCACCTGATGCGGGGCGACATCCTGCCGCTGGTGCAGTACATGGCTTACCTGGAAATCAGCGACCGTTCCAAGAACAGTTCGCTCTGGAAAGCGTACCACAAAGTAGCCAACGAAACGGTGTTCTCGGTGCGGAAAATCTACGAAGTCAATGAAATCTGGCCGGTGTTCCGCGGCCTGTTCCGGAAGACGAAAGTGCTTGAAAACTAGAAATTGAAAATTGAAAATGGACAATTGAAAATGACTGCGTTCCGGTATTTTCAATTGTCCATTTTCAATTTACCCACCGCTTGATTAAAATATCAGTTATTTACGCAATTACTTATGCTTATGCTGAGCAAAGAAGAATGCCGGAAGATGTTCGGCAACCCGACGTGGGACTACCACACGCTGGCGGCGGCCGACGAAGTGACCACGCTCATCGGGAAGGAGTACCTGAACCTGAACATATACCCCAACCAGATCGAGATCGTGACGTCCGAGCAGATGCTGGACGCCTACTCGCTGATCGGGCTGCCGACGTCGTACCCGCACTGGAAGTTCGGCAAGGACTTCGTGCTCAACCAGCACAACTACATCAAGGGCCGCACGGCGCTGTCGTACGAGATGGTGATCAACTCCAACCCGTGCATCAGCTACAACATGGAGAACAACACCACGTGCATGATGGTGCTGGTAATGGCCCACGCCTGCCAGGGGCACAACGCCTTTTTTGCCAACAACTACATGTTCCGCGAGTGGACCTCGGCCGACTCCATCCTCGACTACATGGCCTTTGCCCGGGAATACATCCTGGCCTGCGAAGAGGAGTTCGGGGTGGAAGAGGTGGAAAAGGTGCTTGACGCGGCCCACGCCCTGATGAACCACGGCATTGACAAGTACCGCAAGCCCTCCAAACTCTCGGCGCGGGAGGAAAAGGAACGGCTGAAAAAACGGGCCAGCGTGAAGCACGAAAACTACAACGAACTCTGGCGCACCCTGCCCAAGTCGGGGCTGCCCCTGCCGACCAAGGCCATGCTCTCCAAGCCCTTCCCGGAGGAGCCCGAAGAAAACGTCCTGTATTTCCTCGAAAAGAACTCCCCCACCCTGCCCATCTGGAAACGCGAAATCATCCGCATCGTGCGCAAAGTGTCGCAGTACTTCTACCCGCAGGGCCTTACCAAGGTGATGAATGAGGGCTTTGCCTCGTTTGTGCACTACCACATCGTCAACAAGATGTACGAGGAGGGCTACGTGGACGACGGCTTTATGCTCGAATTCATCCACAGCCACAGTTCGGTGCTCTACCAGCCCGACTACAACAGCAAGTACTTCTCGGGCCTCAACCCGTACACGCTGGGCTTCAACATCTTCATGGACATCAAGCGCATCTGCCAGTCGCCCACCGCCGAAGACAAGTACTGGTTCCCCAACCTGGTCGGCCGCGACTGGCTCGAAGAGGTGCACTACGCCATGCAGAACTTCCGCGACGACAGTTTCATCCTCCAGTACCTCTCGCCGAAGGTGATGCGCGACATGCGGCTGTTCGTGATCGTGGACGAGGAGGACGAGGACGAGTACGAAATTGCCGCCATCCACAACGAACGGGGCTACCGCCGGGTGCGCGAAGCCCTCAGCGAACAGTACAAGCGGACGTTTTTCGTGCCCGAGATCCAGGTGGAAAAGGTGGACCTGCACACCACCAACACGCTGCACCTGACGCACCACATCGTGAGTGACCGCAAGCTGGTGCCCAAAGAAACCCAGGAGACGCTGGAACACCTGCGTTACCTGTGGGAATTCCCGGTGCGGCTCAGTTCCAAGAACCGCCTCGGCGTGAACGAGGAGATTTTCGAGTGCCCGTAGGCCGCCAAAATCCGTAAGCACCCGCCCGGCACTTCCTGCCGGGCTTTTTTTTCGCCGTGCGGGAAAGAAGAGAATTACCACGGAGACACGGAGGGCACGGAGAACCACGGGGAAAAAAGGAGACCGGAGGAAAGGGGTGGTATTGGTGCACGACCCTTTGTAGCGGTACGTGTCGTGTCGCGACGCCTTCCCGCGACGCGACACGTACCGCTATATAGGCCTTAGTACCGTACCTATACCATTCCTTTTCCTTTGCGCCTTTGCGTGAACCCCTTTTTTCTCCGTGGTAAACCTTCCTATGCAACCTTCCCCGTCAATACGGCTACATATTATGCAGCTTTGCCGAACGGACCGGGCTTTTCCGGGGTTTTATTACAGTAAAAGGGAACAGTCTTTGCATTACCCGCGGCAAGGCGCTTTCCGGTTGCCGCGTTGCACCGGATATTTGTTCCATTCATCCGACCCGATTATGAAAAAACTCAGTCTCCTCTTCGTCATTGCCCTGATTGCCAGCAACCATACCTACGCCCAACTCTCCTGGAAAAAGGTCAAGTCGGCCGCTACTTCGGTAGCCACCGCCGCCGCGCCGCTCTCCGAAGGCGACATTGCCAAGGGCCTCAAAGAAGCCCTCACGGTGGGCTCCAAAAATGCCGCCTCGCAGCTCAACAAACAGGACGGCTTCCTGCTCAACCCCAAAGTGCGCATCCCCTTCCCCGAAGACGCCCAGCGGGTGGCGACAAAATTGCGCCAAATGGGCTTTGGTAAGAAAGTAGACCAATTTGAACTGACGCTCAACCGGGCCGCCGAAGACGCTGCCAAAGAGGCCGCCCCGATCTTCGTGAACGCCATTACCTCCATGACGATCACCGACGCCAAGAACATCCTCACCGGCTCGGACAACGCGGCCACCACGTACCTGCAAGGCAAAACCTCCGACCCACTGGCCCAGGCTTTTTCGCCCCACATCCAGAAGGCCCTCGACGCCACCGCCGCCACCCGCCTCTGGGGTGAATTGACCACCCTCTACAACCGTCTTCCGCTGGTGCAGAAGGTAGAAACCGACCTCACCCGGTACACCACCACCAAAGCCCTCAAGGGCATGTTTACCGTGGTGGCCGACGAGGAACTCAAAATCCGCAAGGACCCCGCCGCCCGCGTCACCGACCTGCTCAAGCGGGTGTTCGGCAGCAATGCATCGTAAATAGTCGCAGGTAGAGACGCGATTCATCGCGTCTAGATAAGTCGCCAGTCGTAAGTGGATCGGGAAGGAATCGTTTCCCATCTACTCGCGGCTGGCGACTTCTTTTTAGCGGGTGTGATTCAACGTGGCGCGGCAAGGCAGTGGCCTGCGTACCATCTTGAATCGCATCCGTTTGTATCTAACCGGCTTTATACTAAGAAGAAGATGATCAGGCGGATAAATCAGGAAATATTGATTTGACAATCAGGAAACTGTATCCGTTTAAACACGCAGTCTCCGGATCATTTCCGTACCCATTGGGGCGCACCGGGCCAACGCAAGGCAGTCCCGTAGGGACGAAATGTTGGTAGAAAACGCGTACATCCCCTTTCAACAGTCCCGTAGGGACTAAATAGGAAAATAGTGATTTCCCGGTTGGCATTCACCTCACGGGCAGCAACGCCATTGGTTTCGTCCCTACGGGACTGCAAAAAAGGAACAGGTCATTTTGCTACCAATATTTCGTCCCTACGGGACTACTCAGGCGCTGACCCGTTGCGTCTGCCCTGGGCCCTTCATTCAACAACACTATTTCTCCTACAAATTCAAGGCAAAGCGAGTAAGAACTGCCATCAGCGCACGGCAACGATCACTTCCCGGTCTACCTGCGATGCCGGGTTCACCGAGACGCGATGTATCGCGTCTCTACTGGCGACCTACGACCATGCCTGACTTACAAATTTTTGATCTTCTCGTTCAACGCCCGCACGGCGGCGGAATCTTTGTTCTTTTTTGTAGTGGCGACAATGAGTCCTTCGGCTTGCGGGTCACCGAGGCCGGCGGCGACATTTTTGTGCTTGAATACCTCAATCTTCTCTAAATCAGCAGTGTCTAATTTGTCAACCACGGCCTTTTCGGTGGGATGTCCGTCCAGGTAATACAGCACCCGCGCATCATCGGCGAACGTTAGAGTCTGGGATGGCTCGGCGTGGTGAGCAGCCGTCGGGTGATCCTGTCCAACGGCAAGGGTTGTTGTGAAGGCGAGGGCAACGATCAGGGGCAGCAGCAGCGCGTACTTGGTTACGTGCCGGCGGGCGGTTTGGGGTTTGTTCATCATGGCAATCCGGGTTTTAAGGGTTGTGAAATTGAAATGGTTGGCAAGCGCCGGCACCGGGCCGGAATGGCTGATGGTGAGGAGGCTGTACTGGTACGTTTTGCGGTCGGCGCCGTCCCCGAGCACGCGTTGGTCGGTACGAAACTCCAGGTTTTCGGCCACGGCGCTTTTGAATGCCCACGCGGCCGGGTTGAACCAGCAGCCGATCAGGGCCAGTTCCGCCAGCAGCAGGTCGAGGGTGTGCCACTCGCGTACGTGTACCTGCTCGTGTTGCAGGATGGCGGGCAAGTCGGCCGGGTTGTGGCAATCGGGGTTGAGGTAGATCGTTTGCCAGAACGAAAACGGCGCCACTTTGCCGGCCACCCGCCGGTACGCGTACGGTCCGGACCGGTCCCCGGCCGAACGGCGGTGCACCCGGTAGAGGGCCAGCAGCCGCACCACCAGCCGTCCCGCCATCAAGGCTACGCCCACCCAGAAGACCACCCCCAGCAGCGACGCGTAATCAGTGGGTTGGGCGGCGCCGGCGGCTGCGGGTGGGGCCGGTTGCGCCGCGGCGACCAGCCGGGACAGGCCGGGGCCCGGGTACTGCCGGTGCCAGCCCGAAAGGTCAATGGCGGGGCAGGCGGCCGAGAAAACGATGCCGAAAGCCAGGAACAGGCGGTTGAGCCCGTAAAAGGTCAGTCGCCGCAGCACCAGGCGGTACGCCCCGTAGAAAAGGACCAGGGCCACGTTCGCCGGGAGGAGGTAGGTAAGCAGGAATGACATGCTATTTGGATTTTTTGTTTTCGATCATGTCAATGATTTCCTTCAGTTCATCGGCGCTGATGCGTTGCTCGCGGGCAAAAAAGGCGACCAGGTCTTTGTAGGAGTTCTTGAAATAGTCGCTCACGAACGTGCTCATCTGCCCCTTCTTGTACGCCTCGGCCTCCACCCGCGGCGCGTACCGGTACGTGTTGCCCACCTTCTCCCCGGCGAGAAATCCCTTCTTCTCCAGGTTTTTAATGGTGGAAGCCAGCGTGGTGTACGGCGGCTTGGGCTCGGGCAACGCTTCCAGGAAGTCCTTGATGAACCCGCCGTTGCACTTCCACACAGCCTGCATGGCTTCTTCCTCTTGTTGGGTTAGCTTTTCCATCTGCTCCTACGAACTTTTCGTAATACTACGAAAATTTCGTAAATACTTGCAAGGGTATGCAGGAAAAAAATCTTACCACGGAGCAAAGGGGTTCACGCAAAGGCGCAAAGGAGCGCAAAGGGCGCAAAGAGAGACGCGTACGCCTTGCGGTCTTTGCGTCTTCCTTGCGCCCTTTGCGGTTGAGTTCCAACTCTCAAACTCCCTTATTCTCCCTGTCCCGGTGGGTAACCCGACCGGCTCAGCGGTAGTAACTTTCCAGTGCTTTGTGTTCGCCTTTCCACTGGGCGATTTTTGCCAGCGCGGGAAACAGCGTTTCCTGCACCACGCCGGGCAGGATGGGCAGGTAACTTTCGCTGTAGGCCAGCAGCAGCACCAGGTGCCAGGGGTTGTTGGGCATCCCTTTTTCGTCGCAGTGCCCCGCGTTGCACAGCCCGTACCCGATCCGCAGGGTTCGTTCAAAGCTGCGGCCCGGGTTGATTTCCACGGTAAACGTGGTGGTCTTCCCGGACGTGTTGTAAAACTTGTGCAGGGCGTTGGCCGGCGCCGTCAGCGTGTCCCCCGCCCCCAGCGCCACTTCCTTCCCGTCGAGGCCGATGTTGAGTTCGCCGTCCAGCACGCGGAACTTCTCCACGAACTGGTTGTGGTAGTGCCAGTCGTTGCCCCCGCCCGGCGCCAGGCTTACCTGCACCAGTTCGTAGGCGCCGGCCGTTTCCCGGTTGGTTTTCAGGAAAGTAACCTTGTAGTCGCCCCGGGTGTTGCGGATGGTGCGGTCGGGCCGGTTCACGGGCGTAGTGTCCAGGGCGGGCAGCAGGGCCGCAAACAGGAGGATGCCGACGAAGACCCCCAGCACGCCGAAAAGCGGGAAGCCCAGCAGGGTGTAGAGGATCTTTTTCGCGGTTGCGGTTTTCCTTTTCCAGATGGCGTACACGCCCACCGGGTAGGCCAGGAAGAATAGCATCAGCAGAACGGCTCTGCGTTGGGGGGTGTCTTGCGCGTTTGTCATGGTTTTGTTGGTTTACCCGACAAAAATCGGCAGCAAGCGGGGGCCGTTCCGTACGCCAAACGGATTTCTTCCTACGCCAAACGGAGAAAGAAGGAGCGAGGAGCGAGAAGACGTAATTGACACTTACCGGGCGGCCAGCTTTTCGCCGTTGCGGTTGTAGACTTCCTTGCCGCCGATGAACGTCTGGTGCACTTTCACCGTCCGCAGCTCCGCCGCCGGCGCCTTCATGATGTCGGCCTCCAGGACCACGAAGTCGGCCAGCTTGCCCGGCCCGATGCTGCCCTTCTCCTTTTCCTCGAAATTGCTATAGGCCGCCCAGGTGGTCATGCCGCGCAGGGCCTCTTCGCGGGTGAGGACATTGTCCATCTGGAAGCCGCCCGCCGGGTAGCCCTTGGCGTCCTGCCGGGCCACCGCCGCGTGGAAGCCGTACAGCGGGTTGATGTCTTCCACCGGGAAGTCGCTGCCCAGGGCCAGCATTCCGTTCTGCCGGAGCAGGTTTTTGTAGGCGTACGCCGTCCGGACGCGTTCCTTCCCGAGCCGGTCGCCGGCCCAGTACATATCCGAAGTGGCGTGCGTGGGCTGCACCGAGGGAATCACGCCGAACTCACCCAAGCGGGCCACGTCGGGGGCCGACACCACCTGGGCGTGTTCGATGCGCCAGCGGCGGTCGTTTTTGCCCTTCAGCACCTCGCCGTAGTAGCGCAGCAGGAGCCGGTTGGCCGAGTCGCCGATGCAGTGCGTGTTCATCTGGAAGCCGTGCTGGTAGATTTCCCCGGCCAGCTTCCGGAGTTCTTCGGGCGAACTGAGCAGGAAGCCGCGGTTGCCGGGCTGGTCGTGGTAGTCGTCGAGGAGGCAGGCGCCGCGGGAACCCAGGGCGCCGTCGGCGTACACCTTGAAGGAGCGGACGTTGAGCTGGTCGGTTTTGTAGGGACCGTTTTTAAAGTAGTAGTCGCGGTTTTCGGGGGAGGGGTTCAGCATCACGTACGTACGGATGAACAACTGGTTGGCCCGGTACAGGGAATCGAGGATGGTCACCTCGCCGCGGCCGAGCCCGGCATCGTCCACCGTAGTAAGGCCTACGGCGAGGCAGTTCCGTTCGGCCTGCCGGAGGCCGCTCACGATCTCCGCGCGGGTGGCGGACGGCTGGGCTTTGTACACCAGGGCAATGGCATTGTCCACCAGGATGCCGGTCGGGCGGCCGTTTTTCACCTCCACCACCCCGCCGGAGGTTTTGGACTGCGCGGTTACCCCCGCCAGTTGCAACGCCTTGCCGTTGGCCAGGGCCGCGTGGCCGTCTACCCGCCCGATGAGCACCGGCGTACCGGGAAAGAGCTTGTCGAGCGTGTCGCGGTCGGGGAACTGCTTGACCGGCCAGTCGTTCTGGTCCCAGCCCCGGCCGACGATCCAGGCGGCCACGGGGTATTTTTTGCGGTGCGCCACCAGCCGTTCGACCACTTCCGCGAACGACCGGGTGCCCGTCAGGTCGGCGTATTGCAGGCCCAGCCCGTAGCGCAGAAAGTGGCAGTGGGCGTCGATGAAGCCCGGGTACACGGCCTTGCCCTGCGCGTCGAACTGTTGGTTGGCCTGGTAGCGGTTCAGTACGTCGTCGTTGCTGCCGGCGGCCACGAACCTGCCGTCCTTCACGGCCAGCGCCTGGGCCACGGTAAAGGCGCTGTCCACGGTGTAGACCACGGCATTGTGCACGATCAGGTCCACTTTTTCTTTCGACGTGCAGGCAAACAACAGGAGGCAGGGCAGGACAAGGAGTACGAAGCGGTTCATGCAGGCGGGTTGAAGGGTTGAATGACGGAATCAGGAAGGAAGGTTCGGCGGGCAATAAAAAGAGCCCGGCGCTATTTTCCAACCGCGGCGGGCTTTCAAGGGTAGTTTCGTTGAAATATTATTATACAAGGGGGACCGGTAGTTGGCGGCTGCCTGACAAGTAAGGGTCCGTACCCATCAAGCACGGGCAGTTCTCTTGCGGCGGCACCAGCGGGTACCGGTCCCCCTTGTGGGTTGGCCGGTGAGTAAGCGAAGGGGGCAGGGGGATGACTTTCTCATTCCTCCGGTTTGTTATGAGCAGGGCGACGAAGCAATCCACGCGGCGATCCGCCGGATTCCGGGCACGAATGCCCCAGGCACGGGCCGGCTTGCGGATCATCCAACGGCCGGGCGTAAAGCCGGGAAAGACGCCCAACCTGAACTGTGAATAAAATACCTAAAATCAGGTATTGAACGCGAGTTTTTTATTGCCGAGCTTGCCTCACCTTCCGGAAAATTCAATTCCCGCAAAGGCAACTCATTCATTGTCAATGCATTGGCAAGGCTACAGATACGCCGCCCGCGGTCAGGACCTGGTCTCGCTCCGGCCGGACAAGTCACACCAAGTAGATTTTGCCCACGACCTTATCATTTCCTGATTTCTTTATTCCATAACCTCCATTCATTAAATTTTATTGCTATGAAAAAAATTACACTTTCACTGGTGTCAGGCATGCTGCTTGCGGGCAGCGCCAACCTCTCCGCCCAGAACTGGGTGAACGGGGGCAATACCCTGGGCAGCAGCGGCCGGATCGGCACCAACAACGCCCAAACGGTGATCTTCGAAACCGGCAACAACGAACAGGGCCGGGTGACGCCCGGGGGTAGCTGGGGCTTCGGCACCATCGTTCCCAACGCCCGGGTGCACGTTAATTCACTGGGTTCCCAGGATGCCTTCCGCGTGCAGAACAACGGCAGCACCAGACTCCTGATCAACAACGCCGGCAACCTGGGAATCGGCACCAACACCCCGTCTACCCGCTTCCACGTAAACCGGAGCGACGGCAACAACCGGCTGGGACTGTTCAGCAACTCAGCCACTTCCGGTGACCGTACCGCCCTGATCGAAATGCGGAACGGCAACAACCTCACCTGGCGGTACGGCGTGGGCGGCGCCGGCAACAGCCTGGGCCTTACCACCGGCCAGTTTTACATCGAACGGATCGGCCTGGGCGCCGCCTCCCTCACCATCAGCCCATTCGGCCGGGTAGGCATCAACACCCCGGACCCGTCTGAATACATGCTCAAAGTCAAGCAGCAGGACGCGTTCGGCATCAACCTCGAATCGCCGACCGGCAACAATTGGGAACAGTGGGTTGCCTCCAACGGGGATATGTTTTTATGGGCCAATGGTAACATCAAGGGCGCCTTCCGGGTCGCAAGCGGCGAGTACTCCACCCTATCGGATGAGCGGGCCAAAACGGACATTCAGCCCGTTTCCTCCATCCTCGACAAGATCAACCAGTTGAAACCGGCCACGTATCATTTCAAAACGGATGGTTCGGAGACTGCCCGGGCGGACACCCCCCTGGAGTATGGCTTCATCGCCCAGGACGTGGAGAAGGTGTTCCCCAGCCTGGTCTCGCACCACATCGTTCCCGAACGCAACGTTGACATGTACACGCTGAACTACAGCGGCTTCGGGGCCATTGCCATCAAGGGCATCCAGGAGTTGCAGCAGACCGTGCAGGACCAGCGCCGGGAGATCAGCAGCCTCGAAGCGCGGCTGGCTACGCTCGAAACGGCCCTCAAAGCAATCACTTTCAACAAGCTGGTCAACGATCAGCTCCTCGACAAGAAGACCAACGGGGTAATGCTGGAACAGAACCACCCCAACAACTTCAACCAGTCCACGACCATCCGCTACACCATTCCCGGCGACGCCAACGCCTTCATCCTGCTCTTCGACAACGAGGGCAACCTGGTGAAAAGCGTGAAGGCTCCCGCCACGGGCCAGGTGGAACTGAACGCCGGCGGCCTGAAAACGGGCATTTACATCTACACGCTGATGGTGAACGGGGAACCGGCCGCCTCCAAGCGCCTGATGGTTGCCAAATAAGCGGATCGGTTGGTACGGAGTACCACGGGGAAAAAGGAGTGAGAAGCGAGGAGCGAGAAGGAACTGAACCGCCAAGATCGTAATTGGGGCGCAAAGGAGACGCAAAGAGCGCCAGGAGGATCAGGATTCACAGGATGGTCTGAACCTTGATGGGCTTGATGAAAGGATGACCAGGATTGTAGCGCAGATTGGGAGAACGCGTATTTCTTTGCGCCCTTTGCGTCTCCATTGCGAGCCTTGCGGTTCAGTGCTTTCCTTTGCGCCCTTTGCGCATTTGCGTGAACCTCTTTTCTCCAAAAAGACGCGATAAATCGCGTCTCTACGCCAGGGCCTCCGTGGTACATTTCATTCCCCACTACAACCTTTATTCATTGTCAATGCAATGGGTCTTTACGCTATTTCCGCTTCGGCGGGGGCGCTTTTGCGGCCGTTGGGGGCAATGGTCCCATACTCTGATCCGGCGTCAGTGGCAGTCGCCTTTTGGCAAAGTGTTGACTTGCTACCGGGAGTCCCCAGCGGCACCGCCGGGTACGCAGCACTACGTTCGGTACGTTCGGCTCTCGCCTCAGAACTACGTTCGGTACGTTCGGCTCTCGCCTCCGTACCTTTGTGGGTGTGCCCGAGGGCAAGCGAAGGGAGTTGGGGGATGATTTCGGCTCATTCCTTTACGACTACCCCTCACTGGGTCATTGGTAATCATTTCCACAGTCGCGGCGGGTAAGCCCCGGAGGCGGTCAGGGCGGCGATCTTTTCGACCACCAGGGGCCGGTCTTCCAGGTAGGTGACGCCGAACCAGGTGGCCGTGGTGGGCAACACTTTGACCCGGGCCTTGCCCTCCCGCACCAGCCCGTTGACCAGCAGCGGCAGGTAGAACTCCGCCTTGGGGTCGTTGCCTTGCTCCCGCAGGAACGCCTCGAAATGCACGCGGCAGTGGGCGAAAAGGGAGGGCGTAAAGCCCATCATGTTCATCGAAACGGTTTCTTCGCCCGTCAGCGGCACCTCGGCGCCCCCCGCGTCGCGGTAGCCGATGCCCGCGGCCGTCCGCCCGATGCTGGTCAGTTCCCGCATGCCGCGCAGCCAGCCGCCGGCGTCCACCTCGCACACGGCCCGGGCCACCGTGCCGAAATCCGACAACGTGTTGCGCAGCGGGTAGCCCACCACGGCGTAGTCGGCGGCGGCGGGGTCGGTGCCGGCCAGGAACGCGGCCAGGCCGCGAAACGATTCGGCGCCGTAGAAGTCGTCGCCGTTGATGACGGCAAACGGCTCATTCACCTCCGCACCGGCCAGCAGCACGGCCTGCCCGGTGCCCCAGGGCTTGACGCGGCCGGCGGGCACGGAGAATCCTTCCGGCAGGTACTCCAGTTCCTGGAACACGTACTCCACCCGGATGTGCCCGGCGAGTTTGGCGAAAATCTCCTCCGCAAAGGTCGCCTCCAGGCTCTTGCGGATCACGAACACCACCTTGCCGAAACCCGCCCGGATGGCGTCGTACACCGAGTACTCGATGAGGGTTTCCCCCGCCGGCCCGAACGGGTCGAGTTGCTTGAGGCGGCCGTAGCGGCTTCCCATGCCGGCAGCCAGTACAATGAGCGTAGGTTTCATGGGAGTTTTAGAACCGGTGGCGGACAAAGGCTTCGATGGCTTCGTATTCGGTGAGGCCGAGCTGGTCGTAGAGGGCGGCGGTAGTGCGGTTGCGGTCTTCGGCCCGCTGCCAGAACTCCCGCTTGTCGTTGCCGGGGAACACGGGGCTGTCTTTCTGCGACTGGTGCTTGAAGATGGCCTGCCGCTTGCGCATGAGTTCTTCGGGGCTGATGGGCACGGCCATTTCAATGTCTTCCACGTCCCACTCCTGCCAGGCGCCGCGGTACAGCCACACGTAGCAATCCTTCAGCCACGCCTCCTCTTTCAGGTGTTCGAGGGCGCCGAAAATGGCGTCGAGGCAGACTTTGTGCGTGCCGTGCGGGTCGCGGAGGTCGCCGGCGGCGAAGATCTGGTGGGGCTTCACTTCCTGCAACAGGGTGGCGACCACCTGGATGTCGGCTTCGCTCAGGGGTTTCTTTTTCACCTGCCCGGTCTCGTAGAAGGGCATGTTGAGGAAATGCACGTTCGGCTCCTTCACGCCGCAGAACCGGGCCGCGGCCGACGCCTCCCCCTTCCGGATGAGCCCTTTGATGTCCTGCACCACGTGAATGTCTTCCTCACCCAGCTTTTTGTGCCCGAAGAAGTTCACCACCTCCTGGTGGAGGGCGTTGAAGGGTTCGTTGCAGAAGCCGTATTTCTTGGAAAAATCCATCAGGAAGTCGGCAAAGCGGCGGGCGTCGTCGTCGAACACGGCGATGTTGCCCGAGGTCTGGTAGGCCACGTGCACGTCGTGG
>CADCTQ010000295.1 GCA_902805615.1 uncultured Cytophagales bacterium
TGTAAGTTGGTGACCGGCAACTGGTTGAGTTCTTTGGCGGACACCGAAGCAATGGAACCCGTTACGTCCCGGCGCTGCTGCGTGCCGTACCCGACCACCACCACCTCGTTGAGCGATTTGGTGTCCGGGGAGAGGGCTACGTCAATCGTCGTCCGGCCACCGATGGGCACTTCTGCCGTTGCGTAGCCGATGTAGGAAACGATCAGGACGCCGTCTGCTCCATTGTCGGGAATGGTGAGGGTGTACGTGCCACCCGCATCCGTCACCGTGCCCAGCATGGTCCCCTTCAGCAGTACGTTGACGCCCGGCAGCGCCTCGCCGGCCGCCGTGCGCACGGTGCCCGTCAGGCTGATGTCGCGGACCTGGCCGGCCGGTGCAGCCGTGGCTTCCGCTCCCGATCCGCCGCCGCCGGCCGGCCGGGTTTCCGGCTGGGCCTCCCCGTGGGGCTGGCCGGCTTCCTGCCCGGGCGGGTTGGCCGGGGCGTCCCCGGCGGCCGGTTGAATGACGTACAGGCCCTTGCTGATCCGCTTGTACTTCAACTGCAACGGCGTGAGCAGGGCCTGAAGGGTTTTTTCCAGCCTGTTGCCGGCAATCCCGTTCACGTCTACAGTCTTGTGCTCAATGAGCTTCTCGTTGAAGGCAAAATTGACTTTATGCACCACCCCCAATTGCAGGAGTACCTCCCGCAGGGGTTTAATGGTGGCCTGCCGGGGGGTGGCGACGCTCCCGGCGGGTGTTACCTTCCGGGAAGAAGCCAGGTCCTGGGCGGGCAAAGGGGTTTGGGAAAGACAAGCAGCCAGCAGTACCGCCGGCAGCCACGGGCGGGAAAAGGGGAAACAGTATTTCATGGGCGTAACGGGTATGGGTGATGTTCTTTGCTAGGGATTGGGGGTGAGGCGTACCTGGTTGCCCGACCGGCGCACTTCCAGGTTGAAGGACTCGGCCAGTGCCGACAGCAGCACGTCGGGGTCACGGGTGGGAATGGTGGCGGTAAACTGCTCCCGGGCCAGGGCGGGCTCCCCGAAGGTGACCCGGAGGCCGTAGTTGTCTTCCAGCAGTTGCGCAACCTGCGACAAGGGCATGGCTTCAAAAATCAGCTTGTTCTGCCGCCACGACGAGTACACGTCGGGTTCTACCCGCCTGGTGCGGAAGGCGGTGTCCTCCCCGGAGAGGGCGGCGTACTCACCAGGCTGCATCAGCAGGGCTCCCTCCGTCGCCAGTTGCGCACTGGAGAGCTGCACTTTCCCTTCGCTGAGCACCACCTGCGTGGCCCCGCGGCGGTGGGCTACGTTGAATTGCGTGCCCAGTACTTCCACTTGCAGGTTGCCCGTGTGGACAATGAACTTTACCCTTTCGCCGCCGGCGCTCTTTTTGACCACTTTGAAAAAGGCTTCTCCGTCCAGCCACACTTCCCGGGGGGCGGGGAGTGACCAGTCGCGGCCGTAGGTAAGGGTGGTATTGGCGTTCAGGGTCACTACCGACCCGTCGGGCAGGGTGAGTTCCCGCAGGCCGCCCAGGGGCGTACGCACCGTGTGGGCAGGATGCAGCCAGCGGTCGTTGAGCAGGTAACCGGCTCCGGCCAGCATCAGCAGGCCCGCCAGCACCGCCGCCCACCGCTGCCAGTGGCGCCAGGCTCCGAGGCCGGTGCCCGGATGTCCGGCCGGTTCCGTCGCCCGGCCCGGCCCAAAGGGGATTGTCCGGTCCGCAGTGGCCCGGCGAAACTTCCCGACTTCCTGCGCCAACTCGGTCGGGGACAACGGGGGGGGCTGGTACGCGGCCAGCATGCTTACCAGCTGGCGGGCCTGCTGTACCTCGGCCCGCTTTTCGGGATGCCGGGAGAGCCAACCCTCCCAGAACGCATCGGCTTCGCGGTTGGTCCCGTTTACCCAACTCCGGAAGAAGGGATCGTCGGCAAATTCGGCAACGGAGAATTGGGTATAGTCCATCTTTTGGCTTTTGGCAGCAGAAAACTGGCTTTTGCCAATAAGACAGGAGGTCCCCGTTTTTTTACCGGATTTTTTCGGGAAAAAATGTATTTTTTTTTGAGGCTCGCCGGGAGGCGCCTCAGGCAGCCGCCAGCAACAGGTACGCAAGCAGGGCCAATGCCGCCAGCCCGTCGCTGAGGAGGCTCACGGCCATGCCGAATTCGTGGCGCAGCTTGTTGAGGCCTTCGTGCACCAGGTTGTACACCGACCGCTCCTTCAGTGACATCACCTCGGCAATGTTGGTGTACTCCAGGTTTTCGTAGTAGCGCAGGTAGATCGCCTCCCGCTGCCGGTTGGTCAGTTTGTTCAGAGCCTGCGCCAGCTGCCGGGAGGTGCTCAGGTCATCCTGGGCGCGGATGAGGAACTCCTCGGGCGAAAAAGAAATGGCTACGGCCGGGAAAAGGTCTTCCCGGTCGGCGGGCACCAGGGTGCGGGCGTAGTTCTGCTCGACGGCAAGGACGTCAACCAGCCGCCGGCGAAAAGCAGTAAGCAAATAGGGTTTGATGGCCTTTACCTGCCCCAGTTGGCCGCGGTTGTTCCAGAGTTTGATGAACAACTCCTGGATGCAGTCCTTGGTCAGGTCCGGGTCGCCCGACACCTTCACCCCGTACCGGTAGAGCAACGGGTAGAACTTCTGCATCATCCAGCAGATGGCTTCGTTGTCCCCCTCCTGAAAGGCTTGCCACACTTCCGGATCGGTTTTGCCCTTGTAAAACTTGTCCATACGCCAGTTGCGGGGTTAGCAGCGGGGTTGAGAATCTTCCAGGCCTTGCCACAGTGGAAATCCTGGCAGCAGCGCGGGCTTACTCCAAATTAACTACAATTAATCACATTTAAAATAAAATAAAGCAAA
>CADCTQ010000296.1 GCA_902805615.1 uncultured Cytophagales bacterium
CGAAGACCACGATTTCGAGGAGATCAGCTACTTCCGGCTGCTGGGGCAGAAGTACACCTGGCAAACCGGGCAGACCGGCGCCGTGGGCCGCATGAACCCGCGGGAACTCGAACGGGTGCTGGGGCAACTGGCCCACAAACTGCCCGCCTTCGAAAGGGCGTACCTGGGGCACGACACGCTGGCCGCCGCCACCCGGAGCTGGGTGCACGAACTGTTCGGCGACCAGGGGCTGCTCTGCCTCGACGCCGACGCCCCGGCCCTCAAGGCGCACTTCCGCGACGTGATCCGCGAGGACGTGTTCCGCCAACGCACCTTCCGGGAGGTGAACGCGACGGTTGCCGACCTGGAGGCCCGGGGCTACAAAACCGGGGTGAATCCCCGCGAAATCAACTTTTTCTACCTGCACGGGCGCCTCCGCGAACGGATCGTGCCGCAGGGCGACGGCTTTGCCGTGCTCAACACGGAGGTGTCGTTCACGGCCGCCGAAATGGAGGACCTCATTCAAAAGCACCCCGAACGGTTCAGCCCCAACGTGATGCTGCGGCCGGTGTACCAGGAAACGATCCTGCCCAACCTGGCCTACGTGGGCGGACCGGCCGAGGTGGCCTACTGGCTGCAACTGGGAGGCATTTTCAAGGCCGGCGGGGTGCCCTTCCCGGCGCTGATGCCCCGCAACTTCGCCCTGGTGATTGACCGGAACACGGCCCGCAAACTGGATAAACTCTGCCTGCCGGTCGGGGATTATTTCCTCGAAGAAACGCAATTGAAGCGCAACTACGTGGCCTGTTCGGTGGCCGACCCGGTGCGGGTGGACGACGAAAGGGCCCTGCTGGTGCAGGCGTTCGGGGCGCTGCGCGAAAAGGCCGTGGGGCTCGACAAGACGCTCGACGGCTTCGTGGGCGCCCAGCGGCAGCGCGTGCTGGACATCCTCGAACACGTGGAAAAACGGCTCAAGCGGGCCGAAGAGCAAAACCAGTCGGTGGGCATCGGGCAACTGCTGGGCGTCCGCAATGCCTTGTTCCCGGGCAACAGCCTCCAGGAACGCACCGACAGCTTCCTCAACTTCTACCTCCACGACCCGGCTTTCCTCGAAAAGCTGCTGGCAACCTTCGACCCGTTCGACTTCCGGTTCTACGTGCTCACCGACAATGAATAAAAGGGAACTGCGGCGCCTTTTCCTGGAAAAACGCAAAAGCCTCTCCGACGACGAGGCCCGGGCGGTGAGCCGGCAACTGGCCGGACGCTTCGTGCACACGTTCAACCCCCAGCCCGGGCAGTGCCTGCACGTGTACCTGCCCCTGCTGCGCCAACGCGAAATTGACACCTTCCTGCTGGTGGAACAGGTGCGGGCCTTCTACCCGCACGTGCGCATCGTGGCGCCCCGGGCCGATGTGGCTACGCTGGGCATGGAAAGCTACCCCTTCGACGAGACGACCGAACTGGCCCTGACCCAATGGGGCATTCCCGAGCCGGCCGGCGGGGAACCGGTGGCGCCCGAAGCCATTGACTGGATGGTGGTGCCGCTGCTGGCCTGCGACGCGCGGGGCTACCGGGTGGGCTACGGCAAGGGCTTCTACGACCGTTACCTGGCCCGCTGCCGCCCCGACGTGCGCAAGGTCGGCCTCGCCTACTTCGACCCCGTGCCCGAGATCACCGACGCCGGTCCCCACGACGTGCGGCTCGACTACTGCCTGACGCCGGGCCGGGTGTGGGAATTTCCGCCGGCCCCTATTCCTCTTTAAGGCACTCGACGGGGTTGATGCGGGCGGCTTTGAAGGCTTGCAGGCCCACCGTGAGCAGGGCCGTTGCCAGCGCCAACAGCCCGGCCAGCAGGAAGTACCAGGGCTTCAGGGTGATTTTGTAGGCAAAGCCCTTCAGCCAGGCGCTGGCCAGCAGATAGCTCAGCGGCAGGGCGATCAGAATGGCCGCCCCTACCAGCCGGGTGAAGTCGTTGGACAACAGGTAGACGATGCCGGCCTCCGTGGAGCCGAGTACCTTGCGGATGCCGATCTCCTTGCGTCGTCTTTCGGCCGTGAAGGCGGCCAGTCCCAGCAGCCCCAGGCAGGAGATCAGGATGGCAATGCCGGCGAAGTAGCGGGAAAGCACCGACACTCTTCCTTCGGCCGCGTAGAGGGCCTGGTATTGTTGATCCAAGTGCTTGTAGTCGAAAACGAAACCGGGATTAAACGCCCGGTAGAACGCCTCCATCTTACGGATGGTTTCCTTTTCTTTCCCGGCTTCGATTCTAACCATTACCAGATTGGTCCAATCCGGCCTTAGTACAAAGAACAAGGGCTTTATTTCTTCGTGAAAGGATGCAAAATGGAAATCTTTCGCCACCCCTACAATTTCAAAAGGCATATCGTATATTTTGATCACCTTTCCTACCGGGTTCCGTAGCCCCATTGCCTTTATGGCCGCTTCGTTAAAGATAATCTTTGAACTATCCGCACCGAAACGCCTGGAGAAAGTCCGCCCCTCCTTCAACTGGATGCCCAACATTTCAATCATCCCGTAGCTGACGGGGCGCGTTTCAAATACGAATTTTTCATCGGGGTTTTTTCCGGGCCAGCTAAGGGCCATCAGCGTGTTCTGGCCGCTGGCAACGACATCGTCGCCGATGCTCGAAGCACTGATGACGCCAGGCAGGTTTTTTACCTGGAAAAGAAAGCTTTCCTGCCTCTTTTTTACTTTCCCTTCCATTTCAAAGTAAATAATATTGTCCCTGGAGTAGCCTAAATGAGTCGTTTGTACATATTTTATTTGCTGGTAGACCACCAACACCGATGCAATGAATAGTACCGACAGCGTGAATTGAAATACGACCAGCCCCTTTCGGGCCCAGGCATCGCCGGCTGAACGGCTGAACCTGCCTTTCAGGACCGTTACGGGCTTGAATCCCGAGAGGTATAGTGCCGGGTAACTGCCGGCCAGCAAACCGGTAACAAGGGCAATGGTCAATAATGACAGGATGAGTTTTGGCTCAAAACCAAGGGCCAGTTGCTTGCCCGTGATGAGATCGAATTGCGGAAGCAGCAGGACTACGAAGATGATTGCCAGGATGAGCGATAGAACAGTTAGAAAAGTTGACTCACTCAGGTATTGTACGACCAGGGCACCACGACTGGCACCCAGTACTTTCTTAACGCCCAGTTCTTTCATCCTGGTAGCTGCTTTCGCGGTGGACAGGTTCATGAAATTAATGCACGCAATGGTGAGGATGAAAAAGGCAATGATCGAAAAAAGCCTCACGTACTCAATCCGGCCGCCTTTTTGCGCGCCGTTCTCGTAGGTGCCGTACAGGTAGGTACTTGAGTACTGCTGAAGAAGTAAACTACGGTCAGCCTCCCCGGTTTTTCTCTGGAGTAAACCACTGATTTTGGCATTAACCCGGCTGACATCAGCGCCGTCCTTCAAAACCACGTAAGCAGCGGTGCTATTGTAAGTCCAGTCTGACACAACGGGCTTTACCTCTTTGTATGCGTCGAACGTCAATACGAAATCAAATTGCATGGAAGACACCGCCGGTGTTCCTTCAAAAATCCCTGAGACCTGGTACTGTTTTTCATGTTGGACTTCTACCGTTTTGCCAACGACATTTTCGGTTGTATGAAACAGTTTCATGGCCAGTTCCCGCGAGATAACCATCGCGTTTTTATCCTGTAGTACCTGCCGCTTGTCTCCCTGAATGAGCCGGTAAGTGAACGCATCGAAAAAATGCCGGCCCGCGTACATAACCGTTCCCTTAATGCTCTTGTCACCAACCGAGAGGGTTGTCTTTTCTTCCCTGAGCCTGCCGGCAACTGCATATTCTACCTCCGGTAGTTCCTGTTCCAGTGCTTCCGCCACCAGCCCGGCCGTCAACGGGTTGGCCCGTATTCCATCGCGGGTTTTCCGGTTTTCCATCACCTGAAAAAGGCGGCTGTCCTTTTCGTGGAACTTGTCTACGCGCAGCTCGTCCTGCACCCACAGGTAGATGAGCAGCGTGCAGGTCAGGCCCGTGGAAAGGCCGATCAGGTTGATGAAAAACGAACCCTTGAAGCGCATGAAAGTGCGCCAGGTGAGCAGCAGGTGGTGGGAGAGCATGGCCGGGTAGAAGTTACGGGTGGCGTGGTAAGCGTACGGGTCGGGTTTTCGGCGCCAGAGGCGCGGATGCAAGAGCGTAAGCAGGTCGAGTACGAACCGCAGCCGGGCTTTGGCCGGGGAATGCCGTTGCCGGTGCCTGGCAAAGCGTTCTTCCAGGTCGCCCAGCACTTCTTCCCGCAGGTGCGGGGCGGCCAGCCGTTCCATCAGCCATGTGGCCCAGCCGGGCGGACGGGGGGAAGCGTTTGGGTTTTCCTTCACGCAACACCTCCTTTGAAAGCGGCTTTGGGAATGGCGTCCCACAATTCGTTGCGGAGCCGGCGGGCTTCGGCCAGGGCTTTCTCGCCGGTGGCCGTCATCGTAAAAAGCCGCTTGCGCCGCCCGCCCCGTTCGGCCGTGGCTTCCCCAAACCGCGAACGGATGAGGCCCTTTTCCTCCATCCGCGCCAGCGACCGGTGCACGGCGCCCAGGCTCATGGGCCGCTCCAGCCGCCGCTCGATTTCTTCGAGCACCGCTACGCTGTACGCCTCGTCGTACAGGAGGGCCACCGTGAGCAGCACAATTTCTTCAAACTCGCCTAACTGGGTTCCTTTCATGACCAGTGCATATCCTGCTCAAATGTATAGGTAATAACGAGAAAGCAAAGCGTTTTCTCCTCTTTTTGTGAAACCCTTGTTTCAAGCCCTTGCGGCAAAGGCAGTGATGCATTCTCCCAGGTACGCAATGTCATCTTCGGTGTGCAGGCTGCTGAGGATGATGCGGGTGAGGTGGGGGCTGTCGGGGGTAGGGTAGGGGAAGCTCGAAATCAGGATGCGCCTTTCCCGCAGGAAGTCGCACAGCGCGTTGGCGGGGGTGTAGTACACCGGGTAATCCGGCCGGTACCGGAAGAGGCCCGCCGGCGCTGCCAGGCGGGTAAAGTGGGCGATGTTGGCCCGGAGCCGCCGGCGGGCCTGGTCGTACAGCGAACCGGCGCGGAGAAAGGCGTGCAGGTAGGCCGGCGGCACCGGCGAGGCCCCGCCAAAGTAGGCCATCCGGCGAATCTCGTCCAGCAGCGTTTCGTCGGCCAGGATCACGCCGCCCGGCAAGCCCAGCGCCTTGCCCAGCGAGGCAATGACCACCGGCCGCACGTGCGGAAAAGCCCTCAATTGCCGGAAGATGCCGCCGCCCCCTTCGCCGGTTACGCCCAGGCCGTGCGAATCGTCCACCACCAGCGTAACGGGCCGGCCCGCGGGCAACCGTTCCAGCCAGCCAAAGTCGTAGGTTTCGCCCTGGAGCGGGTCCAGGGCGTTGGTGAGGATGACCACGTCGCGTTCCGGGACCCCCGCCACCCGGTCGGGCAGGGCGTCGGCCCAGGGTTGCCAGGGGGCCTGGTAGTTGTCGGCGGGGCGGCGCCAGAGGGCCGGGTGCGTGCGGGGACCGTACAGGAAGGGGGCATCTTCGGGCAGGGCCCGGGCCACCAGCTGCCCCGCCAGCATGCCCGACGACACCGTGAGGGCGGCCGGCGCCCCCGTGAAGCGGGCCAGGTCCGCCTCGGCTTCCGCGTACACGGCCAGTTGCAGATTTCCCGCGCGGGAACTGGCGTAGTTGGCCCCGTAGCGGTCCATGCCGGCGCGCAGCAGGTCCATGAACGCCTCGTTGCGGGCCATGCCCAGGTACGAAGTGCCGCTGAAATAGCGGTACTCCGCGCCGTCGAGGTGCACGGTGCGGCCGGGCAGGTGGTCAGCGTACCAGGTCACGTTCCGAAGGGGCCGCGGTGAGGGAGACGCCGGTGCCGGGGGCGTCGGGGTAATGCACCCGGCCGTATTCGATGGTGACGCCGGTGGCAATGTCGCCGGCCAGCAGCAGGGCGCCGTCCATGTCCACGTAGTCGAGCAGGGGCAGCAGTTGGGCAATGGCCGAGATGCCCACGCTGGATTCGGTCATGCAGCCCACCATTACTTTCATGCCCAGCTCCCGGGCCTGGGCGATCATCCGGCGGGCCGGCGTGAGGCCGCCGCACTTGACCAGCTTGATGTTGATGGCGTGGAAATGCCCCGCGCACCGGGCCACGTCGGCTTCCTCCACGCAACTCTCGTCGGCCACCAGGGGCAATACCGAGTGGCGGTACACTTCTTTCATGCCTTCCCAGTCGCCGGCCTCCAGGGGTTGTTCGATGAATTCCACCCCGAGGGCTTTGAGGGCGACGGCGTTGCGGATCGTTTCTTCGGCCGACCAGGCGCAGTTGGCATCCACCCGGAACGTAGCGTCGGTGTGGCGGCGCAGTTCGCGCACAATGGCAACGTCGTCGGGCGTGCCCAGCTTGATCTTGTAGAGCGGCCAGGGCATTTCTTTGAGCTTGAGCACCATCTTTTCCACGCTGTCAATGCCGATGGTGTAGTTGGTGAGCGGCACGTGGTCGGTGCCCAGGCCCCAGAGCCGGTAGAGCGGCTGGCCTTTTTGCCGGCCGTAGAGGTCGTGGGCGGCCATGTCGAGGGCGCACTGGGCAAAGGAATGTTCGGCCAGGGAGGGTGCCAGCCGGGTCCAGAAGTCTTCGGGCGTACCGAACGCGTACCCTTCGATGGATTCCCGCAGCGAGGTCAGCCGGTCGGTCATGTCCTCGATGGTGGCGCCGTAGTACGGGTTGGAGGTGGCCTCGCCGTAACCCCGGTGGGGGCCGTCGGCCAGTTCCACGATCAGCGTTTCCTGGGTGTCGCGCGAGTCGTAGGCGATGGTAAAGGTGTGTTTGAGGGGCAGTTCGAAGCGGTGCAGGGTCAGTTTCATGGGCAGGGAGAGTAGCAGAGCAAGTTATCAAAAAAAATGCCCCGGGCGAAGTCGCTGCGAAAGCTGAGCTACCGGGGGATGACCAGTTGCCGGGGGGATGTAAATTCCTGCTTTTTAGAACTTTATTAATTTGATTATTTATAGCGCCTGTAATTTCTTGTTTAAAAGGTGGTATTATTTCAAGCAAATACCCGATGGAAAGTACACGCAACGCACTTTCTTTTCAAAAAGCTCAAAATAAAATGGGTAATTTCGGGGCTTGATTAATTAGAGAATATATGAAAAAAGTGTTACTGTTTCTTTTTCTGCTGAGCCCATTCCTGGCTCAGCCGATCCTGGCACAAACCCGCACGGTGGCGGGACAGGTCACTTCCATGGAGGACAACTCACCCCTGCCAGGGGTTAACGTAGTGCTCAAAGGTTCATCGAGCGGAACCGTTACCGACGGGGAAGGCCGGTTCAGCATTGCGGCCGCTACGGGCAACACCATCGTATTCAGCTACATCGGCTTCACCCCCGAGGAAGTGGTGGTGGGTGAATCTTCCACCCTCAACGTTACCCTGGCACCCGACGTGCAGACGCTCAACGAAGTAGTGGTTACTTCCTTTGGGATCGCCAAGGAAAAGCGGGCCCTGGGCTACACCGTGCAGGAGATCAAGGGCACCCAACTCACCGAGACCAACCAGCCCAACGCCCTCAACGCCCTGCGGGGCCGGCTGGCCGGCGTCAACGTAACCAGTGCGGGTGGCGCACCCGGCGCGGGCACCAACATTCTCATCCGGGGCGTCACTTCCCTCAACCCCAACGCCAACAACCAGCCGCTGTTCGTGGTGGACGGCATTCCGATCAGCAACAACACGAACACCTTCGGCAGGGACGCCGCCAACAACACGGGTGGCGACAACTTCCAGACGGCCAACCGGGCCGCCGACATCAACCCGGACGACATTGCGTCCATCTCCATTCTGAAAGGCCCGGCCGCCTCGGCCCTGTACGGATTGCGGGCCGCCAACGGAGCCGTCATCATCACCACCAAGTCGGGGCAGGCGGGTAAAGCAAGACTCGACTTCCGGTCTACCTACAGCTTCGACGACGTGGCCAAAACGCCGCCCATGCAGACCGCATTCGGCAACGGCGAAGGGGGCCGCTACTCCTTCCCCAATGCCCAGGGCGTGAACCAGCCTAACCTCAACACGTACGGCCCCCCGGTGCGGGAAGGCGTGCCCGTGTACAACGTGTGGGACGAACTGTTCCGCACGGGGCACCAGTTCCAGAATGCGCTGACCTATTCGGGCGGCAACGAAAAGGCTACCTTTTTTACCTCCATCTCTTCGCTCAACCAAACGGGCGTGCTGCCCAATTCGAAGTACAACCGCATCACCACCAAACTGGCGGGCACCCTCAAGGCCAACGACCAGTTGTCCATCAACGGCTCGGCCTCCTACATCAAGTCGGGCGGCACCAACCCGGGCGGCGGCGTAGCCAACGGCTCCATTTTCTACGCCATGCGGCACACCAACACGGTGGACATGACCAACTACCAGAACCCCGACGGGACGCAGCAGGTGTACAACGCCAACCTGGATAACCCGCTCTACTTCGCCGAAAATTCGTACCTGAGCGACGACGTGAACCGCTTCATCGGCTACGTGGGCGCCGACTATACGCCGGCCAAGTGGCTCACGGTCAATTATAAGATCGGCCTCGACCAGTACTCCGACTTCCGCGAACGCATTTCCGTGCCGGGGCTCATCATCGCCCGGCTGGGCACGGTGACCGAACAGCGCATCGGGTACCGCGAACTGAACTCCAACTTCCTGGCGACCGCCCAGAAGTCGTTCGGCGACGATTTTAACGCTTCCCTGCTGGTGGGCAACCAGTTTACGCACATTCGCACGAGTGAGCTGACGGCCACCGGCACCGAATACGTTGTGGGGGGCTTCAACAGCATCAACAACCAGTCGGCTTACACGGCCCGCAATTTCCCGACGGAAAGAACGCTGATCGGCTTTTTCGCCGACGCCAAACTCGACTGGCGCCGCACCGTGTACCTGAACCTGACCGGCCGGAATGACATTTCTTCCACGCTGCCGGTTGCCAACCGTTCCTTCTTCTACCCCTCGGTGAGCCTGTCTTACATCTTCACCGAAACGTTGGGACTGGCCAGCAACCCGATTTTCAACTACGGCAAGCTCAGGGCTTCGTACGCCGAAGTAGGCAAGGACGCCTCCCCGTACCAGACGGGCGTGTACTTTGAAACCTACCGGCCCTTCGGCCGCACAGGCGGCGCCCGCCGCAGTACTACCTTCGGCTCCGAAACCCTCCGCCCGGAACGCACCCGGGGCCTGGAGTTTGGCCTGGAACTGCAATTCCTGCGCAACCGGATCGGCATTGATGCCGCCTACGCCATCCAGAACAGCGTGGACCAGATCGTGCCCGTGCCGGTAAGCTACGGATCGGGGTACGACGTGTACGTAACCAACGCCGGGGAAATCCAGAACAAATCGCTGGAGTTGCTGCTGAACGCCAAAGTAATGCAGCGAGGCGCTTTCACCTGGGATGCTTCCCTGAACTGGTCGCAGCTGCGGGGCCGGGTGCTGAGCATGCCGCCCGGGGTCAACGAAATCGTGTTCAACCCCGAGACGCCCTGGGTGAAGCAGATCATCCGCGCCGGCGGACGGCCCGGCGACTGGTACGGCTGGCCCTACGCCCGCGTGGAGGACCCCAACAGTGAGTACAACGGACAGCTCATCATCCTGCCCAACGGCTACCCTGACGTGAACGGGAACAACTACCGGGGCCGGCCCCTGGCCCAGAGTGACCGGATCGGCAATGCGTTCCCGGACTGGACGGGCGGCATCAACAATTCGCTCTCCTGGAAAGGCGTCAACCTGTCGTTCCTGTTCTCCTTCCGCAAGGGCGGCGAAGTGTTCGACATTGCCCGCTGGCAACGCTACCAGACCGGCACCGGTGCCGAAACGGACATGCGCTACAAGGAAGTCATTTTCAAAGGGGTGCGCAACGTAGGCACCCTCGACAACCCCGAGTACGTCCCCAACGACATTCCCGTGGAACTGGGAGCGGACGAATTCTACCGGAACGCTTTCCGCTACCGCCTGGCCGCCGAGAACAACGGCTTCCAGGATGCCTCCTGGATTCGCCTCCAGAACGTGACGCTGGGGTACAACCTGCCCAAAGGGCTGGTGGGGCGCACGCCTTTCCAGAACATCGGCGTGTCGGTATCGGCCAACAACCTGTGGGTGACTACGCCCTTCGTGGGCTTTGACCCGGAAGCCAGCACGTACGGCTCCGGCAGCAACGCGTACGGCTACGTGGGTACCAACGTGCCGGCCACGCGCAGCATTTACTTTGGTTTGAATGTATCACTCTGATTTGCCCATTCCCATGTTTAAAAGATATAGTCTTGCTTTGCTGTTGTTGTCGGCGCTCACTGCCTGCGAAGGGCTGCTCAACATCAACAACGACCCCGGAAAAATCACCCCCGGCCAGGTGACCATGCCCGCCCTGCTGGCGCCGGCCATTCAGTTCACTTCCACCGCGTATTACGATGCCGCCAGCTACGGGGCCTACTACACCCAGCACCTGGCCGGCCACGGCAACCAGGCCGCCAACATTGATGCCTACAACCCCTACGGCTTCGACGCCCTGTGGCAGTCGGCGTACCTCAACGCCCTGCCCAACCTGAAGGAACTGGAACGGCTGGCGGCCGAAAGAGGGTCTAACGCCTACCTGGGCATTGCCAAGGTACTCATTGCCCTCAACCTCCAGCAGAGTACCGACGTGTTCGGCGACATCCCGTACTCCCAGGCTTTTCAGGGGGTGGGGGAACTGAACCCGGCGTACGATCCCCAGTCGGAGATTTACACGGTGCACCTCAAAAACCTGCTCGATGAGGCCATTGCCCAACTGGAACAGCCGGCTCCCGCGCAGGCCAACCTCCGGCCGGGCACCGACGACCTCGTGTACAACGGCGACCAGGCCCGGTGGCTGCGGGCGGCGTATTCCCTGCGGGCCCGGTACTACCTGCACCTGAGCGAAAAAGACCCCGCCAACAAGCTGCGGGCGGCGGCAGACGCCGATAAGGGAATCAATGACCGGACCGGCGCCGGCGACCTGGACCTGGAGTACCCGGGAGACGCCCTCAACAGCAATCCCTGGTTTACGCTGATCTCCAACCAACCCCTGACCGGCCGGGCCCACAAGCCCGGTGCCTACCTCATCAACAACATGAACGGCAGCGCCGCCGGTGCTTTCCCCGGGGTGGTTGATCCGCGGCTGCCCAAATACGCCGACAACCGCGGGGCCGCTGCCTACGTGGGCCGCCCGGTTGGGGTGGCCGATCCGCAGGCCGTGGCTGCCGGTACCAACGTAGACGTCACGACCACTACCTATTACGGGGCCCGCACGTCGCCCGTCCTGATGCTGACCTACTTCGAAACGCAGTTCATCAAGGCCGAAGCCACCTTCGACACCGACAAGGCTGCCGCGTACGCGGCGTACCTGGAAGGCATCCGGGGCAGCATGACCAAAGTAGGGGTTGCCGTTGCCGACATTGACGCCTACATCAACAATCCGCTGATTGCAAAGGGCGCGGAAAACCTGACCCTGTCGGACATCATGGTTCAGAAGTACATTGCCATGTACCTGCAACTGGAAACCTGGACCGACATGCGCCGCTACGACTACGACCCGACGATCTACAAGAACCTTACCCAGCCGACCGTGAACCGGTTGAACGGGCAGTGGGTGCAGCGGGGCAATTACCCCGACAACGAACCTGGCCGCAATACCAGCCTGCCGTCGGTGGGTAACCAGGCCGAAAGAATGTGGTTGTTCCAGTAAACTTCTGATGCTAACCTGACTTCATCCAAATGAAAATATTGCAGAAAGTTCTTTTGATTGCCGCCGTTGCCCTGACGGCCTGCGAAGAGGAGCCCGATCAGTGGCTTCGCGACAACACCCAGGAAGGCCGGGGCTACTTCCCGGTGATTGCCAGCGCCGCGGTAACGGCCCCCGCCCTCACCGCCGTGAAGCCCGGCAGCGAAGTGACCGTAGACCTGCGGTACTGGTCGCGCGACCCCATCCAGGAAGTGCGCCTGTACGCCCGGCCCGGGGCAACGGCCACCGAAACCCTGGTTTCCACTACCGCCTACGCGCCGGCTTATTCAGCGGTGTCGCGCACCGATTCGGTCCTGCTGAGGTACACCGTACCGGCCGACCTCGTTCCGGCCAAGGGTGCCCTGCGGCTGCGGGCCGAGGTGGTGAACGAGAACACGTTGACCAGGAGTGTTACGCTGCCGGTCATTGACATTGTGCCCTAGCAAGCATTGACCCCTTGCCCAAAGGCTTCCCGTCCGGGAAGCCTTTGCTTTTTGGGGAGGTGGCACCCGTAGGTACGAAGCGTTAAAACGGCACGGGATTTGAAAAGCAACGGGCAAAGACATTTGGCCCCATGAAAAAAGTGCACGCCACTACCCTTGCCCTCACCGCCCTGCTGCTGGCCGGAACTACTGCCTGCGAGAATACCACCGACCCCGCTCCCCAGGGAGACCTGCTTTCCGGCGGTGGTTCCAAAACCTGGAAGGTCGTCAGCATTACCAAAGATGGCTCCGACCGCTTCCAGAGCAGTTGCCGCGCCGACAACCTCTATACCTTCGCGGCGGGCAATGCCTTTACGTTGGACGAAGGAACCAAAAAATGCACCGCCACCGATCCGCAACGGCTGACGGGCACCTGGAGCCTGAGCAATTCGGTGCTTTCCGTGAAGCAGGGCACCCGTTCCTACCTCTACCTCGAAATCAAATCCTTGTCTGCCTCCCACCTCGTGGTCACCAACGACATGGACGGCGAAAAAGTGGAAACGACGTTTGCCGCGCAATAAGCAGCCAGTAACAGGCAATCGGTAATACGCAGTAAGCAAAAAGCAGTAGGCAGTAAGCAATCGGCAGCAGGCCGAACGCGGCATTGCCTGCTGCTTTTTGCTTACTGCCTCGGGATGAGCAGCAGCTCCTGCTGGCGGCCGTCGAGGTAGCGGACGCCTTCGGGCGTGTACACGGCGTTTTCTTCGAGCATGACCCGTATTTCTTTGCCGCCCCACTCGGGAATTTTGACCCGGGCATTGAGTTCGATGGCGTACGCCGTGTGGGGGTGCAGCGGGTAGTCGCCGTTGCCGGGCACGCCGTTTTGCATGTCCCACATGCCGATGGCGGGGCCGGCCGCGTGGCCGTGGTAGCCCACCGGGTGGGAATAGATGCTCGGCACGATGCCCTCCTTTTTGGCCTGGGCAATGGTGGCCGCCAGGATTTCGTTGCCCGTGCGGCCCGCCCGGAAGTGCGACGTAAGAATGTCCTGCAAGCGGTTGCCGGTCGCCAGGGCTTTTTTCAGGTACGCGGGAGCCGCGGTTTCGCCCGGCTTGAGCACGTAGGCCAGTTCCTGCGTGTCGGTGTTCAGCCCCAGGTACGTAATGCCGAAGTCCACGTGGAGCAGGTCGCCGGGCAGGATCACGTCGGTGGCCGGGCGGGTGGCGAAAGAACGGGTGTTTTCGGCGTTGGCCGGGTCGGGCCGCTGCACGTCCACGGTGGGGTGAAACCAGGTGTCGAGCTTGAGGG
>CADCTQ010000297.1 GCA_902805615.1 uncultured Cytophagales bacterium
AAAATCACTGGAACCCATGTCTCCGCTCCACCCTCCGCAAAACCAAGCAACCAGGGAGCGGCGATCAACAACAACCCCGTCAAGTAATCCAACACGCCGTGGGTCTTCGTGGAAATGAATCGCATTGTTATAAAAAAATTAAGTCAGATATGGTCTATTTACTCCGGTTTCACAAGAAAGTTTCACTTTTTTTTAATTTTCTGTGTTACTGTCCGGATTTTGCGAAACGCCCGGCGGCCCCGGCCGGCCCCCTTCCCGGGTCGCCCCGGCTGCCCGATTTTCCATAACTTGCCGCCGCACCAAAAGGTTACTTTACCTTCCCGCTTTCCGTATGCTCCAGAAACTCGCCGAGGCCAACCAGTTTGGGTTTGAGTGGCTCGACATCGTGGACCCGCAGCCCCAGGAACTCCAGGACATTGCCGTGCAGTACCAGCTGCACGCCAGTTCCGTGAAAGACTGCCTCCAGCCCGGCCACCTGCCCAAGTACGAACTCATCGGCGACAAAGCCTTCATCATCGTGCGCCTCTACACGCCCGAAGTCACGCAGGAGGAAGCCGACACGATCCAGGAACTGACCAACAAGGTCGCCATCTTCTACACCGACGGGTTCGTGATCACCATTCACCGGAAGGCGCTGGTGTTCGTTGACGACCTCAAGAAGGACCTCATTGACACGGGCAAGTGCCGGGGGGCGTTCCACCTGCTCAACCGGGTGGTGCGGGG
Organism: uncultured Cytophagales bacterium; assembly: GCA_902805615.1. Classification (GTDB taxonomy): domain Bacteria; phylum Bacteroidota; class Bacteroidia; order Cytophagales; family 172606-1; genus CADCTQ01. The sequence goes on from CADCTQ010000297.1 coordinate 724, forward strand.
GGCGCTGCTCACCTACGAGGCTCCCGCCGACCAGCTTTCCCGGGAACTGGATTTCTACGAGGACCGGATTTTCCTCAAGGACAAAATGCCGCCCGTGCTCAAGGGCCTTTACTACCTGCGGCGCAAGATTGACCTCATCCGCCGGATGCTCATTCTCACCCGCGACGTGATCGAAAACATTGACGACCCGGCCGAGAACAACCCCAATACCCGCGACACCCGCGACTTGTTCGTGCGCCTGCAAACCATCTACGACACGCTTTCCGACAACACCAACCAGTTGCTCAACATCTACTTCTCGCTGTCGTCGCAGCGTACCAACGAAGTGATCCGGGTGCTTACCATCTTCTCGGTGTTTTTCATGCCGCTCACGTTCATTGCCGGCATCTACGGCATGAACTTCGAATTCATGCCCGAACTCCGCCTGAAGTGGGGCTACCCCGGCGCCATCGGCCTCATGTTCGTCATCACCCTGGGCATCTACTTCTGGTTCAAGCGCAAAGGCTGGCTGTAGGGAGTTGGGGAGTTAGCGAGTTAGCACCGAACCGCAAAGTGTACGCGTATTTCTTTGCGCCCTTTGCGCTCCTCCCTTGCGCCTTTGCGCGAAACCCGCCTTTGCGTGAAACTCTTTTCTCCGTGGTGAATTTTGAACCGGAAGACGCGATCAATCGCGGTATGAGCTTAGCGTCCTCCCGTGTGGATACACAGTGTATAGCCAGGCAGTAAGCGGCCCCCTTACGCGACGCGTTAGTATCGTTCTTTCCTTACGCGTTCGTATCGTTGTTTCGGCACTGATGGTTTCGCGGCGCGTGGGCCCGGCCCAATGGCGAGGGGCGGGTAAGCCCAGTGGGGGGAAGCATCATTGGGCCTAGACCTTTTTGGTTCTTTTTGGGGCAATGCCAAAAAGAACAAACCCCACTTACGCTTCATAAACCATTCACCATCCCTTCACAACCAACCTCTTACTACCAACCCATCTCTCACCCTAAGCCCCTCAAATTCGCCCATACGCTAAGCACATACTAGTCGGAAGACTACCCCCAGCCGTAAGGAAACAACCTCGTTCCGTCAGAGGCGGAAGACATTCCCGGCACGAAGCACAGCTTCGCGCCAGCCCGTGGCAGCGATGCGCGCCAGCAAGCGACACCGATGCGCACCAGCACCTGCCTTGGGGTTGTAAAGAAGATGGAGTACAAACTTCGGTCCCTCAAAATCCCGGCTTCGGTCCCGCCCCGCGGGAGAACAAACGGGCAAGCTCCCGGGCCGCCCCCTTAAAGTACATCGCGATTCTCCGCTTGATTGGTTTCATCCGTCTGGCGATTGATCAATTCAAAATCCCTTTTATTTCTCCTTCCACTTCTCTGCCCCGGACCTTAGTCCACGCAATCCTGGTGATTCGGTAAGGCCGTAAATCCGGGTAGGGAAATGAGTTCGCCCACCAGCCGCGCGCAGTGTTCGTTCATGCGGCGCACCGAGGCCGTGCATTCCGGCGCCGGCGCCGCGCAGCGCAGGAGGGACTTGCCTTGCTCGAACTCCGCCAGCAGCGCGTCGGCCGCCAGGATGGTCAGGGTCGGGTACATCTTGTGGCTCAGGGCCCGCAAATCGGCCTCATTCCGTTCGGCCAGGCACCGCCCGTACTCGGCCTGGCACTCCTGCACCGTTTCGACGTACACCGCGATGAGGCGCTGTTTGAAGTCGAGGTCGTCGCCTGCAATCTCGTCGAGGGCCTGCAGGTCAATGCCGGAGAACTGGGCCGGGTCCGGCCGGACCGTTTCGCCGTGCCGGGCAATGGCGCCCCGGGTGTAGTAGGTAATCTTGTTGTGCAGTTCCGACGGGTTAAAGGGCTTGGTCACGTAGTCGTTCATGCCGATTTCGAGCAGCTTCTGCTTCACGTCGCTCATGGCCGAGGCCGTCAGCGCAATGATGGGCAGGTGCTGGAAGTATTCGTCCTCCAGCGTGCGGATGTACCGCGTGGCCGTGTAGCCGTCCATCACCGGCATCTGCAAGTCCATCAGCAGCAGGTCGTAGTGCTGTTGTTCCACCATTTCCACCGCCATCTGGCCGTTGGTGGCGTAGTCGGGCTGAATGCCCCACTGGTTGAGGAA